>JAPKXQ010000035.1 GCA_026394765.1 Methanomicrobiales archaeon
GCCTGTGATAAAGACCACAAGCGTTGCTCCCCGATGGCAGATAGCGCACCCCTGGCTGAGCCGGCCCCAAGACTGGCGATGACGGCTTTTGGATGATCTTTGCACGTAACACTGGTCCTTATACTGTTTCCCCCAGTCAGAGGTTGACTCTTTCCTTTATTGCATGGGACTGGTTCTTGCCACTCTCGCCTGGATCCCCCGCTGAATCTTCTTTGCCGAAAGGCGTTCTACTGCGGCTAAGTCGACCTCACCTGAGACCTCCAAAAATCCGCCTTCCTTTGCTAGGTCAAGGATACCCCTTCCGACCAGGGTCCTGATGATTACTGTGGAATACCCCGCTGAAGTCCCGACTGACCCTGCCGATATGTCAGCATGGACCGCGGTGAAGTCAGTGCAGTGGTGACAACCGGGCCGGACCGCAGGGGTAAGGTCGCTCAAAGGGAGATCGAGTGTTCTTCCCCCAAGAAATGTCACCTCAAGCTTCCCCTTCACGTCCATACGTCGTATCTGCCAGGGATCGATCCCATGACCTCTCTTCAGGACTTCTTCGGTCAGGACCGTAAAATCAAGTGCCTCGGTGCAGAAAAGGCCAATTATAAGCCTGATAGCAGAACCGTAAGGAATAAGGAGGTCATTGCTGGACTGGCGCATCCGGGCAGCTGCCTCAGCCACACAGGGGACTCCGACCACTGCAACTCGATTGAGCTTCATGTCCACCACCGCAGTCCTGATGCCCAGGAGGAATGGGGTCCACCAGCTGTACCGGCTCCCTGCATATCTGGCGACCTCCTCGCCCCTTCTGATCACTATGGATGTGGCGCAGTGTGTCCAGGGGTCCTCTCCTACAGTCACCACTCCGTCGACAAGGTCAAGATCAAGTGCAGATCTCAGAAGCGCAGTTACTGCACCACCGCTCTGCCGCCCGGGAACAGGGAATGCAGCATTTGCAGCAATTACCTCGAGATTTGGCCCTATCATGTCACTCCCACCCTCACTCCGGCGTGGGCAGACCTCGTAGCATGCCCCGCATGAGACGCCATCACTCGCTTGCTTACAGTATCCGGTACTCGATGGTGCACAGGACGGATCGTTTGGGACAAAGAAGAGCGCGTCTGCAGGACAGACGGCAACACATGCACCGCAGCCTGCACACAGACCCTGGTCCCATACTGCCTTCTTCAGATCAAGGTAACTCTCACGTGTCATGCCTCTCCCCCGCTACTCCCATACATACTTGTTCGCAAATGGCCGACTGCTCGAGGGAGTGACCCGGGTGTAGGGACCATCAAGTTGGATCACGGAATCTTCACCAAAGACTGCCCTGTATCGCTCCAGATATGGCCTGATACGGCCAATGTCCTCGCTAGATGCAGGAGCGACCTTCGCACCCACACCCAGGCATTCTGGACTTATCTCACCCCTCACCACTATCTCACCTCCATGAATGCCGCTTCCGATACCTCGCTCGGAAAATGGCCCATCTTCTCCTCTCCGCAGGAGTATTATGAGGCCCCCAGCCATATATTCCCCAAGAAATGCCCTGGCGCTTCCACCAACTACCAGGACCGGACATTTTTCCTCGTACTGCTTCATATGGATGCCGGCACGGTACCCGACATTGTCCCGAACATATATCGAGCCACCCCGCATGCTGTGCGCCACTGCATCGCCACTGCTCCCGTGGATGATGATAGTGCCTGCATCCATCGTGTTCCCGGAAGCGTGGTCGCTATTTCCATACACCGTGCATGTAGGGCCGCTCATGAACATCCCAAGGTCACCACCCGGAACCCCCCTGATGATGAGAGAGACGTCTCCGCGAAGGCCGTCGGCTATGAACCGCTGACCCAGGACATTGGTGAGTGTTATCTCACGAGCACCTGCAGCGAACGCTCTCTTGATCTCCCTATTGAGGTCGGTGTAGTGGATACCTGCGGCATCGATGCTGACACGCTGCATCTCCTCAAGCCCCCACCGGTTTGACATCCAGAACCTTAAGGATCCCATCGTCAAGGAGATAGCCCCTCAAACGGTCCCGGTTACCCCTGAGACTCTCGATACTGTTGATGCCTGCAGCACCCATCAGTTCAGAGAGCTCCAGTGTCCAGGCTTTGATAAGGTTCGCGACCTGGACTGAGGCCTCGTCAGGGTCAAGGCGGGCGACAAGGTCTTCGCGCTGGGTCGCAATACCCCATGGGCATAGACCCCTGTAACAGGCTCCACAGACCCTGCACCCCATTGCAACCAGCGATGCGGTCCCGATATAGACTGCATCGGCACCGAGTGCTATCACCTTGGCGATATCAGCACTCTCACGAATGCCACCGCTTGCTATCACCGAGACCTCGTTTCTGATCCCCTGCTGTCGCAGTTTAGCATCCACACTCGCAATCGCGGCTTCGATTGGGATTCCGACATGATCCCTGAAGACTCGGGGCGCAGCCCCGGTACCTCCCCTAAATCCATCCACAACCACTGCATCGGCCGAGGAGCGTGCAATTCCTGCGGCGATTGCAGCAGTGTTGTGCACTGCGGCTATCTTTACAAAGACTAGTTTTTTCCACTCAGTAGCCTCTTTTAAGCCTCTCACGAGCTGTTTGAGGTCCTCGATACTGTAAATGTCATGATGGGGGGCAGGAGATATCGCGTCACTGCCCAGAGGGATCATCCGGGTGCAGGAGACATCTGCGCAGACCTTCTCACCCGGAAGGTGACCCCCTATACCTGGTTTTGCACCCTGCCCGATTTTTATCTCGATTGCAGCTCCCCGGTCGAGGTAATTGATATCTACCCCGAACCGCCCGGAGGCCACCTGGACGATCATCCGGTCCTGATAGGGATACAGGTGCTCGTGAAGCCCCCCTTCCCCGGTCCCCATGAATGTGCCGGTCTCATGGGCTGCCCTCGCAAGGGAGAGCTGGGCATTGAGACTGATAGCCCCATAACTCATATGACCGATCATTATCGGCGTCTCCAGCTGGAGGTTGGGAGCGATCTCGGTGGCGAGTTCGATATCGCCTCCAGGGGTCTCTCTGAACCTGAGTCTGGAGGGCTTCTTCCCAAGGTACGTCCTTAGCTCCATCGGCTCCCTAAGCGGGTCGATACTGGGATTTGTCACCTGGCAGGCATCCAGGACCAGGCGGTCAAAGATGATGGGATAGGGCAGGGCATTGCCCATACCGGCCAGGATTATCTTTCCGCTCCTCGCCTGGTTGTAGATAGCTTCCCTGACCTCGGTCGTCCAGACCGGGTGGCTCCGGTAGTCAACAGGACGCTCCTCTAGAGAGATGGCATCACGGGGGCACTGGGAGATACAGCGGTGGCAGGCAGTACACGGGCGGGAGTTAACCCGTATCTGCTCACCTTCACGCCGAAAAACACCATATGGACAGTTCTCGATGCAGCGGCCGCACCGCATGCAGCGGTCTATATCCATGGTGATCAGATAACGGAGTGGTACACTTCCGATGCTCACGAGGCGACCCTCCCTATCACCGGTTCTCCTGCACGAGGCATGAAGATCCTGGGAATATCGGGCTCTATCCTCCTGATCGCCGCCTCTTCGCTAGAGATGTAGAGGCGTGCACCACACTCCCCTGCGACCAGGGGTCTGAGCTTGATACGATCGGTGAATCCCACTATCCCATCCTGGTTCGCAATTACTATGGCAAAAGGCCCGTTCATCAGTGCCGCACCGTAGGTGAGCCTGATTGCACGGTTGAGCTGCTGCTCCACCTCTGGCATCCGGTCGATCTCGTCCCAGAAGGGAGGTGCAAGCGCCCTGACCGCAAGGGGAATGGGGAGGAGGTGCCGCCGAACTAGGAGGTCGATTAAGTAGGCGACCACTTCAGTGTCGGTAAACATTGTGCACTGGTACCCATAGCTCTCGATATAGCGCCGGTTCGTGCCATACGAGGTGATCTCTCCGTTGTGAACGACGCTCCAGTTCAGGAGGTTAAAGGGGTGTGCTCCGCCCCACCACCCCGGTGTGTTCGTCGGATACCGGTTATGGCCCAGCCAGATGTAACCCTTGTAGTCCTGGATACGGTAGAAGTCGGCTACTTCTTCAGGCCAGCCTGATGCCTTAAAGACTGCTATATTCTTGCCTGACGAGAAGATGAGGGCTCCTTTAACCGAGGAGTTGACCTGCATGACGAGATGGGTGACAATGTCCTCTTCCGGGGTTGTGCTCCGGGGCATAAGGAGAGGGTCGGGTCTGAAGAAGTATCTCCAGGGGATGTGAACTTTTCTGATCCCCGGTTGTTCATAGGTTGGGATCTGTTCGTCATGGACAATCGTTCCCCAACGCTCTATTATATCTTCAACTTTTGGCTTTGTCTCGCGGATGTTGTCAAAAAAGATGTGGAGGGCATAATAATCGGCGTAATCAGGGAAGGCACCATACGCCACGTACCCTGCACCCTCACCACTCCCCCGCTCATTCATCATCGAGAGCGCCTGCTTTATGGATGCCCCGCTCATCCCTTTTCGGTCCCGATCGACCACACCGATAATCCCACACATTGTGATCACAGACTTGCCGGAACCTCATATGAACCTCCCTGCAGCACGCATGCAAACTCCTCTCCTGATACTGGGAGAGGTTGCAGTTCATCGTGGGAAGGACCTATCGCGTAAGGTTCCGATGCTATACACGTGCGACAATTACCTATAAGTATGATTGGATAGAAGCTTATTTCCATAATGGCTAAGGACACCGTAGGCGAGATGCTTGAGCATATTAATGCTGACCTCATCAAATTTATCAGGCTTCAATTTACCGACATCCAGGGGCAGCCCAAGAATGTTGCAATCCCTGTAGAACAGGCTGAAAAAGCCCTCACAGACGGTATATGGTTTGATGGGTCCTCAATTGAGGGATTTGCGAGGATTGAAGAGTCAGATATGCTTCTCAAACCCGACCCGGCAACGTATGCCATCCTCCCATGGAGACCTTCAGACACGCGTGTTGCCAGGTTCATATGCGATGTCTGGACATATGGGGATAAGCCCTTCGAGGGGGACCCACGCTACATCCTGAAAAAGACCCTTGCTGAAGCGGCGAAGATGGGCTTTTCGTTCAATACCGGACCTGAACTGGAGTTCTTCCTCTTCAAGATGATTGAGGGCCGACCCTCCATTGCATTCCAGGACCATGGGGGGTACTTCGACCTCGCCCCATCAGATTTAGCAGAGGACGTCAGGAAGGATATAACCCTCGCTCTGACCCAGATGGGATTTGAGATCGAGGCTTCGCACCACGAAGTAGCTGAGAGCCAGCATGAGATCGACTTTAAGTACAGTACCGCACTCGACACCGCCGACAAAGTGATAACATTCAAGTTCGCGACCAAGACGCTCGCACTCAGGAAAGGGCTGCATGCGACTTTTATGGCAAAACCTATCGCGGGTATCAACGGGAGCGGGATGCATACACACGGCTCACTCATGAAAGACGGAAAAAATGCTTTCTTTGAAGCTAACAAACCCAGAGAACTCTCAGACACTGCGATATACTATATAGGGGGCCTGCTTTCGCATGCCAAGGCAATAACCCGGATCGCAAACCCCACCATCAACTCGTACAAGCGGCTTGTGCCCGGATACGAGGCACCGGTGTACATAACATGGAGTTCATCCAATCGCTCGGCTCTTGTGCGGGTCCCGGCTGCACGTGGAAACAGTACCAGGGCAGAGTTTAGGAGCCCTGACCCCATGTGCAACCCGTACCTCACCTTCGCGGCTATGCTCTCAGCAGCTATGGACGGGATTAAGAGAAAGACGATGCCACCCGAGAGCTGCGATGTCAATATATATCACTTGAGCACAGCCGACAGGAAAGCAATGGGCATCGAGATGCTGCCAGGAAGCCTTACTGAAGCCAACGAATATTTCCTAAACGACACGGTACTCTGCAATGCTCTTGGAAGTCATATCGTTGAGAATATGACTAGGATCTGCCAGATCGAGACTGACTCGTTCCGTCTCGCAGTCCACCCCTGGGAGCACGAACGCTACCTGGCGATGTACTGATTTTTTTTTCTCTCGCAGATAACAAAAATATTTTTATTGTAAGGATGATAACTTCCTTCCTACTAAAATTATTAAAAACATATGAGTAAGAAGTGTTCCTAAGAAAATTATGAGTGTACCATCCCAGGGTCAATGTCCTTCGTCCCTTCAGGGAATGGATACGACCCACGAGAGAGACAGGGTGTATGTGGAATACCAACCGGTCAGGCTTAAGTTCATGCATGAGTAGATCAGAGAACCCAAAAATGAGAAGGGGTTGGCCATGAAAATGATCAAGGCAATAATTCGGCCTGAAAAAATTGATTTTGTCAAGAGAGCCCTTGAAGAACATGGGTTTTTCGGGATGACCACCTACGAGGTTATGGGAAGGGGCGAACAGAAAGGTATTCCTCTCACCTACCGGGGCAAGACGATACTCGTAGACCTCCTGCCCAAAGTCTCAGTCGAGGTGGTCGTCCCTGACAGTGACACCGATGCCATGGTGAATGTAATAGCAACCACGGCCCGGACTGGAAAGATCGGGGATGGTCGTATATTCATTATCCCTGTCGATGAATCGGTCCGAGTCAGGACGCATGAGGTGGACCCGACCATGAAGCAACAGTGATTACCGCTGCGGACGTGAAGAGTTCCTGAAATGGGGTTCACATCTATGAGATCTCCATTGTATTGGAGGGTGTTGAAAGAAGAACAACTGCAGTAAGACTAGAGAACTGCAGTATGAATTGATTGAAGAACGGAAAGTTACCATGGCACTTGACACAGGGACCACTGCATGGCTCCTTGCAGCGACCGCACTTGTGATGCTGATGACCCCGGGAGTAGGTTTCTTCTATGGCGGACTGGTCCGCCGGAAGAACTTTATCTCGATGGTGGCTCTTGCCTTCATCGCATTTGCACTTGTGAGCATCCAGTGGGTCCTGATAGGATATTCCCTCGCATTTGGTCAGGACATTGGGGGATTTATCGGGAACCTTCAATATATCGGGTTACAAGGTGTAGGGATGGACCCGGGAGAGGGAACTTACCCCCCACTCCTCTTCATGGCATTCCAGCTCGTCTTTGCAGCGATAGCAATGGCCATCGTCACATCCGGTATGGCTGAACGCGTCCGGCTGAGTGCATTTGTGGTGTTCACACTCCTCTGGACGACCCTTGTCTACGACCCCCTCGCACACTGGGCCTTGGGGGGAGGGTGGGCCATGCAACTGGGGGGCCTAGACTTTGCAGGAGGAACTGTAGTCCACATCAGTTCAGGCTTTGCAGCACTTGCTGTCGCCCTCGTGATTGGGAAAAGAACAGGATTTGGAGAGTATTCACTTGAGCCGCACAACATACCGATGACACTACTAGGAGCTGCCCTCCTTTGGTTTGGGTGGTTCGGGTTCAATGCTGGATCGGCGCTGGCTGCAAACGGCATTGCTGCGAACGCTTTCGTCGTGACCAATACCTCTGCCGCAGCCGGTGCTCTCGCATGGCTCTGTGCGAGCTGGCTCTCAGGGAAACCGAGTTCTCTTGGGATGGTGACAGGCGCTATAGCAGGCCTCGTAGCTATCACCCCGGCAGCGGGCTATGTCACGCCCCTGGCCTCGATAGTGATTGGAGCAATGGCAGGCTATATCTGTTACCGTGCAATGCTCTTTCGCATCAACCGCAAGCTCGATGAGAGCCTGGATGCCTGGGCTGTACATGGAGTCGGCGGTCTGTGGGGTGCGATCGCCACCGGCATATTCGCCATTGCAGCAGTTAGCGGTTATTCAGGGCTTATTGAGGGCAATGTCAATCAGTTCCTCGCAAATGTTGCGGGTGCACTCGCTGCCCTTATATATGCCTTTGTGGTATCATATGTCCTGGCTCTTGTCGTGGACAGAACGATAGGCCTCCGGGTGAGCGAGGAGGAGGAGTATGTCGGCCTCGATATATCCCAGCATGGGGAACGGGCGTGAATATATGTCGCAGGAGAAGAGGGAGATAATTAAGAAAGTGGAGGCCATCATCAGGCCCGAGCGCCTCGAACACGTAAAAAAAGCCCTGGATGAATTAGGCCTCTTTGGAATGACAGTTGACGAAGTGAGAGGAAGAGGCGACCAGAAAGGGATAACTATCCAGTACCGGGCCGGGACGATAGTTGTGGACCTCATTCCCAAGGTGAAAGTAGAAGTTGTGGTCAAAGAAGACGATGTCGAGCGGGTTGTTCAGGCAATTATGGTCGCGGCAAGGACAGGAAAGATCGGCGACGGGAGGATCTTTATCATCCCGGTAGAGCGCTCCTACAAGATAAGGACCGGAGAACAGGTCTGACCTGCATAGAGAGGCACTTCTCCTCTCTTACTTCACCCCTCTTTTACTTATGCCCAAAGACTGGAGATCCCGTGCAGAGTGACCCATGTTTTTTTCTCCCCGGGACCACTTATCATGCAGTCAGTTCCAGGAGGTCCTACTATCAGAGAAAAACTCTGTCCAATCGACAAAAAGCCTTGTTTGCGGGAGCAGTGTGCCATCTTTCATGAAAGGTCAGGTCTCTGCAGCTGGGCAGTGGTAGCCAACGTGCCAATCGTCCCCGTAAACCCCCAAAAAAAGAGTGGCGCTGATACGAAAACGAGAGAGTCGCACTTCAAGGCACACCTCTTCGAGGTTTGAGGTTAATAGAGGGTTGGCATGATCCCTGTTGCGATCCCTTTCACCCACCACCTCCGCGTCAGTTAAATACCAGTCCCACCTACAAACCAAGAGATAAGAAAATCGCCGGGTCTACTAATGGAATTTGTGAATGGCAGAAATAGAGGGGACGTGGTCCTGTTTGCACTGAGCACGTGCGGGTGGTGCAAAAAGACCAGGGAACTCCTCGATGCACTTGGTGTTGCCTACCGGTATCTGTATGTCGACCTCCTCCCCCAGGATGAGATCGCGGATGTGATGAAGACAGTTGAAAAATTCAATCCTAAATGCTCATTTCCTACATTGGTCATCAATAATTCCCAATGCATCGTGGGCTTTTTGGAGAGCGAGATAAGAGAGGTGCTCTCCTGATGACCTTTCGGGAACCAACAAGTGAGGAGATTGCGACCCGCTTGCGCGACATCGCGGCCGCCGCGTCTTCCCACGGGTATTTCCTCAACCCGGACCAGGAGATGTTACAAGGACTCGTGAGGGGACTTCTCATCAACGAGGCGCGATACGGGTATCTGGCATGCCCATGCCGCCTCGCATCGGGAAGAAGAGCAGACGACCTCGATATCGTCTGCCCCTGCGACTTCCGGGACCTGGACCTGACCGAGTATGGGGCATGCTACTGCAGCCTTTATATCGATCACCTGGCAGCAGAGGGAAAGAGAACCATCGCACCGATCCCTGAACGGCGCCCTGCACCCGGGGCCCGCGAAGAGGCCAAAGTGAAGGGATCGCCCACCCCGGGTGTTTTTTCCCACCCGATCTGGCGATGCAGGGTCTGCGGGTATCTTTGTGCAAGAGACCAGGCCCCAGATATCTGTCCGATCTGCAGTGCATCCCGGGAACGATTTGAAAGATTTGGATAGCCCAGATACGAGATACACTCATGCCCACCCTTTTATTTTTAGCCCCAAGTCTTACTCCTCCCTAAACCGTTTTACGGACTATGGACTTTCTTGAAGCATTCCATGTAATAGAAGAGAGAACAGGAAGACTCTCCTCAGTTCAGAAGATCCTGCTATCCACTGACGGGTCGGTGACCTCACTCCTCGAAGCGGTGATCGGGAGGAGGGTCGCCATCGAAACGCACGATCAACGAGTCATCCCCGCCGATGAGGCGATCGCTCTTCGTCTTGCTATAGAAACTGGAGCCCAGGTAAATTACCGCGAAGTGGCAATTCTTGATGAGGAGAGCAGGGAGGTCCTCATCAGGGCGACCTCGTATGCCCCCTTATCTCGTCTTCCCCCAGGCGTGCGAGCCGACCTGCTCATGGCTGATATCCCGATAGGAAAGATCCTCTCAAGGCACAAAGTTGAAGCACGAAGAGAGGTCTCATCCATCACCACCACACGCGCAGGAGAAGACGCATCTAGCAGATTCAGGATATCCCGAAATGAACCGCTCCTCAATCGTTCTTACCTCATCTTTCATGGGGGCGAGCCGCTCCTCGCCATCGATGAAGAGTTCCCCTATGCCCATTTCATCGACCGACCACATGTAATGGTAGAGGCACCTTCCCGTATCCATATAACGCTCCTGGACATGCATGGGGGTCTTTCTCGGGTCGACGGGGGAATTGGAATAGCCCTTAACAACCCTTGTGTCGTCATTGAAGCATACCCATCCGAAGCAGTCGTCGTCAATGGCGGAGAAGAGTGGGCACGAAACATTGTCTTATCTGTCGCGGATCGCGTCCTTGCACATATCTCCCCAGGTAAAGGTGTCGGGATCAGGATCCACTCACTATATGCCCAGCATTGCGGACTCGGGAGTGGGACCCAGCTCGCGCTTGCGACTGCCCGGGCGATAACAGAACTCTGTGGAGAGACAAGGAGTGTCCCTGAACTGGCTCAGATCTCAGGTAGAGGAGGGACTTCCGGGATAGGGACCTGGGCTTTTGCCTACGGGGGGTTCATCATCGATGGAGGACATGAATTTGGAGCGGGGAAGAAAAAAACAATGTTTTCACCTTCCAGCTCCTCATCAGGAGTTGCGCCAGCACCATTGATCTTCAGACAACCCTTTCCCCCTGACTGGAGGATAGCACTTGCCATACCTGCCATGCAGACCGGCGCGAGTGGATCGCAGGAGCAGGAGATCTTTTCCAGCCACTGTCCAGTGCCGGAAAGAGACGTCGGTGCTATCTGCAGAGAAGTGATGGTAAGGATGCTTCCTGGCATCGTCGAGCACGACCTTGACCTCTTTGGAAGCGCAGTGAACGCCATCCAGGAATTAGGTTTCAAGCAGGTAGAGATCTCCCTGCGACCCCCGGGTATAAGGGCCCTCCTCACCGCGATGCGTGAAGCGGGGGCTGCCTGTGCAGGAATGAGTTCTTTTGGCCCGTCACTCTACGCTATAGGGGACACCAACATGCAGGAGGTCTGCCGGGCTGCAGAAGAGTATATGGGTCAGGATACTGGTGGGACCGTACTCCTAACTTCGGCAAGCAACACGGGAGCTACAGTTCGTTCCCGATGATGCCCCCCAATCATCAAAGTTATTGCAGATCAACCCAATTAGCTAAGTTCTATGGGAGATCTAATAGATATCGAGATAATTGGGTTTGATGATACCTCCTGTTCACCCTTCCCCTGCGACGATACAAGGAGCTGTGGTCTCACGCTCTGCCACCCATCAGGTGATCTTTCGCAAGCAGTGAATGCGCTCAGAGAGGATCTCAAAGAGCGATACGGAGATAGAGTTGTTCTCAAACTCACCCGGCTGGAGGGTGACCTGCCCTCCCACATCAGGGAGGTAATCGCAGCGCACCACCCACCGGTCCCTATCGTCCTTATTTCCGGCCGTCTCATGCCATTCGGGAGGGTCTCGCTCCCATTCATCACAAAAGAGGTGGATAGGCTCCTTGCAGGGAGCGGTTAGCGCAGCTTCGAGAGCGTGCCGTCTGCAAGGTCGTAATAGAGGCCCTGAAGTCTGATCTGACCGGAATCAACAGCTTTTTTAACGATCGGGTAGGTCATCAGGTGCTCAAGCTGGAGCCTCACATTCTCCTCTTCGATCTCCCGGTACCGCTGGTCAGCCTCTTGTGGGTTTGCTGGGGCCTTCCTCTTCGCGTCCACCCTGCGTTTCGCCTCCACCGCGTTATTGAGCCAGAGAGGGATGTATGCGTCGCTGCTCTCCTTGTCAAGAGCCCTGATGGCCCCACACCCAGCGTGGCCACAGACTACGATCTCCTTCACGTGCAGGTGCACGATCGCATATTCGAGTACGGTAGAGAGGTTCCAGTCATTAGCAGGAACGATATTTCCAATATTTCTCTGTACAAAGAGTTCTCCGGGATTTGCAGTGGTGATCTTCTCAGGGCTCACGCGTGAGTCAGAACACCCCAGCCAGAGTACCTGCGGGCTCTGCCCTGCGGCGAGCTTTTTGTAGAGTTCGCGGTTCAATGCAAATTCCTGGGCTCTGAAAGTCTCGTTTCCTCGGATCAAGTCATCGATCATTCTCATTCACATCCTAGTTCTTGCACAGCAGTGGACAACTCTAGCACATGCCTATAGTTGGGTGGAAGGGGGGAGAGATGAACCCACCGACTTGGAAAGACTCTCGCGCGGAGGAGTTTAGCTTGGGTGAGGTGACAGTACCCATGAGTTCTGATATTCGTCGCAGGTAGAAGGGATCCCCCGGTATTACGGTAGCAAGGCCCTCACCAATATAAGGTACTAGAGTATGGGCGAGGGGGGGCGTTACTGGGAGATAGATACGTTTCGAGGTGTCGCACTCCTCATGATGCTGATCTATCACACCCTCTTTGACATTGCCTGGCTGGGGATCTCCCCAGTCCCTGTCCTCCAGGGGTTCTGGCGATTTTTTGCAATCGCCACAGCGGCTCTTTTCGTCCTCATCGCCGGAGTCTCACTCACTCTCTCACTCGCCCGCGCGTCACCCCCAGGAGTGAACCAAGACTGCCCCTATACCCCTGTCCTGAAGCGTGGTGCCACGATTTTTGCCTGTGGTCTCCTTATAACCGCGATAACATGGATACTACTCCCTGGTGAGTCAGTCTTTTTTGGGATCCTTCACCTGATCGGTATCGCGGTGATGATAGGGCCCCTCTTTCTGCGATATCCCCGGACCCTCCTGCCCCTTGGACTCGCATTCGTCCTTGCCGGATTCATCGTCCCAAGGGTGCAGGGGCCAGTCTGGCTCCTCTGGCTCGGGGTCCACCCCACTGCTTTTGCAAGCCTGGACTACACCCCACTTCTCCCCTGGTTCGGGGTATTTTTGATCGGCGCCTCTATCGGGAACCGACTTTACCCCCGGGGAGTGCGACGTATCCCTCTTGCACACCACTGCCCACCAGGACTTCTCCCTATCAGCTACATTGGCCGCCATACCCTCCTTATCTACCTCATTCATCAGCCAGTGATCCTGGCAGCTCTCCTGATTCTGACCGGACAATGGGATCTGATTACCACGGTGACCAGTGGGTCGCTCCTCCCAGGGGGGTAAGTTTCATTCGGGACAAGGAAGTGGTGCCTGGGAGTGACTTTGATGATTTTCTCTTCCAGCTCATCGGTCCAAGAGAGCGGATGAAGGCAAAATCTTATCTGTTGTTGGTAGAGAACTAATTATGAACCCAGCTATGTCTCATTGTGCGGGATCATCTGTCTTACAACGCTGATACTCTTAAGATAAGATGACTGATACTCTCAGCATCGACATACCCTGCACAATTGAGTCCAGCTGGTTCTCCATTTCGCTCCCGCAGGGGGAAATAGTCCTACTGTGAATTCTCTTGAGTCTTCATGCCCAAAGGCCACACTTAAACCCTTTAATTACCGGTGTCTTCGATTATTACCGGGACATCCCTGAATGACCCGACATCGAAGAGGCCGCGATCGGTTATCCTTAAGGCGGGTATAACGGAGAGGGCCAGAAACGAGAGGTACATAAATGGGTCCTTCACTGCACCAAGGTCATGGGCATGCCCGCTTATAGTATCGAGCGATTCTATTACCGTTTCGTAGGGCTGATCTGACATGAGCCCCGCAACTGGGAGCGGCAGAATGGTGGTCCGACCACCCCCAATTGCAATGATCGCTCCCGACACGCGGATTATCCCCTTGATCGCCGTGAGGATCTCATGATCACTCGTCCCCACCACAACGATGTTATGCGCATCATGGGAGATACTCGCCCCGAGTGCCCCCTCATTGAGTCCAAAGCCGTGTACGATCCCGACCCCGCATGGACTGGGGCGGTAGCGGTTGCAGACCACAACCTTGAGGAGGTCTCGCTCGAGGTCAGGGAGTTCGTTCTCGGAACCAATAATGTATCTGAGATCAGTAGTGATGATCTGGTGCGGAACGATCCCGATGACCCGGGCAGTACCCTTCCCCATGAATGCTATCTCTTTCAGGACAGGTGCCCTGGCATCAAAGTTATTTCTGGGGATAGGGAGAGTAGGGGGACGTATTTTTGATGCCAAAAGTCCCCGGTGGTAGGTTGCCTCTACTGCGAAGGGTTTGCCATCACTCAGTACGGCAAAGTCCGCAACACGCCCGGGGACTAGGGCACCACGGTCATGAAGTCCGAACCGCTCAGCTGCTGATAGTGTTGCAGACCGAAGAGCTACCTCCATCTCGACGCCCGCATCCATTGCCACCCGCACTGCGTGATCAATATGGCCCATCCTAGCGAGCATATCGGCGTGTGCATCGTCAGTGGCAAATGCACAGCGGGGGGCAGTAGCAGTCGTGAGGAGAGGGGATAGTAATGCAACATTATGTTCTGTGGAACCCTCGCGGAGAAAGAGGTACATCCCCAGAGCAAGCTTCTCCCGGGCTTCTTCTATTCTGGTACACTCGTGGTCACTCGACGGCCCGGCGAGGATGTAGGCATTGAGGTCTTTCCCGCTAAGTTGAGGTGCATGGCCATCAATAACAGAACAGAGAGAGAGCTTGGCCCAGACATCCGGGTCTTTATTTAGGACTGCTGGCACATTCATCATCTCGCCAAGGCCGACTACTCCCTCGTGCCTGATGAATGTGGACAGGTCCCCTGCTGACAGTACTACTCCCCCCAGGTCAAGCGGGGTTGCCGGAACGCATGAGGGCAGCATGAAGAAGATATCTATCGGCAGCCCCTTGCGTGATTCGAGCATGTAAGAGAGTCCCGTGGTCCCGAGGACATTGGCTATCTCATGCGGGTCGGCAATAACAGTTGATGTACCGTGCCTGCTCACTAGGCGGGCATACTCATGCGGAGTGAGAAGTGAACTCTCGATGTGAACATGGGCATCAATGAGGCCAGGGACTACCCTCTTTCCCTTGAGGTTGACCTCTTCTCTCCCCTGGTAGTCTCCAAGACCAACGACGATACCCCGATAGACAGCAATATTTGTCTCGTCCCATCCAAGGGTGAATGGGTTATAGAGATCTACCTGGGAAAAAAGCGTATCTGCAGGAATTTCGCCCCGTGAAACGGGAATCAGTGTCTCTTTCTTTACAAAATCCACTACTACCACCCTCTTTTTGGTATGACCTTAGTTCACATTCACTCAAATTTATCCCTTTATGCAATAACCAACTGTCTATGGGTGAAAACTGCAGTATTATCTGTCTATCTATCCTTATCATCGTTGGATATCTCGTCTTCCCGGGAGTAGGATCTTCATTTGGAGAAGATTTAAAAAATCACTCTCAAAACAACGGGATAAGTTCGCTGGAGGAGATGATCCTCACCCCACAAACCGGGTCGCTCTACCATGCAGCGTTCACCCCCACCAAAGAGTCCGCGGGTGCGGAAAGACCTGATCACACTACAGAGTATTAGGTCGTATGAGAGGACGGCAGGAAAGCCAGGTAGCATGGGTGTACATCACCCATGAATGGTCCCATGGGATGGCCGTTTCCCTTGGCAACTGCAAAGAGGATCCGTGCCACTGTGGCAGTACCCTCCATCCGCTTAATGATGCGGAGCGACCCTGGAATCAAGCCTGAAAAAGTCTTAACCTGAAAAAGATCATCGGCGGTACATTTGATCATGACCTCAAAGCATGGGCGGGAGCAGTAAAAACCTTTGAAATACCTCTTATCGTAGAATACGGGACCGAGATAAATGGAGATTGGTTCCCCTGAAACGCAGTGTGGAATGGGAAGTTAAAAAAAGGGGTAACTATTCAGCCCCCCATTTAGAATAATTTTTATTATCAGTATTTGGGCTTTTTTTGTTAAAATCACCTCCAAAAACCGATAGATCTAAGTAATAGGAGAGATAACAGTTTATTAGGATATTACTATGGAAATATGCGAAGAGGATCAGCAAATAATAAATCAGTCGCATCCTCGCATAATCGAACTAATCGCCCAATTACTTCGCATTATCCTTGAATTAAATGCTCGGATTC
>JAPKXQ010000052.1 GCA_026394765.1 Methanomicrobiales archaeon
GTCACTGGAACAAATTACAACTCCGGGAGCATTGTCCGGTGGAACGGAGTAGACCGGACGACGACATATGTTTCAGGGACTCAATTGACCGCCTCGATTCTGGCAAGTGACATTGGAGCGGCAGGGACAGCGACAGTCACGGTTTATAACCCCGATTCGGGTTTGACGTCGAACAGTAAGACGTTTACGGTGACGGGTGATATCCCGAGACCGATCATCACCTCTCTCGCACCCTCTTCAGCGGTCGCCGGGTCGCCTGCATTCACCCTTACGGTCACCGGCCAGTACTTCACCCGGGACAGCAGGGTCAGGTGGGACGGGTCTGACCGTGAGACGGGTTTCACGATAAGCGGGGATCTGGTCGCCCAGATCGCTGCATCGGATGTGGTCCAGGCAGGGTACCACGTCATCATCGTGTATGATCCTGCAGGCGGGACCTCGGACCCGGTCACGTTCCCGGTTCTTAATCCGGTCCCGATTCTCTCAACTCTCAACCCCAACAAGGCAACTGCTGGAGGTCCGCCGTTTACGCTCACCATCAGCGGGCAAAACTTTGTTGCGGGCAGCACCGTTCGATGGGACGGTGGCGTACGTGCCATGACTTATGTATCAGAAGTTGAGATCAGGACGCAGGTCTCTGACCTCGATATCGCCAATCCAGGAGATCATACCGTCACAGTCTTCAATGATCCCCCTGGCGGTGGAGAGTCCACTCCGCTTACGTTTCATGCGGTAACCGTAGGCCAACCGCAGATCACCTCGCTATCCCCTCCCACCGTAACCGCAGGAGGTCCGCCGTTTATACTCACGGTGTACGGACAGTACTTCACCGCCGAGAGCGATGTCTGGTGGGACGGAACACCCCGGGATACCGGCTACCTCTCTGCGTCCCAGATCACTACCTCCATTCCGGCCTCTGACATCACAACCCCCGGGGGCCACACCATCACGGTGTATGACCCCGTCGGAGGGGCTTCCAATCAATGGCCCTTCAATGTCACCAGGAGTGTGACGGTGGTCTCTCTCTCCCAGGGATGGAACTTCGTCTCCACGCCACGTCTCCTTGCCGAGGGGCACCGGACTGCCTTTGAGGTCTTTGGTTCAGTGAATGTTTCAGGCCACTCTATCTGGCGGTACGACCCGTTGCATGGCTGGGACTACTACCGGAAGGGTGACGAAGTCAAGCCCCTCGATGGGATCTGGGTCTACTCGGCGACTGCGACATCACTAGATCTTGTCTTTGATACCGAGAGCATCCCCATGCCCCCTTCCCGCCATCTTATGCCCGGGTGGAACGCAATAGGGTTTGCGGGGACAACCCCTACCTCAGCGCGCGATACACTCCTCTCGCTCGGAGAGAAGTGGGTCACCGCAATAGGGTTCATCCAGGGCACCCAGTCCGACTACCCGATCATCCGGGGCAGTACAAACCCGCTCTATAGCGACAGTCGCCTGATGACACCGACGAAGGGGTATTGGCTCTCAACGACGGGTGAAGGGGATTTGGTGGGGATGATTTGAGAAACGATATTAACATAATATTTATTTTATTTATAATTTAGATCCACAATCTTTAATAACTTCCATTAGGAGTAGAAGAATTGCATATAAATTTTTTTGAATTCAAGGTGGCGATGAACAATGCGTATTGTGACGTGGGTTATAGTGGGTACCATGCTATTGGCTTGCATCTCTCTTGGGGGCGGGTCATCTGCAGCGACGCCTGAAGAGATCAACAAGGCCATTGAAGGGGGACTTGCATTCCTGTACTCAAATCAGAATGCTGATGGATCATTTGGAAGTTCTTTGGACCTCGATTATAAAGTATCTGCAACTGCCGAAGCGGTTCATGCATTTGAGGACGAAGGTTATCTCCCAGGAGGAGTATCGAATTATTCCCATGCAGTAGAGAAAGGTCTGGACTTTGTCTTAAAGAATGCGGTAATGAAGGACGTTTCCGGGGGAGATGATTCAAATGGTAATTCTAAAATGGTCTATTTTGGTGGCACTAGACATCTGACGTATGTCACAGGGATCGTCCTTCCCGCAATCATTAGCAGTAACTCCCCCGACCGTGTCGTCAATGTATCGGGGTCTGCGGTGAATGGCATGACCTACCGGGAAGTTGCTGCTGATGTTGTCGACTTTTATGTCACTACCTGAACAGAGGAGTTGATGTACACTACACCTTCACACATCTCCTATCCAATAACAGATCTTTCATACCAATTCCCACAAGTTGGTCCTTAACATCTTTTGTCAAATTGACATGGAATGATTCCACTTCGTTTCCAAGTT
>JAPKXQ010000012.1 GCA_026394765.1 Methanomicrobiales archaeon
TTATGTCTGCCTGTCACGCAGACGACTCGGATTCGAATTCCGACCTGGGCGTCCACTTTTTCCTGTCAAATGACTTTGGTTCGTTTGTGCATCTCATGAAACTGCCCTATGAATGTGCATCTGGAGAGAGATGTGATGGTGCAAAAAAGAGGGGTTCTTGATGCTAATGGTGCAGGAAGAAGATATACTGAGAGATATCGCTGTAAAACGCCTCATTTATCACGTTTTTTCAGGTTTTATACCAGGGAATAACGATTTGCTTATATAGTTATTCTGGTAATTGTTATGTGTCAGGAGATGAACTGAAAGATGAATGCGGAAGATTATCGAAAAATCATCTCTATTGCCATCGATCGCGAAGTCGAGGCTTACACGTTCTACAAGACTATCTCGGACAAGGTCAAGGACGCTAACCTCAAGAAGATCTTTATCGAACTCGCAGGGGATGAGACCAAGCACCGTGAGTTCCTCCAGGGTCTTTTGTCCAAGCAGCCCAAAGACCTGAACTTCTCAGAGGTTAAGGACTACAAGGTAGTCGATGCGTTAAAGACCCCGTCCCTCACCCCTGATCTCAAGCCCGTAGAAGGACTCGTCATCGCTATCAAGAAAGAGCTCGAGGCGATGCAGATGTACACCCAGCTGGCGAATGCCTCAAATGATGCCGGGCAGAAGAAGCTCTTCACCGATCTTGCCTCAATGGAGCGTGGCCACAAGTTGCGACTTGAGGACATCTACACCAACATGGCATTCCCTGAAGCCTGGTAAACTCGGGTATTTTTTTCATGTGGGCATAGATGCCCACACCATCATCTCTTCCATTTTCGTTTGAGTGCTATTACAACAGGTCTTATCCACAGGGTCGTCCTGGAAATGAGGACCGCCTCACCAAGTCCTGTGATGCTCTTATCCATTCCTTCCTGCATCTTTTCTGGTCTTTGATCTCTGGTGCAGGCAGAGTCGCAGGGGCTTCTCATTCTGCGTGAGATCTGATCAACTTGCCTTTTCAGATGGCCTCAAATGCCTTTTCGGCATCCAGGCCTCTCTTTGACTTGAAAACTGCGTTTAAGGTGGTATACACCACCGGCTGCAATACATATCTGGCGATACCCTGACCCCTGGCACCCATTCCCTTGGACGCGGAGATATGGGAGCAGGAGGCGTGATGAACCAGTGACACTATCTCCCTCGAGAAGAGAGATCTCGTATGGACCTTGGATGGAAGAAAGAAGACTCCCTGTACCCAGCAGGAGATCAGATGAGCGAAGCAGTCACCACCCTGCAGCATGCCAAAGATCCCCTCGCTCGTGCAAAAGCGGCAGAAGCACTGGGACTGGCACGAGACCCCAGCCTCGTCAGTTACCTCATCGTCGCACTGCATGACGAAGATAAAGAGGTGCGGAGTGCGGTGACCCAGGCCCTGATCAAAACGGGAATGCCAGCGTCAGGACCCCTTTGTATGCTTCTGAAGGACCCGGAATGGAAGGTCCGGTTTCGTAGCGCCGAGGCACTGGGGGCAATAGGGGACTATGCCACAGGGCCTGCACTTATGCATGCCCTCAATGACCCTAAAGACCATGTACGGTTTATGGCTGCAAAATCACTGGGACTGCTCAGTTACACCCCCGCGAGGGAGCTCCTGACGGCCCGTCTCGATGACGAGAACCCGTACGTGAAGAGGATGGCTGGACTCGCACTTAAAGATCTTCCCCTGGAATAAATAGGGACGAGGGGACCGCCATCAGGCCGGGGTGGTGCATCTCCTCCTGCCGTGATAAGCGAGTGAAGAGGGACTTGCCCCTTGCCCTTCAACGACCTGCTGGTGCACGGTTACCTGATTTTTGTACCGGGTGGGACCTCGCGGAGCGGGACCAGGAGGCTTGCTGCGTCTCCTGCCGCAAGGATCATCCCATTGCTATCGATGCCGAAGATCCTGGCTGGCTGGAGGTTGGCAAGCACCACGACGTCTCTTCCCACCATCTCCCCGGGGTTGTAGAACTGTGCGATACCTGATACGATCTGGCGCACCTCATCTCCCAGGTCAACCTTCAGTACGAGGAGTTTGCTTGATCTGGGAACTGGTTCTGCTGAGAGGACCCTCCCGATGCGGAGGTCCATCTTTGAAAACTCCTCAATTGTGAGGACTTCTCTCTTCTTACCTCTCTTTTTGGCTTCTTCCACCCGTTGCTGAAGGAGTGTCTCCCGCTCGGCAAGGGTTTTCTCTTCGATCTTTACAAAGAGTGGAGATGGCTTAGGCAGCTGACTTTCAGGAAGGGGGTCGAGCCCCTCATTCAGGCTGTGGGAGAAGACCTCATCCTCAAATCCGAGCATTGCCCAGAGCCGCTGTGCGGCATCAGGCATAGCAGGTGCTACCAGTAGTGCGAGGGCTTTGGTGATCTGGAGGCAATTCCTGATGACCGCTTTTGCGGCCTCGCGATCGATCTTCTCAAGTTTCCAGGGTGCGTTGGTCTGGATATAGGTGTTGCCAAATGCAGCAAGGGTCATTGTCCGGTCGACAGCCTCCTTAAATTCATAGGCCTTCACTGCCGCTGTGACCTCTTCGATGGTTCTTCGGATCTCGTGGGAGATGGCAGGGTCAACCTCGCCTGAAAGAACCCCACCATAGCCCGATGTAGCAAGGTGGAGTGTCCGGTAGGCAAAATTGCCCAGGGTGTTTACGAGTTCGTGGTTAACCCGCTCGGCAAGGACCTTCCATGAGAAGTTCAACTCCTTGGTATGGTTCGTGTACGAGAGGAGGTAGTACCTTAAATAGTCAGGAGAGAAGCCCTGGTCGAGATAGTCGTCATTGGTCCATACGACATACCCTCTCGACTTCGAGAACTTGTGGTCATCTATCTTGACCATACCGCTCGCAACGATAGCAGCTGAAGGGGCAAGCCCTGCGCCCTGCAGGAGGGCGGGCCAGAAGACGGCATGGTGATAGATGATGTCGCCCCCGATAAAGTGGGTGACAGTCGATTCTCCACACCAGAACTCTCTCCAGGACCTCCCGACTTTTTTTGCCCACTCCTCGGTGAATGCTATATAGCCGATCGGGGCGTCCACCCAGACATATACCACGAGGTCCTCGCGGCCCGGAAACTTCACCCCCCATTCTAAGGTTCTTGTGATGCACCAGTCGCGAAGCCCCTCTTTAACCCACCCAAGCGCGTAGTTACGTGCATTAGATGTCCCGGCAACACCTTCGAGGTATGCCTCCAGGAATTTTGAAAATTCACTTAACCTGAAGAAGTAGTGCTCCTGCTCCCGAAACTCTGCCTTTGTCCCGCAGACCAGGCAGGTTGGCTCCTTAATCTCCCCGGGCTCCAGGTGCCTCCCGCACCCCTGGTCGCACTCATCCCCCCTGGCAGGGCTCTCGCAGTGCGGGCATATGCCCTCTACGTAACGGTCCGGGAGGAAGCGGCCGCAGCGTGTGCAGAAGCTCTGGCGGATCCGTGCGGCATAGACATGGCCATTCGCGATCAAGGACTCCACTATCTTTTTGGTACGCTGGTGGTTGGTGGGGTCATCAGTCATCCCGAAGTGGTCGAATATGATATTCATCCTGCGGAATGTGGCATCGAAGTGGTGATGGAACTCTTCTGATATCTCCCTCGGACTCTTCTTCGCTTCTTCCGCGCTCACCACTATAGGGGTCCCGTGGTTGTCTGACCCGCAGATGAAGACCATCTCCTCGCCACACATGCGTAGGAACCGCACGTAGTAATCCGCAGGTACATAGGTTCGCAGGTGGCCGATATGGCAGGGCCCATTCGTATAGGGGAGCCCGCATGTAACGAGCTGTGCCCGTCGATTCATCGGTATGATTTTGGGCTATACGCATAAATACCATGGTGAGAATGGCCAAATATTTCGTCTTTAAGACGAGATCGCTCGGTTCTAACCCGGATTTACCGGATCGGGGGACTCTCGCCTCATGGATTGTACGGCACCCTGGCATGGAGGCAGACCTCACCACCGTCCTAACTGATATCTCTCTGGAGCCTCAGTACGGGGCCGGGATTGATACACCCTGCGCTGGTGGGCAGTACTACCGGGAGAGGGTGCTGGCATCCCTCACCGGGGTTAGTGGCAGAGATCTGGTGGATGAGCCTAGTATGACCGCATCGCTCCTTGTCAGAGACCTTGAGTCACTGGAACATTCCCTGACCGGGACATGGTTCTGTCTTCCAGCGCCCCACGCCCTGGGATTGGTTGACGCGTACTATGACGATCCGGATGAATTTAGTGCGTCTCTCACTACTGAGTACCGCCGGGTCCTGCGTACGATGCGGGACGAAGGGATCGCAGGGCATGTTATGTTCTGTGACCGCGTCCTCGAAGAGGAGGCCTCTGCACTCAAGGGTAAGAAAGTGATACTGTACTGCCCGGGGGCAACACAGGACGACCTGGAGGTACTACTTGAATGCCAGGACAGCGTGGTGGTGGACGCCTCCATGGTCCCCGGTGTTATTGACGCCCTGGATGAGTACCCGGGCCGGAAGGTGGTGGTGACGCACCCGGATGAGGCGACCTGCAGGCTCCTCTATGAGCACTTTGAGCAGGGCCGGTTCGAGGTGGGGGGGTACTGTACAGGACGCTGCGAACCGTTCTGGTCAGATCTTATGGGCGCAGCCCGGGTAATCAGAGTTCCTCTGAAATCGCGACAAACCGGTTGAAGTCCGCGGAATCTCGAAGGATCAAGTAGCGGAGCTTTTCAAGGAGTGTAAAGTGAAATGTGCCACCCGCTGCATTGGGGTGGCCTCCACCCCCGAACTCACGTGCGATCAGGTGGCTGATCGGGGGGACTGATCGGATAGAGAACCTCCCTGAGGGGGATATGATAACTTCAATTGCAGTCCCGAGCTCCTCTCTGAGAAAGGCCGCAGTCTCGCTGGGGTAACCATAGCCAGGTGCGAATGCAACCTTGTACCGCGCTCCCCTCAGGACTGTGTGGTTGAGGCTCCTACGCATGGCCCGGTTCATCTCGTCAGTTATGCTTGCATATTCAGCCTCAATACCAGGGTCAGAAAAGATCCCCTGCATGAGGCAGTCCCGTACATGGTCGCGGTTTCTCTGGCGCTGGAGCACGAGACCCAGGACCTTTGACCGTGGGTCCTTGTGGTGCCAGAGGTCATAGTCGCAGACGACGTGTGCGATCTCCTGCGCGAGAGGGTTGTCAGGGAGCAGTTCTTCTCTGCAGATGCCACATGCACAGGTATGAGTATTTACTGTTAAGTGGTCGATTATCTCCCTGACCAAAGAGGTCTCAGCCTCGTTCCACCTGTGATGGTCCCGCCACTCGATGCGCCACCCTGCGGCCTTTGCCTTCCTGAGTGAGCGTTCATTTGCTTTCTGAAACCCAAGGTCGCTGATGCTGATAGTGTCCCCTCTTCCGGGAGTGCCCCCGAGGATGTCGAGCACGCGGGGGAAGAACCCGATGCTGCAATAGAATGTGAGGATCTTACCGTGACAGATCCGGTGGACCGCATCAGCCCCTACAGCATCTAAGTCATTGTGGGTGACATGAACGACTTTAGAGCTCCTTTCGTCGATTTTTTTCAGTAACGCTGTATCGTCACGGTCGTCCTTGCGTCGTTTGGGCCACCACATGGTATCAACGTCGACAGGGATCTATAAAAATTGGCACCACCGTGGAGAGCACCACGTGAGGATATGATTAATAAGACCGATGTACAACTAGATAGAGACTGCCCTAGTAGCTCAGACTGGGAGAGCGCCAGACTGAAGATCTGGTTGTCCCCGGTTCAAATCCGGGCTGGGGCATATTAGGAATGGCATTCAATTCCCCTCCACTAATTTTTCAAGGACTCTTTCTGACCATTCTTCGTGACATCTTCCACAACGGCATGTCAGAATAATTTCTATTAGTCCTGGATGAGTGTCCGTTCTCGGGCGGTCACCATGAAAGGGCCTTCGTGATTCAGTTTCCGAACTGTGCCGTCTTTGCCTGATGCCACCATGCCTCGTGCGGGGGCGGGCGGCAGCGCTGAAACGAACTTCGGGAGAAGTTCGAACGGCCGGGGCAGAAAAGGGGAAACGAGACAGTCAGGAGAACCCACCACCACCGCTGACCGCGCCTGTGGCCTCTCAACTGACCAGTGCATACGGGAAACAGGCGTCTGCGGTCCTCTCTTCCGGTGATTCTCTTGCGTTCATGCTTGATATCTTCAACCGGGAGAATACCCAACAACGTGATTAACATAGTTTTATGCCATCGACATTATTTTTTGTAGTGTAACACATTGCATAACCTTGTGTTACACAAGCGGTTTAGTGTGCCACAAGTGTTACACGATAGTAAGACCGCATTGGTCAGGGGAATGTCCCTTCAGTGATATCAAGTAATCGCGGGAAACTGTAAATTGCCGCACGTTTTCCGCGGCCCTCCTGTATCTCTATGAGGATTCCATTTTTCTGTAGATTCTGCAGGATCCGATGGGCGCTCTGTCGGGGGATCTTCGATTCTGCAATGAAATCGGTCCTATTAAAGATAGGTCGGAAAAACATCGCGTCGATTGCCTGGATTGCATAGGGAGTGCGGGTAACCTCGGGGACACTGATCTTCAGTTCATCGTAGAGGTCCAGAATAGCCCTTGCTTTCTGGGTATTGTCGGCCGCCTGCTCTACGAGAGCGTTGAGGAAAAATCCAATCCATCCATCCCAGTCCTGGTCGCGGGATAAGGCGAGAAGGCGGGTGTAATATTCATCGCGGTGGTGCTCGAGATATGCACTGATATAGAACATCGGCCTGGACAGGACTCCCTTGCTGTAGAGAATGAGCGGGACCAACATCCGCCCGATCCTCCCATTTCCATCGC
>JAPKXQ010000070.1 GCA_026394765.1 Methanomicrobiales archaeon
TTCACCCTCTTGTCTGCATGCCGGGTGGCATGGAGCATTGCAGTAACACAGTCCCCTACACCGAGATATGACTTGGTCTGGCGCCCGTCGCCGAGTATCTCCAGTTCACCTGGGTCAGCAGAGAGCTTTTCCACAAAGTCAGTTATCACCCCATGGCCACTTCGGGGGCCAATTATATTGGCGAAACGAAAGATCCACGACCGCATCCCATAGCTGTGACAATAGGACGAAATGAGCGCCTCACACGCGAGTTTGCTCGCCCCGTAAACCGAGATCGGCTCGAGCGGGGTGTAGTTTTCTGGGGTGGGGATCACGGTCGCCTCGCCGTACACAGTTGATGTTGAGGTAAAGACGAGTTCGGTGACCCCCTGGTCCCGCATCGCTTCGAGGACCAGAAATGTCGCGGTGATGTTGTTGTAAAACTGTGATTCGGGTGTCAGGGACCCCTGCCGCACGTCAGGGTCTGCGGCGAGGTGGTAGACCCGGGACGCCCCTGCGAAGGACTTTTCCCACCCCTTGATGAGGAGGTCGGCAGTGACCAGCCGCACCCTCCCGCTCCCGGTTGCCTGGGCGAGGTTCTCCCTGGACCCGGCTCTGAGCGAATCTATAACCACCACTTCGCCCCCCCTGGCCACGAGGGCATCAGTGAGGTGGGAGCCGATGAACCCAGCCCCGCCTGTAACGACAGAGAGCATGTACCCTCTTATAGTGTACATGTCCATGGATAACGGTAATGTTTATAGGGATTGACCACGGGACGAGCGCGATGCGGTTTGCGGGAGGTGGCCGCACTTTTCGGGTCCCGCGTGATGAGGCGCTGCACTTTCAGGTCAGTGACCTCTCCCGTCTTGGTCCCGTTGCAGGAGTAAAAGGCATCGCCCTAACGTACTCGATGGGCGACAACTTTGCTGCAATAACGCCTCTCAACCGGCTCAAAGACCGTGGGATCATCAGCCGGGAGGGCGCGGGTGTACATATCGGCGGCGGGACCCGGGTCTTTGATGCGATTGCGGCGAGCAATATCCCCGCGGTGGCAGTGCCGGGACTCCATCGGGGCTCACCCACAGACCCGAGGTTTCATGTCTACTCCCACCAGGCGAGCCCTGAGAAACTGGGGATCGCTTATAAGGTCTGCCACGACCTCGGGGGCGACGTGGTCATTGCGGATGTCAGTTCCAACACCGTCTCTCTTGTAGTGAAGGGGGGAAGGGTGCTGGGAGCTATTGATGCCTGCATCTTTGCACCCGGAACCGCGCATGGTGCGATCGATGTCGCTTCGATCCGGCGTATTGACCTGGGTGACACCACAGCAAACGGAGCATTCTCGCACGCAGGAGTTGACCATAACCTCCCGCCTGAATTGAGGGCACAAGCGCTCGCCCTATTTGTGGCAATGGAGTGTGCAGCCCTTCTTGTGGTGAACCCGGGTGCCAGGGTCGCCCTTTCCGGGTCCTGTTCTTCCTGGATCGCAGGGGCTGTGGGTGAACTCCTCAACCGGGAGGTTGCGGTATATGACGAGTGGTGTGCCGCACAGGGCCTCTCGATGATCGCAACCGACGTCTTCTCAGGCCGGCGGGAGATTCTTGGGATCCCTGTCGACCTGTAATTTTTTATTATTAATCATGTAAGATTACCTGGGATTCTCTTGAGAGAGCTGAGGATACATGGGAGGGGTGGCCAGGGCTCGGTCACCGCCGCAGAGCTGATCGCGGTAGCCGCGTTTGAAGGGGGGGTGTATGCCCAGGCGTTCCCTGCCTTTGGGGTGGAGCGGCGTGGTGCACCTGTCCAGGCCTTTGTAAGGTTTAGTGACAAGAAGATCAGGCTCAGGAGCCAGGTATATGAGCCTGATTATGTGATCGTTCAGGACAGTACCCTTATCGGAGATGTGAATGTCTTCTCTGGGATGAAACCCGGTGCGGTAGCCATCGTAAACACCGAGCGACCGCTCACCCGGCAGGTCCCGTCCGAGATAACTCTCATCACCCTCGATGCAACCGGGATAGCGCTCGAGGTCCTGGGCCTCCCAATAACCAACACCACCCTCATGGGAGCATTCGCCGCAGCGACTGGTGAGATCACCACTTCAGCGCTCGAAGATGCCATCAGGGCAAGGTTTTCAGGCGATCTCGCTACCAAGAATATCGAGGCTGCACGCCGGGCCGAATCCCTTGTTAAGGGGGTGGCCTGATACCATGCCTTTAGGACTCGGTTGTTCTGCCCGGCCAGGGAGAGCGAAGGATAACCGTACCGGTTCATGGCGGGTCTTTTGGCCACGCTTTGATCATAGCAAATGTTCGAAATGCGGGATGTGCCAGACTCTCTGCCCTGAAGGGTGCATCTCCGAAGATGGAGAAGGTACGTTTCAACCAGACCTCACTTACTGTAAGGGCTGTGGGATCTGCGCCGAAGAGTGCCCGGGCGGGGCGATCCAGATGGAGAAGGAGGAGAAGTAGATGATGGAGATCACAGAGGGCTCCCATGCGGTGGCCCATGCAGTGAAGTTATGCCGCCCGCAGGTGATCGCGGCCTATCCGATCACCCCTCAGACCCACATCGTCGAGGCACTCGCTGGAATGGCCGCTGATGGTGAGATCGACTGCGAGTACATCACCGTCGAGAGCGAGTTTTCAGCACTGTCAGCCTGTCTTGGTGCGAGTGCCGCGGGCTCCAGGGTATACTCTGCGACCACCTCCCAGGGGCTTGCCTTGATGTTTGAGGTCTGTTTCAATGTGGCTGGCCTTCGCCTTCCGGTCGTTATGACGATTGCGAACCGGGCCTTGGGCGCTCCCCTCTCGATCTGGAACGATCAGCAGGACTCAATATCACTGCGGGACTCAGGGTGGCTGCAGTTTTATGCTGAAGACAACCAGGAGGCGGCTGACCTCCATTACCTCGCCTACCGGGTTGCCGAGGACCACCGTGTCCTCCTCCCGGCCTTTGTCTGTTTTGATGGTTTTGTCCTCTCTCACACGTATGAGCCGGTAAATGTCGCAAGCCAGGAGGAGATCGACCGGTTCCTCCCGCCATTTCAACCGCCTCAGCGCCTTGATTCAAAGGACCCCATCAGCATGGGGATGTATGCAACGCCTGAGTACTACATGGAGTTTCGGTACGAGACCGATGCCGCGATGCACCGTGCGAATGCAGTTATCCAGGAAGCAGGGATGGCATTTGACGAGATCTTTGGCCGTAACTACTGTGGGTTGACCGAGTCCTACCGCCTTGACGATGCAGAGACTGTCTTTATCGCGATGGGCTCTATCTGTGGGACTGTCAAAGATGCTATCGATCAGATGCGGGACGAGGGTGAGAAGGTGGGGTTGCTGCGCATCCGCTGTTTCCGTCCGTTCCCCCTCGAAGAGGTAAGGGCAGCGCTTCGCAATGCTGCAGTTGTCGCAGTCCTTGATCGTAATATCTCACTGGGGTCCCGGGGCGCCGTCGTCCTTGAAGTGCGTGACGCCCTCTATGGGAGCGGGGTTAAAGTCCTTGGCTACATCATCGGGCTTGGGGGGCGTGACGTGACAAAGGCTGACATCAGGAAGGTCGCACAGCTCGCCAAATCAGGCGAGGGCGATCTCTTCTACGGGCTGCGCAGGGAGGTGCTCTGAATGGAGAACGAGGCATGTGAACTCTTTGATTCCGGCCACCGGGCCTGTGGAGGGTGCGGGGCGGCCCTAGCCTCGCGCCTTATCCTCAAAGCGGCCGGGAAGGACGTTATCGTGGTATCAGCAACAGGGTGCCTCGAGGTCTTCTCGACCCCGTACCCTGAGACTGCATGGAAAGTGCCCTGGGTCCATTCGCTATTTGAGAACAACTCTGCGGTGGCATCCGGGATCGAGGCCTCACTGAAGCGGCAGGGGCGTAAGGAGAAGGTGATCGCGATCGGCGGGGACGGGGCTACCTTCGATATCGGAATCCTCTGCCTGTCAGGAGCATTCGAGCGGGGGCATGACTTCACGTACATCTGCTATGACAACGAGGCTTACATGAATACTGGGATCCAGCGGTCGGGTGCGACTCCTTATGACGCGAGCACAACTACCACCCCTGCAGGGCGCTGCTCATATGGAAACCCAAGACCCAAGAAAGATATGCCCGCGATCCTCGCGGCACATGGGTCCCCCTACATTGCGACCACCTCTATCGCCTACCCCCGCGACATGATTGAGAAGGTGAAACGGGCGATAGAGACCCAGGGGCCGACATACGTTCAGGTCCATGCCCCGTGCTGCACTGGCTGGGGCTTTGAAGGGGAAAAGACGGTCGCCATTGCGAAGCTTGCCCTCGAGACCGGCCTTTTTGTCAGCTACGAGATGGTCGACGGCTCGGTTGTAAAAGTGAAGAAAGTGCTGAGAAAACCGGTTGAGGAGTACCTCTCTACCCAGCGCAGGTTCCGCCACCTCTTCAAGCCGAAGCGAAATGACGCAGAGATCGCAAAGATCCAGGCGATTGCCGACCGAAATGCTGAGAAGTTCGGGATTGATATCAAACTCAAGAAACCTGCTGCAGAGTGAGGGAACCAAAGTTCCTTATCCTCTCTACCCCTCTTTCTACCTTATGGCAAATTATTTCATGGACCAATATCGTTATATGTAGCATCTAATCGGTGATGTATGGAAGACGACAGAAATGACGATGCGACCTCTTTCTTAATAATAGGAGGGCCTGAGGATTCAGAAGGACACCCCGCTCCCTTCATCGAACCACGTGGTGACATGCTGGATGTGGAGGATGTCTATGGGGAGGTCCGTCCATGGTTCTCCCGATTTCGCAGGAGTAATGAGTTTCGCGGTCTCTCTCACCAGCAGAAGAGTGATGCAGAGGAGATCATCGAGAAGTTCGCGATGGGGATGAACGCCTACTTCGAAAAATGGCCAATTACGTGGGACGAACCTGCCACCCGGAAGTGCTGCCTCGAGGTATTTCCCGAAAAACTTGCAGCCACGAGTGAGTGGTTCGCTGCCGTCGCACCAGTGCTGACCGCATTCTTCAGGTTCCTCGTTAGAAAGGATATCCTCCCTAAGGTCAGTCACCTGATCCCGGTCATTCTCGAGATCGGACCTGATATCGAGAGAAATGGCATGGACCCTGCCATGTGGGGGAATCAGAAGAGGTATGAGATGAAGCAATCTCCCTCCACGCCATTTATGGGACTGCATAATACATCCCTTATGGCGCAACTGAGCGGAATATTAACGAAAGATGTAGACAGGGGAGATATTCGGGGAACTCCCGTCCTGAAGGCACAAAAGCGGCAAGGTCCACGCATCGGCAGGAATGCAGCCTGCCCCTGCGGGAGCGCAAAGAAGTACAAACACTGTTGCATGAAGAAGTATGATAGTGGGGTAAAAGGTGGATGATAGACCCCCTTGCAATCTGTCTCTGGTGTCAGACCCGTCTTTGTGGGTCATTGAGAACGGGTACTCGTCCGGGGGGTAGATTGTCCCACCCTGGTGGCTCTGTCGAAAAATCTAGTGATTCAACCATTTTTTCATGACACAACCAAAAAATTGGTGCTGGCGGAGCACGACTTTCTTTAACTCCTCACCCTGCCGGGTGAACAGGACCCCATCGGTGAGCGGGGTTATGAAACGTTTCCGGTCACAGAAGGTTTTCACCAGTGTCTCAAAGTCCCCGCCGGCCTCATCCTTCCAGTATAGAGCGTTTTCTTTGACATGTTCCAGGTAGCGCTGTAATAGTACCGGATGATATGGGTGAGCGCGTACAGCTGGAGGATGGCAAGCAGCTCATGACATTCGCGGTGGTAGCGCCGGATCTGGTCGAGAGCTTCTGCAATGCCCTTTTTTTGTGTGCTGCTTTGGCTTTGACAAAGAAGGCCGGGATGCCGTTGACAAAGAAGACGACATCCTCGTGGATGGTCTTTGAACCGTTCGTGAACGAAAACTCATCAGTGATGTGGAAGGTGTTGTTCCCGACCTGAACAGAGGAGTTTATGTACACTACACCTTCACACATCTCCTATCCAATAACAGATCTTTCATACCAATTCCCACAAGTTGGTCCTTAACATCTTTTGTCAAATTGACATGGAATGATTCCACTTCGTTTCCAAGTT
>JAPKXQ010000007.1 GCA_026394765.1 Methanomicrobiales archaeon
TTCCTGGTCTGATGAGGATACTCCGGATGGTCTGACCGGGTCTATGTCGATGGGGAGCCAGCACCGGGTCACGATGTCGGTGTCAGCGGTGAGGGAGTCGTTCTTCCCTATCCGGGTCTCGACCCGGTTTGCACGCCTGGAGAGGAGGACGGGGTTAACAGGGTTGAGGGTGACATAGATCCCCCAAAACTCCCCGGTACTATCGAGGACTTCGACTTTCTCGGCGAGCTTATCAAAGTTCGTGAAGTACCCCGAAGCGGTCCCGTGGTTCCGAAAAGCCCTGACTTCTACGGTCTGACCGGGTGAGAATAGGAGGGAGAGTGCAGTGGCAGTCTCTTGCGTCATGATCTGTCCTCGTATCGGGGCTTATGACTATCGGCCATTCCCGCAGGATTTACTTGAGCGATCCTCTTGCCGGTTTGATTGCAGTTCATGGTGCCACCCGGCTCCTGCGTCTGGGATGCTTTTGAGGACCGTCGATAAACGCACAGCACCACATCACCCCGGCGAGAACCGGGATGGGGTATGCAGCGGCACAAAAGGGCCCGATGCAAAGGGTCCTTGCATGGCTGTTGCTCATGACCGGGCAGATCAGGGACGGATAGCCATCCGCTTCAAGCCACAAGAGCCGGAACCTCCATAATCCCTCCGGGGAGGACTTCGTACCGCCACCAGCCTTTCTTGGGTACCATCACCCAGATCTGGAAGTGAGATCTTTTGGGGCGAGGGATCTCCCTGGCCCCTGCGAGGTCTGCCTGATAGCGATCAGAGGCCCATTTCGCGCTGGGTGGGGTGGTTGTGCGCTTGACCTGGAGAAAGATCAGGTCCTCACTACTCCAGGCGATGAGATCGAAGGGGGTCTTTGACCCCGCTGACCGCACCACGAAGAACCCTCTCTCCTTGAGGATTTGGCGTGCTGCATACTCTGCATCCCGCCCACTCCGATAGTTACTCACCCTGTTCCCTCCTGGAGAGGCTCAGGCTCGATGTAATGATGGCTCTGTTCGCAGGTTGCTCCGGCGGGACATGTTCCCCCATTCGGGAGCGTGCAGGTGAGAACAGTCCACTTCCCAGACCTCTGTTCCCTCTTGAAGGGGCACTTCTTCGCATTCTTCTTCGCCATCACGCCACCCCCGGGCTGGCGATATGATAGCGGGTCCTGCCTTGGAGTTCCTGCCGCTCCCCAGTGTTCCATCGAGCAGCATCCTGGAGATATCCTGCTTTGGCGGGAGATCTGTGCGACATCGTGGATCCACAGAGAGGGCAGGCCGCCGCACCACAGTCAGGGAGTTGCGCGATCCCGTCGATCACTTCAAGGGGACAGTGGTTGTGATCACGCGGGCTCATCGGCACAACGGGTGATAAGCACACTGGACAGAGGTTGCGACCTCCGTCCCTGACGATATCCGATGCATGAATGAGGTGGAGAGAGCTTCCACAGGTATAGCGTTCGCTCACGGATTCTATCGTAGTCACTCGATATCACCGTGCCTGCGAAGATACTTTTTTATTTTTTAATGTGAGACCAGTATTCTGCTCCCTCTCACTCTCTCGGACTTGCAACTCTTGGGACGAGGGGAGGGGCATGTGCTGCTTTGTGTTCTCATCTTCATACATCAGGAGACCTTTTCTTACGAAGAAGTCCCCACGGCCTGAAAAGCCCGCACGCCGCTCGTAGGCTGCGTTGGCTTCACGACTTAAGACGTGTTTCATGGTTTTCTCCTAGGGTTTGGCTTTTCTCTGCATACAGGGTTGCTCCCTGTATGAGGAAAGCTATGTCGAGGGGACTTTTAAAACCCGGATCGTGGAGTGCGAAAGTGAGAATGGGTTATAAATGAAACGGGTGAAAATGAGAATCCCTTATAAAAGTGAAAAATACCGTATCTTTGGGGTAGATGCGACACCCCATCTTGCAAGGTAAGTGGGAATGCCAGGTTGGAATGGAGTGAGGGACGAATCCTCCCCCCAGATATTGAGATATAGGGATTCTATGAGTCCTATTCAAGGCTCATGGACTATTTCGCCGCCTATCTTTTTCTCCCCGCACCCGACCGTATCAACACAAAGTATAAGAAAAGTGAGTGAATCCGGTTCCGACCAGAGATTCAGTAATCTGCCTCTTCACATTCCATCCCCCTCGCAAACGGCAACTATTTGCACCGGGCTGAATTTGAAGACCACCTTGTATCCCGTAACCCCGTCGGTCCTCTTCTCCAGGGTGAGGATCTCTGCATCATGTAGTGACCATAGTCGCCTGTAGAAGGTGGCTCTCCCGCACTTGAGAGCATCTTTTGTCCATTGATAGAGGTCAATTGCGTGATACACCTGTCCTTCACACCTCATCACGACCTCGGCGAAGACCTTTATTGTCCTTTGACCTTCGGACGGGAGGCTCTGTACTAGGCGGGCGAGAAACATAGTTCGGGAGTCTTCGAGTACTGCTAAGAGATCCTCTATTGTCACTGCATCTCCCCCCGAGTCCTCCGCATTGTTCACCAGTCTCTGGATCAGGTCGATCCCGAGGCGTATATCCTTCCTCGCTTCTGTTGTTTCGACTACCAGTTCGAGCACGTCATTGGAAATCACACCCGGGAAGACTCCTTTTTCTACTCTGTCATTGAGGATATCGTATACCGCATCGCGGGAATAGGGGTCAAACCTGACTTCGTGCAGCTGGAGGGACGCAGAGACACTCGGGGAGAGAGCGCGAGAGAGGTCAAAACCCATTGAACTGACCGCGAGGAAGAACCCGATCCTTCCGGCGGTGGAGACCTTAGATATACTGATCAGGTCAGAGAGCACTCTGTTTAAGACCGTACAATGTGGGAGGGTATCGGCATCATCGAGGCAGAGGCAGAGTGCAGCCCCTTTCTCCTTCAGTCCCTCCCCGATCATTCGGAAGAGACGGTTTATTGTCATGTTGGTAGACATGATAACATTCCCGTTGACCTTTTCCACGATGGTCTGGTAGATATTGAACGTGGTCTGCTCGATCGCCGCGTTCACATAGACGGGAATAAGCGTGCTCGTGTCCGCTTCGACTTCATCAAAGATTTTCTGGATGCAGATCGTCTTTCCTGTCCCTGACGGCCCCCTGATGAGGGTATTGGTGGGGCAGTATCCTGAACCTACAGAACTTACTGCGATGGCAAGCTCCTTCAGCTGGGCATCCCGATGGTTGATGATAGAAGGCAGGTAGTCGAGTTCAAAGACGCATGCGTCCCGGAAAAGTGTAGAGGTCTGAGGGAGCCGTCGAATTACCATATTCCCAACTTAACGGGGGCATAGATGAAGCTGGGCCGTGCGGTGTGAAAGTGTTTAGGGGGATCTCGAGGGGGATGAGAGGGCTTTTAATTATGGCAAGATTTTGATTTTGGGCAATAGGATAGTGTTTCCATCAGGTGGAGGTTGATTAGAAATCGGTGAAACTATTAATAGAATCGTCGGCTGTACACAATCCCCAGTTAATATTCTCTGTATGTATATACCGATTTAAACATTTTAACTATCAATTGAGACACGTTTGATTTCAATTGGACTCTTCATAATGTGCTTTAAGTCACTTCTCGGGTCAAAGACGAGGGTCTCATTACTTACCTTATTCGTAACGGTTCAGCTGCCCAAAGATTTTGTCAATGGCGGCGTGGATGAAGGGATCTCCCGACCTCGTTGAAACGAGTCAATTGCAGTTTCTTGTGGTCGTTACCTGCACCACCTCATCTCATCCCATCTCATCCCATCTCTACCACACCTTGCACAGCGTCACCCGCTCTGGCGGTCAAACAAAGCCGCCCATCTCCCCGGTCACAGACCGAGCACTGCACCAAAGACGCCTGAACCTCCTCCACCCCCTCACGGGAGACCACCCCCCCGGGAGCGGGGGGCAGGAGTTCTGGACCGATCCAAAATACTTTTGTGAACCAGGACCGGCAAGGGATGTGCGGATCGGCCCCCATCACACGTCACCATTATCACAACCTCTCGTCTGATGGGAGAAAAAACACTCCCATGGGAGCCAGAAAAGGAAACCAAAGTAAATATGGAGGAAAGATCCCTACCGCACCGTAAACGCCCCGTCCGTGTTCTTCACGACAATGTCCCACGTCCCTTTCACTTCACCGGCCGGGAGCGAGAAAAGGCATGTGATCTTCTGGGACGAGACGGTCTTCACGTTTCGTGCCACAATGTCCTGTGAGTCGGACTTCCAGTGGTGGACCGTTGAACCGGAGAAGAAGTTCCTGCCCGTCATGATACAAAAAAAGATAGTTGAACTGGAGTAACAGGGGGGGATCCCCCCCTTCCCCCCTAATCCCTCACTTCCGCACGTTGACAGACACGCCATTCGACGTCGCAACGTCCCTTCCGGGGCGGTACACACTCACCACGTACCTCCCGGACTTTGCGATATCGGTCGCAAGTACTTTTGCCTTTATAGTAGTAGAAGAGACGAACGTGGTCTCTCTCGCTACTCCTTTCCACTGAACCCGGTTGCCCTTTGCGAAGTGCTCTCCGGTTATGGTGAGGATGAAAGCCTTCGCTCCCGCCTTCACCGTCGACGGGTTGATGTGGTGAACTACCGGTACTGCAGGAGCGGACTTCACCGTGAATCCATTAGATAGGATAGTGGAGATCCATCGCAACCCACGGGAGATCTCGAGAGGTAAAGGTCCCGGATTTGATCAGGTTAGGTCGAATCTGCAGGAGTCCCGTCCTTGAATGATCGGTAAACCGGAACCATTCCCA
>JAPKXQ010000074.1 GCA_026394765.1 Methanomicrobiales archaeon
TGGGTCGATGTGAAGGTGAATGAGAACGCAACCGTGATGCGCGATGTAAAAGAGAAGTTCCTGAAGTTCTATTCCGTGAACCAGGGCAATTACGAGGTTGCCAAGCACTTCGTGGCCAACCCCCTCGCAATCACGATAGACGCGAGCAGGTGAGAGAACCATGGAAACTGTGACACTCACCATAAGAAACCAGCCGGCCCTCCTCCTGGAGGCCGACAACATCTCACCCGATGCCTTCTCAGGGAAACGGGCAGCTGATATCGGAAAACTCCATGTCTACGAAGGGCGGTCTCAGCACACCCTGGGAGAGTTCTTCGATGTGACAGGAGACGCTGCCGCAACGGCGGCTGATACCCGAATCGTGCTCAAGGGCGATCTCACCAAAGTGAAGTACATCGGGATGAAGATGAGCGCCGGCGAGGTTGTCGTTGAAGGCTCCCTCGATATGTATGCTGGAGCCTGGATGCAGGGCGGAAAACTCCTCGTGAAAGGGAATGTCAACGCATTTGCCGGGATCGGGATGCGGGGCGGTGAACTTACTATCGAAGGAAACGCCGGCAACTACCTCGGCGCCGCGTACCGCGGCGACTGGCGCGGTATGCAGGGCGGAAGAATTGTTGTGAAAGGAGACGCCGGCAGTGATATCGGGACCTTTATGAACGGCGGCGAGATCGTTGTCGGAGGAAACACCGACGTCCATGTCGGAACCCATGCCGAAGGTGGGCGCATCGTCATCAAGGGGAATGCATTGAGCCGTGTCGGTGGGCAGATGGTCGAGGGGGAGATCTATGTTTATGGCACGATCGACGTGATGATGCCGGGCTTCAAGTACATCAAGGATGAGGATCTCGAAGTCGAAGGCACAAAAGGGACCTTTGCACTCTACTATGGGGACACAGGGGAGCGGCACCGGAAACGAAAGGGTGAGATGGTGTATGGGAAGCTCTACCGCAAAGTGTTCTGACCTTCTTCACTTACTTCCCCATATCCCTATTTTCACTCTTATTTTCTTAAAAAACGCCTGAAAATTACAATTTTCAAAAAGCGCACGTATTTTTGCAATATGTTTAGCGAGAAAATACCATATAGTAATACAAACAGTAAAAAAAATAGTAATGGTTCTTTTCATAAATTTAGTCCAGTCTCTTATATTTGAATATTCCCCCATTTTTTATAAGTATTGCAATATTTTTATATGAATTAAATATGAAAAAAACCAGAAAACTTATATGAAGAATAACTGAAGCTTTCTATGTCCCACGAGGGGATGTTCTGAAGTGACTTCAGTACTCTCAGTACACATCCAACGAGCAGTATTCAGTGATCGTAGAGAATTCCGAATTCAATTCACGGAGGAGAAATTATGGCGAAATATAAAGAAACCATTGACCTGTACGACGATGAGGGCAAGGTCATCAAGAGCGGTGTTACGCTCGAGAAGATCAGCCCGCTAGTCAACCCTGGAGCGAAGAAGATCATCGACCTCACCAAGAGGACCGTTGCCGTCAACATGGCAGGCATCGACAATGCTCTGAAGACAGGTAAGATCGGGAAGGACAACCAGATCCTGGGCAGGAGCATCAAGTGTGACGTTGTCAAGGACGTCGATGCGCTCTCTGCCAAGATCATGGAGATGGTCCAGGTCACCGAGGGTGACAACACCAAGATCCACAAGATCGGCGGCGGCAAGATGTTACTCGTTGAGGTTCCATCTTCCCGTCTCGATGCAGCTGCCACTTATGACGCGGCAAGCACCGCGGTTGCAGCAGCTACCACCTACGCACTCATCGACCAGTATAAGGTCGGCATGTTCGACGGTGCGTTCGTTAAGTCCTGTGTCTGGGGTGCCTACCCGCAGACGATGGACATGCAGGGCGGAAACGTCGTCTCGGTCCTGTCGATCCCCCAGAACAACGAAGGCCTTGGATATGCACTGCGCAACATCCCGGCGAACCACGTCGCGATGATGACGCACAGAAACGCGATCCAGGCCTCTGCACTCTCCGCAACCTTTGAACAGGCCGGAGAGTTCGAGATGGGAATGGCAATCGGACCCTTCGAGCGTGCACAGCTCCTGCTCTATGCTTACCAGGGACTCAACGCGAACAACATCGTGTACGACCTGGTCAAGAAGAACGGCAAGACCGGAACGATCGGGACTGTTGTCCAGAGCCTTGTTGAGCGCGCTATCGAGGACAAGATCATCAAGGCCGGAAAGAAGGGCAAGAGCGGTTACATCTTCTATGAGACCAAGGACCCAATGCTCTGGAACGCCTATACCGCAGCAGGAACGCTGGCCGCAACCATGGTGAACTGTGGTGCAGGCCGGTTCGCACAGGCAGTCTCTGCAACCCTGCTCTACTTCAACGACCTTCTCGAACACGAGACCGGACTCCCTGGCTGTGACTACGGCCGTGTGATGGGAGTAGCAGTCGGGTTCTCGTTCTTCAGCCACTCGATCTATGGTGGCGGTGGCCCCGGTGTATTCAACGGGAACCACGTCGTAACCAGGCACGCAGCCGGTGTCGGTCTCCCGTGCATTGTTGCGGCATGCGCCCTCGATGCAGGCACTCAGATGTTTGGCCCAGAAGCGACCTCGAAGATCTATCAGGACACCTTCGGGCAGCTCGAAGAGTTCAAGAAGCCGATGCAGGCCATCGGCAAAGCCGCGTGAGCCAGTTTCAGGAGTTGGAACTTACAGGAGCAATAAGTGACAGACGCCATATATCCCCAGTGCAGAATCGTCTCCCTGCGACTGCTCAACCCCGAATCTGTTGAGCAGATCTTAAATCGCATCATTGCCGCCGGGGGAGTACGAAGGGTCATCTTGCATGGCCCCAATCTCCCCGGGAAGGTTCCCTATGGGCCCGCACATGGACTCCCCAACCCTCATTACCAAAGGGGTACTATCCGGTTAGGTGAGCAGGACGTTGAACTCCAGGTCCATGTCGGGACGATACTCCTCGAACTTGAGGGCGCAGACGCGGTCCCAGGTATCAGGGCAGCGTGTGACGAGGTCTTCCCAAGCCTCAAGCTGACCTACTCGCTCCAGGAGGGGCGGTTCATGAAGACCGAGGCCACACTCTCTGATTATGTGAAGTACGGCCCGAATGCGGATAGGGATTTCATCGGACTTAATGAGCCCAGTAACAAGTCAACCCCGATCATCATCCAGGGGGTCAAGTAAGAGTGCCGATCGGGAGGATCACCCAGGTAGTCGACTGCCGGGAGGCCATGGGCATGGGAAAAGGGGGTGGAATCGCTCAACGCGGAACCATCTCTGAGTGCAGGTTCCCTGACGTCATCGTCGTGGGAATGTCCCCTGGCCGCCGGCACGTGACCAAACCTGTCTGTGATATCACCTCCGCGCTCCGCAGAGAGGGCATAGAGTACAGTATCAGTACGCTCGTCCTCAATGCAGGAAGCGGGGTCCCTCCTGATTCCGGAAATATCGGAGGTGCCGTCCTTGGAGCTTCTTTCGGTCTAACCTCAAAAGAGGTCTTGCAGATCGAGAAGCACAAGGTGGCCATCCTCCATCATGGAAACGTGCGGTCCCACGTGGTCCATAAGGTCCGCTTCATCCTCCAGGCATGTGAGGTAAAGGCAGTGGTGGTCTCCCAGACCCCTGTCGACTTCGAAGACCTCGCCAAAGAGGGAGTGAAGACGGCGGTAGTGATGCCACCGGAGAAGAAGATTCGTACACGAGGTACCGTGATGGCGATTGTTTCCGGGGTCACCCGGGGCCAGACACCGACACGGGAGAAGATGGCAGATGTCATCCACGCAGTAATGAGAGAGATGAAATCACAAAATTAATTGGAGTGATAAATACATGACCTACAAACCCCAGTATTGCCCTGGGCAGACAAAAGTCGGTGAGAACCGGCGCAAGCAGCTCGACCCTAATGAGAAGCTTGAGAAGATCCGGGATTTGACTGATGAGGACATCGTCCTTATTATGGGACACCGTGCCCCAGGTTCTGCGTACCCAACCGCCCACCCACCCCTCGCAGAGCAGCAGGAGCCCGCCTGCCCGATCAGGAAGCTCGTCACCCCGACCGACGGCGCCAAGGCCGGCGACCGTATCAGGTACATCCAGTTCACAGATTCGATGTACAATGCACCCTGCCACCCCTATGTCAGGTCATGGCTTGAGGCATACCGCTTCCGGGGAGTAGACCCAGGAACTCTTTCTGGACGTCAGATCATCGAGTGCCGCGAGCGTGACCTTGAGAAGTACGCACAGGAACTCGTTAACACCAACCTCTTCGACGCAGCCCTCACCGGGGTCCGTGGTGCAACCGTGCATGGACACTCGCTCAGGCTCGACGAGAACGGAATGATGTTTGACATGCTCCAGCGTGTCATGTTCGACAAGAAGGCCGGCCTGGTGAAACAAGTCAAGAACCAGATCGGAGAGCCCCTCGATAAGGAGATCAAGGTCGGCAAGCCGATGGACGAGAAGTGGCTGAAAGAACACACCACGATCTACCACTCACTCGTCGGGACTGCGTTCCGCGATGACCCCGAGTATATCGAATACACCCAGCGCATTCACTCGCTGAGGACCAAATACGGCTTCATGCCTGTGGAGTGATAAATCATGGCAAAGGCAAAAATTGAGAGGAGCCAGAAGCTCTTCCTGAAGGCGCTCAAGGAGAAGTTCCAGGAGGACCCCCAGAGCACATCGACTGTATACGAGCGTCTGGGATTAAAGCAGTCCGCACGGAAGAGAGAGTTCCTTGAAGCAGGGAAGAAGATGGAGATGTCGCGTGGAATCTCCATGTACGACCCGGTCCGCTGCCACCTCGGTGGTATCCCCCTCGGGCAGAGGAAGCTCACCCCCTACGAGGTCTCGGGAACCGGCGTCTTCTGTGAAGGCGACGACCTCCACTTCGTCAACAACGCTGCGATGCAGCAGATGTGGGACGACATCCGCAGAACGATCCTCGTCAACATGGACCTCGCCCACCAGACACTCATAAAGCGTCTCTCCAAGGAAGTCACCCCTGAGACGATCAACGAGTTCCTCCACGTGCTGAACCACGCGATGCCTGGTGCAGCAGTCGTTCAGGAACACATGGTCGAGACCCACCCGGGCCTTGTCGATGACTGTTACGTTAAGGTCTTCACTGGAGACGACGAGCTGGCCGACGACATCGAGCCCCAGTTCCTCGTCAACGTGAACAAGCTCTTCCCGACCAAGCAGGCCGAGCAGCTCAAGGCAGCAGTCGGAAAGTCCCTCTGGCAGGCCATTCACATCCCCACAATCGTCTCAAGGACTTGTGATGGTGGAACGACCTCTCGTTGGTCTGCAATGCAGCTCGGGATGTCCTTCATCGGTGCCTACCGCATGTGCGCCGGAGAAGCAGCAGTCGCCGACCTCGCGTACGCCGCCAAGCACGCCGGTGTCGTCCAGATGGCAGACATTCTGCCCGCACGCCGTGCCCGTGGGCCCAATGAGCCCGGTGGCATCAAGTTCGGCCACTTCGCCGACATGATCCAGACCGACCGTAAGTACCCCCACGACCCCGCAAGGTCGTCCCTCGAGGTCGTCGGTGCAGGGACCATGCTCTTTGATCAGATCTGGCTCGGTTCTTACATGTCCGGTGGTGTTGGGTTCACCCAGTACGCTACTGCGGCCTACACCGACAACATCCTCGACGACTACACCTACTACGGCATGGACTTCATCAAGTCCAAGTTCAAGGTAGACTGGCAGAAGCCGAGCGAGAAGGACAAGGTCAAGCCCACCCAGGAGAACGTCAACGAGATGGCGACTGAAGTCACCCTCTATGGGATGGAGCAGTACGAAACCTTCCCAACCGCCCTCGAGGACCACTTCGGTGGCTCCCAGCGTGCATCAGTCCTCGCCGCGGCAGCGGGTCTCACCGTTGCTATCGCGACCGGAAACTCCAATGCAGGGTTGAACGGCTGGTACCTCTCTATGCTCCTTCACAAGGAAGGCTGGTCACGTCTTGGCTTCTTCGGCTACGACCTCCAGGACCAGTGCGGTTCCACCAACTCGCTCTCTGTCAGGCCTGACGAGGGTGCAGTCGGAGAGCTCCGCGGCCCGAACTACCCGAACTACGCGATGAACGTCGGCCACCAGGGAGAGTACGCCGCAATCGCCGGCGCCGCCCACTTCGGACGCGGTGACGGATGGGCACTCTCCCCGCTCATCAAGATCGCCTTCGCCGACCCCTCGCTCAAGTTCGACTTCTCAGAGCCCCGCCGCGAGTTCGCGAAGGGTGCACTCCGCGAGTTCATGCCCGCCGGAGAGCGCTCTCTCATCATCCCGGCAAGGTAACCCCCCCACACCATACTTTTTCTAAAAGCTCCCATTCGCTTTAGGCACCCTTCAAAAACTTGGTATTGGAATATCGCAGATCAGGACAAGAATACCAGGACCATCGATCCTGCTTTTTCAAAAAGAGGGGAATGTGGGCCGGGTCATTTGAACACCTGCTCATTCACCCTTCCCGCATTCACTTCGAGTACAGGGACCTGGTTAAACCCCATCTGCTTGATGTCCCGGGCGACCTGGATACTCAGCTTCTTCCGGGTGATCAGCCCCGAAGACTTCCGCAGGATCTTGCACATGGTATACGAGAACACCCCACGGGGAGTCCCTTCGATCTCACCTTCAGCCGAAGTCTGGTTGTCCCGGCACCCAGCCCAGAGAACAGGGTTGATCTGTGGGACTACCACCGTTTGCCGGGAGAAGATCGGATTTCTCACTTCCACATGTGGGCCATCGCCGAAGAACGCACTATCTATAGCAGGGGGCAGAAATCGGACCCGCTGGGTATCCCCTCCCTTGAGAGGAGTTATCGATCTCGTCGCGGTCCCAGAGAAGCACGAATCGAGGAAGACTTCCAGGTTGACGCCACTTGGGGGTAACCATTGGATCACTTCCTGGATCTCGTCATCGGTGATCATCCCCGCAGTATCGTAATCATGGGGTACAAGGCACTCGTCCCGACCATCCTCCTCGTCTCCGTGAGGGTCGATCTGGTAGGAACCATGACCTGAGTACCAGAAGACCAGCGTCTCTCCCGGCTTGGCATCCTTGGTGAGCCACTTGAGATCGGCGAGGATATTCTTCCGCGTCGCTCGTGCATCGGTCCGGATGCGAACTGACTTTGGAGAGGGAGGCGTTACGTTGATGACCGATAGCGTGTTCGCAACATCCCGTACATCATTCACGCACCCCTGAAGATCGTTCTCTCCTCCGTAGTCATTGATCCCCACGATCAGACACTTCGTCATCATGCCTCCGGGTTCGCGAGATCCTGAGCAAGTGCCCGCAGTGCCATAGCAGCTCGCACTCTCGTCTCAAATGTCGTGGGGTCATCGAGGTTCCCGTAGACCTTCACAGATCCACCCTTTGACGGGGTCCCGATCTCAAGAGAGTCAGGATAGTATGGCCCCTCGAACTGGTGGGTGGTCGTAATCTCTCCTGAAACTAACGCAGATATTGCCCCGGAAACTAAAGTTGAAGTATCAGCGGGCATTTATTCTCCTCCTGCTACA
>JAPKXQ010000047.1 GCA_026394765.1 Methanomicrobiales archaeon
CGACTTGATCCCCCGGATCTTCTTCTCTGACAAGGTGCTATACCCATTCTCGATCATCCAAAGGAGGAACTGCTTGAGGATGCTCATATAATCCGAGATGGTGTTCTGTTTGAATGGTTTTTTGCTCTTACTGGTCCCTTCCTGGATATCGGAGATCCCTTTGTAAATATCTGCGACTGCGAGATCTGCATAAGCTGGCATGAACCTTCGCCACCCCACAAGATGAAAGATTAATTTGTTCGCCCTACCAGGGGAGATATGGGAAGTCGCTCTCCGCTCGCTCACAAATTCAGTGATGAGGTCCCGGTCCTGTTTGGTGATAATACCACTCGCAAAAGCAGATTCGATGGCGTGAAAACCGTATTCAGGTTTGACGCATGCAAATCCTGAGGAGCTTTGAGGGGAGGAGTTCATACACCTAGGTCAGAAAGGTGGTATAAAAAACAACGCCGCGGGATTCGAAAGTGTAGCTGTATGCGAGGGATGGGATTCGAACCCAAGAACTCCTTCGAGATCAGGCCCTGAACCTGACGCCTTTGACCTGGCTCGGCAACCCTCGCCCCTATAATGATTGGAATCTTTTCAAAATAAGGATATGGATGTGAAGGGTCACGTAACCTTTCGGCATCTAATAATCGGGTGCCGAGATCTCTCCTCATCCATCTTTACCTATCAACCTAAATATTGGCAAAATACAAGTTCATGCTCTTATCACCATTACACAGAGCACACCTGAAACGCCCCAAAAGTGTGGTGAAAATTTTAAGAGGAAAGTGCTCCTGCCCCTCACACCCGGTCCTTGACCCGGATCATCTCCTGCTCGCGCAGGACATTTCTCTTGATCTTGTCTGACTGGGTCTTAGGGAGCTCAGTAACTAACTCAACTGCCCTGGGATACTTATATGGTGCGGTCAAATTCCGGACATGCATCTGGATCTCCTTAACGAGTGATTCAGATGGCGTAAATCCGGGTTTCAAGATGACAAAAGCCTTGACTATCATCCCCCGTATCAGGTCAGGCGACCCCACAACAGCCGACTCCTGGATGCGGGATGCTCAAGAAGCACGCTCTCCACCTCGAACGGACCGATCCGGTACCCGGAACTCTTGATGATATTATCATCCCTCCCGACAAACCTGAAGTACCCGTCCTTGTCCTTTCGTGCCTTGTCCCCTGTATAATAGAACCCTTCCACAAAGTCCTCACGGTTCGCCTCAGGGTTTTGTGAATACTCAACAAAGAGACCCAGGGGGCGGGGATCGAGCCTGACCGCGATCCTCCCTTCCTCGCCATCAGGAGTTGGGCAACCTTCCTCATCATGGAGTTCGATATGCCATCCCGGGGCGGGTTTACCCATCGACCCATACCTGCACTCCATCCCTGCAAATATCCCAATGCAGCAGACCGTCTCGGTCTGGCCATACCCCTCGTGGATCTCAAGTCCTGTCCCCTCTCTCCAGACCCTTATCACCTCGGGGTTGAGAGGTTCTCCTGCACTCACGCAGTGACGAAGCGCCCGCAGGTCGAACTTTTTAAGGTCTGCAAGGATATGCATCCGGTAAACGGTGGGAGGAACGCAGAAGGTGGAGACCTCGTACTTCTCGAGGATCGGGAAGAGCTCAGTCGCCTTGAACTTCCCGGTCACATCATATACCAGGATGCATGCACCCTCTATCCACTGGCCAAAGATCTTGCCCCACGCACACTTCGCCCAGCCCGTATCAGAATACGTGAAGTGGAGATCGTTTCTGGTAAGGTTCTGCCAGAGCCTCGCGGTAACGATATTTCCCAATGGATAGCTCTGCTCATGGAGGGCCATCTTGGGCTCCCCAGTCGTTCCCGATGTAAAGTAAATGAGCATCGGATCTGTGGACCGGGTTCGCTGGCCTGAAGAGATGCTCACCGCGTGGTGGGAGACCGTTGCAGGGTAGTGGAGCTCGAGAGGGAAGTTGATCCAGCCCTGCCGCTCACCGTCTACCAGGACCCGGTAGGAGAGGGTGGGGCATTGGACATGGACCTCGTCCACTTTGGGGGCATTCTCCTTGTTGGTGATGACCATCTTGAAATGACCTGCATTCACCCGGTAATTGATGTCATTTGGCGTGAGCATCGTGGGGCACGGGGAAAAAACGGCCCCTAACTTGGTGAGAGCGATGACGAAGATCCACCCTTCCGGGATCCTGGGGAGGATAAGCATCACATGATCGCCCTTCTGGATCCCGTACTTGATCAAGATATTCGCAGCCTGGTTCGAGAGATTCTTCAAGTCCCTGAATGAGAACTTCTTCTCCTGGCCCTCCTGGTTCACCCAGACCATTGCCAGCTTGTTCCGGTCCAATTCAGCCCACGCATCGATCACATCATACCCGAGTTGTAGTACTCGGGGACATCGATGCGGAACGTGGCACAGAGTTCCTCGTAATCGCTCATGATTGCGTCATCGTCCTATTGGAAGATTCAGGTGTACTGGAGTGGAATGACTGATGTAAGTTCCTCCCGTAGGGAATACTGCAGGTGAATGCAGAGTTGAACAGGCATTCCGGGTCAACTGGGCATTGGGTTCCCTCTGTAGCAGAGAAAGGCCATACCGGGGGGTTAATTTCGCCCTGTTCATCCGAACAGGCTATGACGTCAAGGCGATTATGAAGACCCGCCATAGGAGTGAGTACAGGTCTTACATGTTGGTGGGGCTGATCCGCAGCTAGAGCACCGGCAAAAAGGGTTACCATAACGGAGTATAGACCGGGGTTACAGGACCAGCACCAGCAATAGAGGCATCATATCCTCAAACAGTGAAACGTCCAATAGGGTGCCCTATCAGATCTACAGGTGATCACCCTTATCTTCCATTGCCACATACTCCTCGTCTTGTGAGAGGGTGAGCATGGTAATTACGCGTGTAGTCTTTATCCTGGTAGTACTGATCATGACTGGAGCAGTATTCATCTCCTTCGCATCCGCCACTGACACTGGGGACGCGGTAAGGTCCGCACCACCTAACGGCGAATGGAACAGTACAGGGGGGCTCTCTTCAGATATTTCGGAATCTGTGGTAGCCCCCGGTCGTCTCCTCATCAGGTACTTTGAGGAGTACGCCACAGATCTCCCGCTCTTCCGCCAGACCTGCGAGGAGTCAAATGCAGGAGTTGGAGCATTCACAGTTCGTGACTATACAGGTCTTGGGTTTCCTGGCCTTGTCCTGGTTGAACTCCCCGGGCAGGTTCCACTCGACGGGGCATTGGAATACTACCAGTCGCTTCCCCAGGTGATGTATGCCGAGCCCGACGTCGCCCGCCAGGCAGAATTGGTCCCGAATGACCCTGAGTTTTGGCACCAGTGGGGGCTCTCAAACACCGGGCAGGTCTTTAATGAGGGATCGCCCCCTGGAACTGCCGGTGCAGATATCGCTGCTCCTTCAGCATGGGAGACCACAACCGCAGGAAATGGCGTCATCGTCGCCGTTCTTGACTCTGGTGTGGACTACCACCACCCAGACCTGATTCCAAACCTCTGGAGAGACCATGCCACCGGGACATTTGGGTACGACGCAATCTGGGGAGACCAGGACCCCATGGACCAGGCATCCCATGGAAGTCACTGTACCGGGATAATAGGTGCAGCGGGTGACAACGGCATCGGGGGGACAGGCGTAGCCTGGCGCGCCCAGGTGATGGGGGTGCGATTCCTGAATGGTTTCGGAACTGGGACAGTTTCAGACGAGATCGCAGGCATACTCTGGGCGACCCAGCATGGTGCACGCATCGTGAGCTGTTCTTTTGGTGGGAGAGAGTACAGTCGTGCCGAATACGACGTCATCTCCCGTTCAGATGCCCTCTTTATATGTGCTGCAGGCAACTCCGGAGCCGATATCGATGCCGGTCCCTATTACCCGGTCTGCTATGACCTCCCAAACATAATCGGGGTCGCCGCGACCACCCCGGACGATGGTATCGCCGACTTCTCAAATTATGGTGCAGTGAGTGTTGACCTGGGAGCGCCTGGAGTTACGATCTACAGCACCAAGCGCTGTTATTATGAGCAAAGTCCGATATGGAGAGACCCGATGGACTCGTTTGCCAACTGGACGACTCATGGAAACTGGACCATCTCCCTTGTCGATTTTACTTCACCTCCAGCCTCGGCACAGGGTCTGATAAACCGAAATCTCGGACCTAACGAGTCGGTGCCTCTCGTCCTTACCCTGAAAACCCCCCTCGATCTTTTAGGGATAAATGACCCGGTCCTGACCTATGGGTGGATGATGGTGGCACTCAACTGGACCTTCCGGGTGGAAGCATCCCTCGACGGGAGGCAGTATGTCCCGCTGGACTATGGGTCAAACCCGCCACTTATGATATCAGGGCCCTATTTCACCAGGTCCTGCAGGGTGCCTTCTGATCTCTCTTCCGGCCCGCTGTACCTGAGGTTTGTGGCTGATGGAGATTTCGTCGCTATCAGTCTGGACGATATCGCACTCTCTGACGGCTATGGAAGAGTTGACGAGGTCAGGTGGGGGTTTATGGACGGGAGCTCGATGGCATGCCCCCAAGTATCAGGAGTTGCAGCCATTCTCGCGAGCTATGCACCAGAAAAACCTCTATCCCAGATCAAAGAGGCAATCCTTCGGACTGTAGACCCCCTTCCTGCCCTTTCCGGAAAGACACGGTCCGGGGGGCGCGTGAACCTCACAGCAGCCCTCGCAGCAGTCACCCCTCACCCCACACCAACACCTACTCCCACACCAACTTCCCAAGGTCTGCGTGCAGACTTTGTTGCGTCCCCCAGGAAAGGATCAAGACCCCTCACTGTCACTTTCACCGACCATTCAACAGGCAACCCCACGCAATGGTACTGGTCATTTGGCGACGGGGTTTCATCCCTCGCGCAGCACCCAAACCACACCTATATGCAGCCCGGTAACTACACTATCGCCCTCAAAGTCACGAATGGAATGAGCAGCTACCGAATCTCCCGACCGGGGTACATAACAGTAGAGGCGACAGCGGGTCCAACACCCCCACCAACACCAACACCCCCTGGGTTCAGGGCAGACTTCACCGCGTCGCCACAGACTGGGCCTGCCCCCCTGACCGTTACTTTCACCGATGAGTCAGTCGGGGTCCCCTCACACTGGTACTGGTCATTTGGGGACGGAAGTTCTTCTCTTGAGAAGAACCCTGTCCACACCTATACCAAGGGTGGCAATTATTCCATCTCTCTGGAGGCCTCAAGCACGGGTGGACGATACAGGCTGCATCGGCAAAGTTATATCAAGGTGGCCTGATCACCACCTCTTTCTGATGGCGGCCGCTGTGAGCAGAGAACGTGCATTACATGGAATACGCAATACATATTAATCATCTGAAGAACACCATCTTTTCAGGAAGCGTATTTGATCATGAAACCAGTCTCTATCATCATTATAATAGTTCTGGCATGCACCACGGGATCTCTCTTCATCCTCCCTGGCATGGCAGAGCCGGCTGAAGGCGATATAGGGTACTACAAAGTCCACGTCAATGTGGACGGGGTAAATGTCTATTTTGACGATCAGTTGATGGGCGTCACCAAGGATGGAGTCCTCATGGTCCCGGTCCTCATTAGCGGGCCACGGTACACCAAACTCTATCTTGAAAAAATTGGATATCGACCCTACCAGGATGCTATCCTATCAGTCCCCACGGCAGGTAACTACCTAAACATCTATGCAACGATGACAGTAGACCCCATGGCCGCAAACGGTACCCTCAACCTCAGGGTAAATCCTGCGGGCCCGGCGGTCTATATTGACGGGGTCCTGACAGGGCGGGTTGGAGTTTCAGGTGTCTACCTTGATAATAGCATTACTTCGGGAAACCATGAGATAAGCCTCCAGATGAATGGATACAACCCCTATACCATGCAGGTCTACATATCTCCAAATATGGTTACCTCGGCCTCGGCCACACTAATTCCCCTTACCACTGGCATACTCGAGCTGAACTCGAACCCCCAGGGTGCAGGGGTCTACCTCGATGACCAGTACCAGGGGATCACCCCCCTGACACTCCCATCAGTCGCAGCAGGTCAGCACCGCCTCCTCTTCCGGGCAGGGGGGTTCCAGGACTATGTAATGGTTGTTGATGTTAATGCCGGCTCGACAGTTCCTGTCTCGGTACTGCTCCAGGCAAACCCCACAACACCAGTGTCAACTCCTGCCGGTGGGAAGACCGGGCTCCCCCTGATCCTCCCACTCTGCGCCATCCCCCTCGCAGGTCTCCTCTTTATACTCCATAGAACTGTTCGCAGGTAAAATTGAGAACTCCCGTGGATCTCTCAATCGGGACAGAGACCACGGGATAATCTTATCTCTCCCTTTTCCGATCTCATTCCTGCATAGGAGAACAGAACACCATGAAGTACGAGATTAAGTACAAACCGTCATACTCGCTCCTTGTCATCCAACTAGGGCTTGGAGAATCGATCGTCAGTGAGGCAGGCTCGATGACCTATATGACCCCCAGCATAGAGGTTCACACCCGCCGGAGAGAGAAGAGCATACTCGGGTCCATCGGAATGGCCCTGGTCGGAGGGCAGAGCTTCTTTGTGAACGAGTTCTCAGCCGCAAAGAACAGCGGAGAGGTTGCGTTCTCTGCAGCTCCTATCGGGGACGTCGATTTGATGGAGGTCGGGCCTGGGAAGGGGTTCATAATCCAGAAATCAGCATACCTCGCCTCGCAGGCTGGGGTAGACCTCGATGTCCAGTGGCAGGGGTTCACCAAGGGGCTCTTTGGCCAGGGGCTCTTCATGATCAAGGTAACAGGGTCCGGGCTCCTCTTCATCAATACCTTTGGGGCTATCGACCGCCACACCCTAGTTGCAGGGCAGAGCCTTGTCGTGGACAACTTCCACCTCGTCGCATTCAGTGACTCATGCCAGTACCGCGTCCAGAAGTTCGGCGGCTGGAAAGAGACAGCCCTTGGAGGAGAAGGGCTCGTGACCGAGATAACAGGTCCGGGTGATGTATATATCCAGACCAAGAACATCCGCGAGCTTGCAGACTGGATATGGACGCTCATTGCACCTCAGGTCCAGGCAAAGGCCAGGTAGGGTTAACCCACATAATAGTGCGAAAGGGAGGGGGTTATCTCCTCCCGAACAAGGGCCTCCTGCCTGGCTGCTACACTGCTCAACTAGCCGTTAGGCAGGATGCATCAACTGACCTCCAGGTATGACGATGACCAAAGTTTCCTGCAGCCAGGTGGATGAAGGAGAAAGGTTCATTGCATTAGTGACCTATTGGAGATAAATGCAATATGTAACGGCGCCATTGCCGTTATTATTCCTCTTTGCCCTAACATTCTTCCCCCTTATCTTATCAACGGCCCTGGCTGCCCCCCGGTTCCTCCCCCCCCTTGAGTGCAACGTATCAGAAGGGCCATGCTACAGCCCACCTCCGAGTGCTGCCTGGCAGAGGCTGATCTCCTGTTCTCCTGGTAACCCGACCTGTGTCAAGTTATTAGGGAAGAAGAGCGGCGTCCAATTTTACGATATCGACTGGGAGGATACCCCCCGTTCGGAGTCTCGAAGATCCATGCCGCAGATGCAAAAGCGGTCAGTTACATCAGTACCGGGACCTGGGAGAACTGGAGGGGTGATCATCGTAAGTTTTCTGCGTCAGTGATAGGGAAGCGGTATTACGAATGGCCCAATGAGAGATGGCTGGAAATAAAGAGGACCGACCTCTTCCTGCCCATCATTCGGGAACGAATGAGTCTCTGTAAGGACAAAGGCTTTGATGGAGTCTAGTTCGACAACCCGGATGGTTGGCAATACCCTACATGGGTTCCCGCTAACCATAAATGATTACATAACTTATGCAGCCCTCCTCGCCAACGAAGCACATGCCATGTAGCTCTCTGCAGCAGGGGAGAATGCGGTGAAACTGCGTTGTGACCTCCTTCCCTATATGGACGTCCTCGTTATGGAAAAAGTGTCACACAACACAGGCGAGTGAGCAAGTGGTGATACGTTCATCGGGGCAGGGAGGATTGTCGGAGGTGTGGAGTATGCCGAGGATACCACCTTGCCTGAGTTCCGCAGTGAATACCGGGACCATGGCATCAGCGGTATGCTGAAAAACCGGAATCTTGGTGAATTCAGGAAGACTTGTCCCACCACCTGACATTTCGTTGGGAAGAGGTACTTATTCCTCGTCTCGCAGAAGTCATTGAAGAAAAAATGTATTCATGAAAGACGACGAAACATGCTGTGTTGCATAAGTCGTAAGACTTCCATAAGAATTGTAAGAAAGCTTATATTTTAAAAAATACATACTTATTTAATGCCAAAAAATGAAAGGTGGGGAGACCCATACCAAGATAAAAGAGATTGGAAAGAATACAACGAAAAACTTGTCCGAAGAGGAGAGTTCTATTTATCCCTTGAATTTTTAGATAGTTGGAA
>JAPKXQ010000010.1 GCA_026394765.1 Methanomicrobiales archaeon
CCTCCCGATTCTGTATTCTCCCGCTGCAAGAACCGCAGTCCACTTATGCTTTGATGAGGCTCATCAGCATTTAGGGTTCCTGCGATTTGTGGTATCTTGGAACCGAATCTGGGGACCGAACGGAATGACTACATAGATCCGTAAGTCCCCAAGGGTCCCCCACATCGCACGACAGACCTCGTTATCTTCTCGCTCTGCTCTCTCGAAGGTCGGCATATCGACATCCTTTCCAAGGATCCTGGTAACGACCCGACTGTCCTGTTCGATTGAATCATCGATCCAGACGGTGAGCATCCTGTTGAAGACCTGGTCATCTCCCACACCTTCAACCTTCGCGACCCACCATACACACCGCTCCGGGATGGTGCAGACCAGTCCCTTCCGGTCCTTGGTTACCGTGCGATAGATGAAGGGCTCAAGGAACGAGGTTGTCACTCCTTTGAGGATCTCGCCCATCTCTTCAGAGAGCGAGGTATCGTCGAGGACAATGATCGTTCCAGGCAGAGGGTCGTCAAGGTAAAAGAGCGCCTTGTTGCTCATCCGGCCCGATAGTCGAAACCGCCGAGGGACCTGCTGGAGCATGGTACTGAACGCATGGCTCTTCCCCTTTCCAGAAACTCCAGTCACCGAGACATGAAGACCCGTCGTGTTGAGGACCGACCTGGACGCGAGCGAGAGGATGAGGCATTCAGCCAGCACCTCGTCTCATTTATGGTCCCTGGCAAAACTTGCCAGCATCCCTTTGATCGGATCGCCAGACTGAAGGATGGTGAGGGGCTTCCTCCCTTCCGGAGAAATCATTACTCTTGTAGGAGGAGGAGGGGAGAATATCCTGGAGCCCGTCCTGATTGGCACGGGCGTGAGCCCTCTCGCGCCCTCACTCCCGGAACTTCTCTTCCCGTCCTTTTTTGCCTTTCGGACCGGTCAGGCTCGTACTTCTCCCGCAGTTCCTGCCACAGCTGTTGACCGCCCCCGCAGGAGTTGTGGTGGAATCCTGCGAAGATAGCACGGTTCCCGAACTGGATCGTATAGGCACCGTCTTTGTGGGCCATTAAGAACGGGCACTCGTCCAGGAGGTAGATCGTCTCACCCCGGTGCGGTTTCTTGCCCGAGAACCCAAGACCGTGACGGGTAAGCCATTCCCGGAGGTCGATCCGGAATTCGGATGCGATGGATTTTTGTTTAGGAACTATCGATGGTGCGTCGGAGGGAACGGAACCTGCGAGATCTTCCAGCATCTCATGGCTCACGGTCACGGGGACTCCAGGTTCTATGACCCGGGACCATCGATGGGGACGATCAAGAGTTTGGTCGCCCTTTCGGCCAATAGTACCATAGAGTTTTCAGATCCTACCGGCCTTCTCTATCGCCGCCTCATGCTCCTGGTCAGAGAAGAATTCCAATTCCGGAAGGGTTACACAGGCGTGGATATCTCCCTAACCCAGATAAGAAAAAAAGATAATTATTTCAGATCTTAATATCATCCAGAGACATCGAGGGCTCTGCTGACTTGGGGGGCCTGCGCTTTCGCAGGAAGTAGAATGCACCGGCAGCCACGATGATAACTATCACCACCACTTTGAGGATCTGGCTCATGAAGGACCCTCCAAAGAGCTGCATGATCTGCTCCACAATCCCAGACGTGGGCGTCGGGGTGGGTGTAGTGGTTGGAACCGAGGTCGTCGGTGGTGTGGTTGGTGGGGGTGTCGGCGGGAGGGTTACAAAGACCCCAAATGTCGTGGTGTGGGTCACCCGTGCCGAGAGTGTCCTCGTCGCAGGGTCAGAGGTGGTGGGGAGCATCTCCCAGGTCCCACTGGCATTGTCGTACCACTGGACCGAGAACTCCCTGCCCTGATTCTGGCTCCAGACCGAGTCGGGAACGATCACGGTTAAAGTGATGTAGGGAACAAATGTCGCCCCCGATGGCTCGATCTCGTATCCCATCCCTGTGTATGCAAATTCGGGGGGAGGTGGTGGAACAGAGGCTGCCGGACGCGAAAGGAGCGTCATATTAAGGAGTGGGCCACCGCTACTCGTGGTCAGTCGGGTTCCCTGGGCCATCTGGATTGAGGCGAGGGAGTCCTCGGAGACGATGGTGACCGACTGGGTGAGGGTCCCGTCAGGCTTTACCGGGAGACATACCCCAGTGCAGTTACCCGGTTGTGGGAGCACGGGTTTAGTTGGTTCCCCGCCAGGGAGGACTTCTAAACCACCGGGGAGTTCCACTACTCCACCCCCTCCGCCGCCGCCCCCGCCGCCTCCTCCACCGCCACCACCATTGCCGCCGGTCTGCCAGGCGTCGATGAAGCCCTTCTTGGAGAGCATGGAGTTGCCGTCAGCGTTCTTGACAGTGAGGGTGATGGTGTACTGGGTGGGCTTGTTGAACATGTGAGTTGGGTTCTGCTCCCTTGAGTTCGAGGAGCCGTCACCAAAGTTCCATTCCCAGGAGGTCGGGTTCCCGGCTGAAGTGTCATTGAACTTGACGGTAAGCGGGACGAGGCCACCTAACGGACTTGCCGTGAAGTCTGCGACGGGTGGGAACGAGGTCCTCAGGTCAAGTTCAGTCAGACCCATGCTCTGGAACGGGTATGTGTTCTGCCAGCCACCGCTGCTGTTCACGTCGTAGCACATGGCACGCATCCCGTCCACATAGAACTCGAGCGGTGTGCCATCCGCTACATCGCCCTGGACTACGAGGTTGACTCCTGAAGGCTCCCCGTAGACGCCAGCGACATTGACGGTAGTCGGGTTGTCGCGGACCCCGTTGCGAATGCCACTCCCTCGTGCCTCAACCGTTGTCCCGGGATCAGCCGGACTCTCACCTGAGACGTGGACTTCTCCATAGAATTCATGGGGGATCGCGGGTTGCCCCCCGCCACCGGATGGGGTCGTGGGAATAGTGGTTGTTGGGACCGTGGTTGGACCCGTCGTCACCGTGCCTGTAGGCCTGGTAGTCGGAATGGTGGTAGTTACGGTGGTGGTCGGAACTGTGGTGCCCGGGGCCGTGGTTGGAACCGTGGTTGCCGGGGGCGTCGGGCTCCCTCCGGTCCGGAGATCGAGGGAGGCTGCGTCGCCTGAGCGGAAGGGGTACGTCGCTGTCCAGGTGGAACCATCAGTGCTGCACTCAGCGGCGGCGTTGTTCAGCTTGAAACTGATCGGGTCTCCGTCCGCGATCTGGCCCTGAACGATGAGGGCCTCATACGAGCCGGCAATAGAGGTTGTCACTGAACCCGACGCTTTCCCTCCGACGAGGGCAGTGATCTGAGTGCCGGCAGGAGCTGGGTTTGAGCTCATGAAAACGTCGCCCGAAAACTCGGCCGGGAGCCCGGGGACTCCCTGGGCGGCGGCGAACCCAGTACTAAAGATGAGGATGAGGGCGAGGAGGGTTATCCCCGCCGCTCCCGGGAAGATACGTGATGGTGCCATTATTACACGCCGATCGCGGTGACCTCACCGGGCGAGGTCATGTAGATCCAGTAACCCTTGGTCGGGAACATGAGCCGGGTGTCGCTGTGCTCTCCGCTTCCCTTGTTGATGATCGAGACGTCGTACTGCTGGGCGTCTGCATCAAAGCCCATCACCTGGGTCCAGTTGTTCACAACCGAGAGCAGCGTATCGCGGGCTGTCGCGGCTGTGAGTCCGGTGAACCCGACAGTGTTCCAGCCCTGCGCAAGCATCTTGGTGGGCGGGAGCTGGATCGGGTTGGTGTCGTACACGAGTGGGACGTTCACCGGGGCACGGGCAAAGATCCAGATCCCGTCGAGGGGCCGGACAGGTGTCGTCGAGTCCATTCTCACCCAGAGTTTCTGATAGCCGTCATAGAGCCAGATGGAATGGCCAGCCCGGTCGACTTCAGAGAATATGTCCCCGGTGTCGTACCCGGCGAGGAGCTTCTTCGGGGTCGAGACGAAGTTCCAGCCCGTTTTGAGGGTGATAGAGGTGGCGGAGACGGTGATGTAGCGTTCCTTGACTTTGGTGTTCGAAGCGCCAATGTTGCTCGCGATGAGTTTCACCGTGTAGGACCCGCTGTTCATGTAGGTGTGGACCGGGTCTGCTTCCATCGAGGTCCCCCCATCACCGAAGTCCCATGACCACATGATCGGACCTCCGGTGGAGAGGTCGGTGAATTGAACGATGAGTGGAGGAGATCCCTTGAGCGGATCACCTGAGAAGTCTGCGACAAGCGAAGTGCCGGGGCCAACGACGATATAGCTCTGCTTTGTCTCGGTTGAGACCTCGCCCATGTCGTTCCAGACTACAAGGGAGACAGTGTAGACGCCAGCCTTGATGTAGGTATACGACGGATCCTTGGCATTCGAGGTCCCTCCATCACCGAAGTTCCAGAGCCATGCCTTTGGATTACCGGTCGAGAGATCGGTGAACTGAACAGAGAGCGGTTGTGCCCCCTGGTTCGGGTCTCCCGAGAAGTCTGCGTCAAGTGGTCCGCGGGTGACTTCGATATAGTCCGTTTTGGTCTCGGTGTCGCTCTTGCCCTTCGCGTTTATCACAGTTAGCTTGACGGTGTAGTATCCTTCATTGGCATAGAGATGAGGCGGAGGGCTCTTATCAATGGACGTCTCTCCGTCCCCGAAGTCCCAGACCCATCCAACCGGCTCGCCGGTGGAGAGGTCAGTGAACTGGACTTCGAGAGGTGCATTGCCTGCGGTTTTATCGGCCACGAAGTCGGCAGATGGGGCGTCAGCATCGCGGACATGGAGCTTGAGTTGGACATAAATGTCATCTACACATTCATTATCAAGCGATTTGATTAAAGCATCCCGACCTTCAGTCTCCCATTTTGCGCCAGGACCCTGAATAACAAACTCTTTACTCCATTGGATTGGACAGAGCGAGATGACATACATCTTGTTGGGCTCATTGGGACGCTCTTCGACCGGAACCTCAGTCTCAATCACTGTGTCGAACATGTGGTTGTACATCGGATGGGTGAGAAGGACATCGTATGTTCCGGGCTCGAGTCGTGAAAGGTCGGTATATTTACTGATGATCGCACCGAGGTCTACTGAGAAAGCGTCGTTGCAATCCACCTCGATATAGTCGTGGATAAAGTGTACATCACCTATCTTGCTCGTCTCGCCAAACATCCAGAGACCGATGTACTTCTTTCCACCGGGTTGGTCTGGAGGTGGTACAAGACCTGTCGCAGTTCCATTTAGTGCGATACACGGACCACATGGATCTCCACAGCAGTATGTCTTAATGTCGCAACCCGACCCTGTGCAGGGTGTCAGGCGGCAGATCTCCCGGACAAACTCGGGCGTCATCGAAGCTTCGAGTGTCGGTTTCTTGAGTGTTATGTTGGCTACCGCATATGCAGCACAGATACAGCCAGGACAGCTCTCTGTGAGCGTGCAGCCATCATGGGGTTTGCTGACCGCCCATACAGTAAACTCGCCGGCATCAAGAGCTACCTTGCTTGTGTCCCAGACTGCTTCACTTGGGTTGACGAGCGGGTCCTGATCAAGAGCCCACGTTGTCTCATGGAAGGGGAGTTTCACTTCGACAAAGGTCCCTGGTACGCCGTTTTGTACTGGAGAAAGATTTCTCAGATTTACTCCGCAGATTGGGAGGCAGGGGCCGGTGAGGAAGAGGTAGACCTGGTTCGTATCGGTATTTGTCCCCTTGATTGGGATTCTCTCTCCAAGGAATGCCTCTGGCTGAATTTCTATGGTGACTTGGCCGAGATTCACAGTAAATTGCGTATCAGCCCACCGGACCGTCCCATCCAGACCGTCACCTTCAGCATGGATGGTATAGGTCATGGGTTGGGTGTCAGGGGAGACCTCGAACTCTACATTTCGCTCTCCATTCTGATCGGTAGTGATACGGGAATAGTACCTCACTCCGTTCACCGGGTATTTCGGCACCGTATCATTGATCCGTGTCCCAGGGTAACAGCACTCGGGAGAGACAACACGTCCACCGATAGTATAGGGGCCGTTCACCGGGTCAAGCTCCACCCCAGCCTGCGCAGTGTTCCTGATCATTGGGGGTTGCTTACAGGGATACCCTGTGCTCTTAAGGGGACATTCCTTCACCCAGAGATAGTAAACCGCATTTGGCCTGCCTTTCACAGTTGCGGTGAAAGACGTCTCTGAACGAGAGACACTGGGTACATTGGTAGAGACTGATACCTTTTCGGACTGGATATCGACATAGACGTCGCTGGATATCGTCTTACCTGGATAATTTATCTGCATCTGATTAGCAGTGGACTTGGCATTGACGGTATATACACCGGCTGGGTAAACCAATGTTCCATCTGTCCTTTGAGCGCCTGTGTTCCAGAATTCAGGACGAGAACTTGCCCAGAAATAGGGGTTGATGTTCACCGGGAGGGAGAGGATGGATCGTTCAGCACCAGCAATAGAGACAAGTTTGTCGTATAAGACTCCTTGCGGGTTCTGTACCGAGATGTTGATGAACCCATCCGTTGCCGCATTGAAACCAGGGCGCATTGCAATAGTATAGAGATTGGTTTCTATTCTGAAGTTGAGGGGGGTTCCTGCAAACCGAATGGGATTGGTCTCATTCCCCATCCGTACAATCGGCCTTCCCTGCTCGTCCCAGATAAGGAGCGCGATCTGGGGTTCTTTCACCACAAACGCGACCGGGCCTCTAGGGGCGCTCCCATACCAGCGGTACCAGTTGCCTTGTTTTGCGAGGAAGGTCGTATTAGCGACATAGAAGTTTGTCTTGTCTGTGAGGACGATGGTGTAGGGCTCGTCATTCGGACCATACCAGACGACTTGGTTCGTATCAGGCACAGCTTGGGTGACATCGAGCCCTATTTCTCCGATAAAGACTTCCCCACCCGGAGGAATTATCGCCAGCGGTTGAGGTCTCGCATTGATAGTAAATGTCGCACCATTCGATGTACCACCACCGGGTGCGGGGTTGAAGACTGCGACAGTTATATCCCCGGAGTTTGCGACATCTGAAGCAGATATACTCGCGGTAAGTTGTGTCGCCGAAACATAGGTCGTCCCACGGTCTGCCCCATTCCAACGGATGATGCTCGATGCGATGAACCCAGTACCGGTCACTGTGAGGGTAAATCCACTTGAACCTGCAGTGATATTAACCGGACTTATCCCTCCAATACCAGGGATTGGATTTTGTTGTTGACCGATTGTGAAGGTTACGCTGTTTGAGGTCCCACCACCTGGAGGTGAGGTGAAGACGGTGATAGCTGCGGTCCCCTGGTTGACGATGTCTGATGCAGAGATCTGGGCAGAGAGCTGGTTAGTGCCGACAAATGTTGTTGTCCTGTCGGCACCGTTCCAACGCACTACGCTCACAGGGTAGAAATTAAACCCATACACCGTAAGGACAAATGCAGGCCCCCCGGCCGTTGCAGTAGCAGGACTTAAGGATGCGATTGCAGGGACGAGGTGGGGCTGTACTGGGACCGTTGCGGTGAGTTCCAGCTGCTCCAAAGACCCCTCCTGGGCAAAGACCGCAGTCTGACCAGTCTGATAGTCGACGCTATTTACCCGTACAAAGAACGTGATCGTCTGCCCTAACTCCTCTGTATCAGCTGAAACAAGGAGCTTAGGGTCGAAACTTCCTGCACCGCCGTACCACCCGTTCAGGGTCGTGATGCTTCCACGGTCAGTTCCGTCGATCTTTGCCACGATCATAGTCCCGTCTGTTGCCGGACCACCATTGATCGTAACGCCCCCATAGAACTGCGGCGCTATCGCCGGAGTCGCCCCCGCGGTGCCCGCGAGGAGAAGGAGCGCAATCGTGGTGAGGGTGAGAGCCCCCCACCGGATCTGGTTCGTCTTCATTTATACCATCCCCTGGAGGACGCCGTCTTCAGTCATAGATATCCAGTACCCTTTCGTCGGGTACATCTTCCGAACGCTGTCAGAGAACTTCGGGTCAGTACTGCCCCTGATTATCGGGTCATCAGGCACTGTCCCGTCATGGTACCCTATTACGTTCGTCCACGCTGTGCCGAGTGAGAGGAGTGTGTCCCTTGCTGTCGTTCCACTAGTCCCTGCAAACCCGATCGCATTCCAGCCCTTCTTCAATTGCTTCGAGGGGGGAATGGAGGGGTTCGGGTCAAAGACAAATGTCACCGTTACTGGCTGTGCCGCATAGACCCAGAGACCATCGAGTGGCCTTACCTCATCGTCGCCCATCACCTGCTTCCAACTCTTGGTTGATGCGTCATAGAGGAGGATAGCGTGTCCTGCGAGTTCGACATTAGCAAAGACCTCCTTTGCCTTCCGATGACCTTCGGCGAGTCTCCGGGGAGTTGATGCAAAGTTCCAGCCCGTGACAAGCTTGAGAGTGGCCGGGTCAACTGGAGTAGGAGTTAATACGGTGATGAGGTCAGCCTCTTGAATAGTATCCTCCCCACCATCATTGCCAACTGTCAGAGTAACCGAGTAAGTCCCTGGGTTGTTGTAGATGTACTGCGGGTTTTTGATAACCGAAGTCCCTCCATCTCCAAACTCCCAGGCCCATTTGTTGATCCCGGCACCGGCGGAGTTATCAGTGAACTGCACAGTGAGAGGTGCATCACCTGTCGTCGGGATCGCATTAAACTCCGCCACAGGTGGCGTGTTCTTCACATAGATATACTCTGTCCGCGACTTCTGCGTCGTTCCCTGTCCATTTGAGACCGAGAGCCTGACCTTGTACTTTCCTGGGACTGCATACTCGTGGATAGGCGAGGTGAGAGTCGAAGTCGCCCCGTCTCCAAACTCCCAGTACCAGGAGGTCGGGTTCCCGGATGACGCGTCAGTGAACTGAACGGTGAGTGGCTCGAGCCCTTCCTGCGGGGTCCCCACAAATTCTGCGACCGGGACGGGCTTATCTGTAACAGTTACGAAATTCTCTTCAGTTGCAGTCGTCGACCCGCCCTCATTCGTAGCTGTGAGCATCACCGTGTACTGCCCGGCCTGGCTGTAAGTGTGCGAGGGGTTACGATCGCCTGAAGTGGTGTTGTCACCAAAGTCCCAGGACCACTGGTCAGGGTTGCCCTTGGAGAGGTCGGTGAAGTACACAGTGAGCGGCTTCATCCCGCCTGTCGGACTGCCCGTGAATGCCGCTTCGGGTGCAGGGATCTTCGAGACCGTGATGTAGTTCTCAAAGTCCGCCACATCGGTCCCTCCAACGTTCGTCACCGTAAGTTTGACCTCATAGGTGCCTTCACTAGCATAGACATGGGAAGGGTTCTTGTCATACGAGGTCGAGGCGTCCCCAAAGTCCCATTCGTACGAAAGGGGCCCGGTAGAGATCGACTGGTCGACAAAGAAGACCGTCATTGGCGCCTTCCCAGTCCGTGGAGCTGCGGTGAAGTCTGCAGTCGGAGGGTTCATCGTCCTGACTTCGATATAGCTCTCATATGTCGACGCCCTATAGGTCCCTGCCTGGTCGGTTACCGTCAGGTTCACCGAGTACTGCCCGATCCTCTGGTAAGTGTGACTCGGTGATTTGAGGTTTGATGTCTCGTTGTCCCCAAAGTCCCACTCATAAGTCACGGGCTCAACAAGATTCTGATATACAATTGCGGTAAAGAAGACCTGGAGGGGGGCAGCACCAATCCGGGGCGTCCCTGTGAAGTAGATCCATGGGCTCTCTCTCCCTACCGTAATATTCTGCTTCGCGGAGGCCGCTCCACCTGCATTCATAGTCGTAAGGGTTACCGTGTAGGTAGCATTACTCCAGTAGATATGGTAGCCTGGGTCCTTCCCGACAAATACTTCAGAGCCGTCCCCAAAGTTCCAGTACCATCTCTCTGCGTAAGTGGAGTTTTCAGTGAAGCTGACGAAGACAGGCGCCTGACCTTCAGTCGGGCTCGCGGTAAAAGACGCGGTGAGGTGGTTCTTCAATGGGAAGTTATCAATGTTTTGCGATGCAATGGAGAAAGATTCATCACAGAAGCCATCGCCTGTTGAGTCCGGCGAGATCTGCGAGTGGCCGTAACCATCGGGCTGTGCCCAGAAGTTACCACCAATTGATGGACCTGTGAGGACGTTGGGTGTTCCGAGATTCAGTACATTCCATGTGTTCTCTGAGATCGCCTGCTCAAAGGCGACATTGTGGGTGTTGTTGAAGATATTGTTATAGATGATGTTGCCAGCTGCACCATTCATCCAGATTCCGGCCTCTGTATGGTCTTCAATACCGTTCTCGGTGAGCGTGTTCCCCTGGGCATACTCCAGGATGACACCCCGACCTGCATTGGAGGACACCGCGTTCTTAATCAGAAGGTTCTTAGTCACGACATTGAAGTTGTCAGAGCCGTGGACATAGATCCCACCCTGAGTGTTCTCAACGACGAGGTTATGATTGATCTCGTTCTCATCGCTCGTGGTGAGGAGAAGGTCACTTTTGTAACCTATCTCGATCCCATAGAGGCTATCGCTCATCTCATTGTCTGAGATGTTGTTCTTTGACGCACCGAGGAGGCCAACTCCAGCATTAACGTTTCGTAATGCACTGTTACCTGATATGGTGTTGTGAGATGAGCTGATGACCCGGATCCCATCCAGCGTGTTACCTTCTGCCTTGTTCCTCACAACGGTATTGTAATCGCTTGCAGACTCAAGGGAGATACCGCTCTCTGAGTTCTTTGACACGAAATTTTCGGATATCACGTTGCTAAAAGCTGAAGAACCCTGAGACCAGGAGTTGTTGAGAAGGATACCGCTCCCACTATTAGAAGTAGCATTGTTCTTCGACACAGTCTGAAGGCCACTCATAAAGAGGGTGATGCCAGACATCGCGTTTGAATCCGCGGTGTTCTCCTCGATGAGGTTGCCTTCCTGGGCCCCTCCAATTCCTGATAGGATGACCGATATCCCATGTTTGGCATTATTACTCACGGTATTTTGAGTGACTTCACAGGCATCAGACTCGATTACTAGTATCCCGTCCATCCGGTTCGTCTGCGCAGTGTTCTTTCGCACCACTATCTCCCTTGCTCCAGTCAGTGCGATACCCACATCATTGTTCGTCACTGTGTTTGCCTCGATCAGACCACCGACGTTCGTTGCGTACCAGATCCCCTCATTGAAGCCCTCGACCTTGGTGTTCTTCACAGATATCCGTTCAAGTCCGACATCGGCAAGGATCCCGACCTGGTCATCTCTCGAAGAGTCAAAGATCCCCTGGATCGTATGCCCGTTCCCGTCAAAAATGACATCTGACGCAAGGATCTTGATGCAGGGCTCATAGAAGGTAGTCCCGTTCACCACTTTCTTCCCGTCATAGTTGAGGATGTCTTTTATCAGAACATACGTCCCCGAGTGCTCGATTATCATCGGTGAACTCACGTAGACCGGGCTCTCGGCAAAAGCGATAGCCGGGACGAGAAGGAAGGCGGCTGCGAGGAGCAGACAAAAGCGCCCCTGCCAGGTCCCGGTTGTATGGATAATTGATTGCATTGCAGTCACCTCCTAACTTTCACCACTATGGAGAGTGGTTTTGTTATCCGAACGATCTTTCGGGAGTCAGTGACTGATAGTGTCACTGTGTATACCCCCAGCCTGTCGTAGGCATGCGAAACTATTAGGCCGGTCCCAAAATAACCGTCCCCGAAGTTCCAGATCAGGGTCAGGGGGAGATCTTGGCCCCACTTCACATCTGCTTCAAATGTCACCTGCTCAAAGGTCGCCACAACAGTGCGGTCTACCTGGACCCCGGTCTCAACAGGAAACGGCAGAGTAATGCTGCTATCATTCTGAGCCGGGGTAAAGAGTATGGATGTCATCTTTCAGTCTCACCTCCTCATTTCACCACAATGTAGCGTGGTTTTGTGATCAGGAAGATGTCCTGCGTGTCGATAATAGAGAGGCTCACAGTATAGACCCCTGGGAGAGCATACTGGTGGGTAACCGCTCGCCCGGTAGCACCTATACCATCCCCAAAGTCCCAGTAGTAAGCAGTCGTCCCTGGTACATCCCGGGTGCTGTAAGCCCGAAATGTAACCGTCTCTAAAGTCTTTACCACGAACCGGTCTGCCCGGAAGAATGTGTTTCCATTAATAGTTGCTCGCAACGGTGGAAGTACCGCACTGTCTACTTTGATGTAGCCTGCCTTTCGTTCTGTGTCAAAGAGCCCGTTGCGGGTGACTGTCAGTGAGACCGTGTATGCCCCAGACTTCTCATAGACATGGAGCGGGTTTCTCTCAACTGACGTCTTCCCGTCCCCAAAGTCCCATAGCCAGGTGTCAGGTGTCCCGCCTATCGTGCGGTCGAAGAAGAAGACCGGACGTTTTTCCGGAATATTTGTCGGTGATGCCGTAAAATCTGCATCTGGCAGGACCGTGACTGCTCCTGCTGCAGCAGCTCCTGCCACCGTACCTCTCGATGCTGACAGCGTGACATTGTAGGTGTTTGCGTTCAAAAACGTCACCTGGGGGTTTTGAGAAGCTGCGGTACTCGGCGGGACGAACTTCCAGTCGTTCCCCTGGGCCCCGGATATCGTCCAGGACCAGGCATTGGGCAGGCCCGTTGAGGTGTCAGTGAATGTCACATTCAGGGGAGCGTACCCTGACCCGGGTGTCGCAGAAAAAGACGAGAGTGGCCGGACGGTGATATAGTTCGGCATCACTGTGACAGTTGACCACCGGCCATTGCTCCGCACGCGAAGCGATATGGTGTATAGCCCCGCGACCGGATAGAGGTGGGTCGGGTTAGAGATGTTACCTGTCGTTGCATCCCCAAAGCCCCACTCCCAAGTATCGGGCTTTCCAGTCGATACATCCATGAACTGGACAGTGAGGTCTGCCACCCCCTCAGTCGGCGTTGCGTTGAACGCTGCCTTCGGGTCTACTGTGATGTACTTCGGGACCTCCCTATTGTAGGGGAGACCGTTTGAGGTGATAGTCAGGTTCACGGTGTACTCCCCGGCAGTGTCGTACACATGGGAGGGGTTTGGCAGTTCTGAGGTCTGGCCATCCCCAAAGTTCCAGTGGTACGCAGTTATGTTCTCTCCAACGCTTGCGTCAGAAAATTGCACGGCAAGCGGGGCAGTACCAGTCCGCGGTATCGCGGTGAAGTCAACGGTTGGCTGGCCCGCAGGAACTACGGTGATATAGTTCGTCTGGACCCTTGAATCAAATCCATATGTGTTGCTCACCACCAGAGTGACCGTGAACTGCCCTGAACGGAGATAGGTGTGGCTGGGGTGCTGCACAGTCGAAGTCCCCCCATCCCCAAAGTCCCACTGCCACTCGGTGGGAGTATTGAGCGATGTATCAGTGAACTGAACGAAAAGCGCAGCAGTGCCTGCCCTTGGCGATGCGGTAAAGTCAGCGATCGGTGGTTCTTGACCGCCCCCTTCTACAGAGATGTACTCAGTCCGCGTCAGTGTTGACGACCCTGCCTGAGGGTTGCTCACCGTGAGGGCGACCGTAAACTTCCCAGCATTGCTGTAAGTGTGGGAGGGGCTTGCCACCGTCGTGTTCGGCGTCCCATCTCCAAAACTCCACTGCCAGGTCGTGGGGATCCCAGTCGACTGGTCAGTGAACTGGACTGATAGCGGCCTGTCTCCCGACGTCGGAGTACCGACGAAATTTGCCTGGAGCGGTGAATCAGAGGCCAGGTTCACCTGCTGGGCTGCACCTTCTACAAAAGGCACGGCGATGCGGAGCGGGTAGCCGGCTACAATGAATGTGACCGGTCTTCCCACCTCGCTCTGGTCAGCCCTGACTAGGAGTCGGTTATCGAACTGTCCGGGCCCGCCATATGTCCCGGGGGTCACCACTGTGATATTCCCCCGCTCGGTACCACTGATCCATGCAGAGATCAGCGTCCCTGTCGGTGCGGGCTCGCCATTGATAGTGACCGTCCCCCAGTACTGGGCAGGGACGGCCGGTGCGGCGAGTACAGTTCCTACAAGCACCATCAGGGTGATTGATGCGATTATGAGATACTTCCTCATACCTTTCTACCTCCTCTGATTAGGCCATCCCCTGGAGGACGCCTGGTTCAGCCATCGAGAGCCAGTACCCGCGTGTCGGGTACATCGGACGACTGTCACTGTACCTGGGGTCAGTGCTGCCCCTGATTATTGGGTCATCAGGCAACGCCCCGTTGTGGTAGCCCAGCGCTGAGGTCCACTTCTCCCCTAGCGCTGAATAGACCGTGAGCCAGTCGCGGGCTGATGCCTGGTTCACCCCGCCAAAGCCCACCGTGTTCCAGCCAACATAGACCTGCTTAGAAGGCGGCTGCGGGATCGTCGAATCGTCGAATACGAGCGTCACGGTGTTTGGCCCGGCCGAGTAGATCCAGATCCCATCGAGTGGTTTCACCTCGGTATCGGCCTTGTACTGGACCCACGCCTGCGTAGCGGCGTCAAAAGTGAGAATCGTATGGGACGCTGTGTCCACCCCGGCAAAGACGACTCCAGCAGTATTATGACCGGCAGCGAGCTTTCGCGGAGTAGAGACGAAATTCCACGTCCCCCCATAGAGGGTGATATTGTTCGCCTGCAGCGGGGGTTCCACGGTGATGAGATCGGGCTCATTCTTGTAGCTCGTTCCCCCGTCACTCTCAACCATAAGAGAGACGCTGTAGGTCCCCGGGGTGTTGTAGACGTATACGGGGTTTTGGAGGTTGGAGGAGACCCCGTCTCCAAAGGTCCAGTTCCAGGACTTAATCCCCTCTCCTGTAGAACGGTCACTGAACTGGACTACGAGCGGTGCAGCGCCCCGCCTGGGGTTAACCTCGAATGCAGCCTGCGGAGGATAGTTCCTCGCATAGATGTAGTCTATCTCATAGGTCTGGTCATAGCCCTGGGCATTTGAGACCTCAAGCGTCACGGTGTAGTAACCCGGTTTATAGTACCGGTGCCGAGGGCTCTGGAGGGAGGATGGACCCCCGTACTCGCTTCCATCGCCAAAGGTCCACTTCCAGGACGTCGGGTTTCCTGCCGACTGGTCGGTGAAGTAGACATCAAACGGAGGAACAGCAGTTGTAGGGCTCGCTGTGAACTTGGCGACCGGCTTTGGCACTGCTGTCACGGTGATGAACTGGAACTTCTCCTCGATTCCTGATTGCCCCTCGGCATTCGTCGCCTTGAGAGAGACTGTGTAATTTCCGGGATCAGGGTAGTCATGGGTCGGGTTTCGGTCAAAGGAGGTGTCACTCCCATCACCAAAGTCCCACTCCCAGGCGACCGGGCTCCCTGTCGTCTGATCGATAAAGTTCACGCTGAGCGGCTTTACTCCTGCCCGCGGACTCGCGGTGAAGTCTGCCTCGGGTGGTGGGACATTGCTCACCGCGATATAGTCCGTCTTCTCATTGGTATCCGCTCCATTCTCATTCGAAGCCGTCAATGTCACATTGAAGTTCCCGGGCACCAGGTAGGTATGCTCCGGGTTCCGCTCTAATGAGAAGTCGCTCCCATCACCAAAGTCCCACTGCCACGAGGTCGGAGCACCAGTCGACTGGTCAATAAAGCTCACTTCCAGAGGAAATCCCCCGCTTCTTGGGCTCGCGGTGAAGTCTGCGGTAGGCCCTGTCCCGGATAGCGTCACAGTCATGGTCGAATTATCAGAGAGCCCATCAAACCCGAACTTCGTGAGCACCACCTGATAAGACCCTAATGTGCGGTAGACATGGACCGGGTTGCTGTAGGCCTCATCCCCGAGTAAGAGGTAAGGGATATCATATGTTGTGGAGTTCGTCCCGTCCCCAAAGTCCCAGAACGAGAAGAGTGCTCCTCCTGCCGAACGGTCGATAAACTGGACCGTGAGCGGGTCACTCTCTGACGAGGGGTACCATTCAAAACTTGCATTCGGGGTGACCCAGTAGTCTTTCCGCAGAGAGTCAGAGAGGCCATCGCTCGTCGTCACCGTCAACGTGACCCAGTGCATACTCGCCTCTGAAAAGGTTATACTTGGGTTCTTTTCAGTCGAGTTGGATCCATTGCAGAAGTCCCAGAAGTAGGAGACAATCTCTCCCACCGACTGATCAGTCATATAGAAGGTGGTGGGTGACTTTCCGATAACCGGGGTAACGATGAAGTCAGCCTTTGGTCGGACGGTGATTGTCTCAGTTGCGGTAGCGACCTCCCCGCTCTGGTTCGTCACCGTGAGGGTGACGGTCTTTCTCCCGGTTGTAGCAAATGTGTGGTTCACCTGGGGGTTCCGGCTATAAGTCCCGTCCCCAAACTCCCAGAGCCAGGTCGTTGGACTGCCGGTGGCCTCACCCTGGAACGCCACCTCGAGGGGAACATAACCCTCGAGCGGACTTGCTACAATGTTCGCATTGAAGGATACACTCCCCACCTCGATGTCATCGTGGGCAGGGGTACTCGCCGCACCATTGCTCGTGACGATGAGGGTTATATCATAGATCCCGGGAGTTTCGTAGGTGTGCGTCGGGTCCGACCCGGTCGACGTCGCACCATCACCAAAGGTCCAGAGCCACTCGGAGGGTGCCCCGGTGGAGGTGTCGGTGAACTGAACCGTAAGCGGTACTTCCCCGGCTAAGGGTTCCAGGTAGAAACTCGCAATAGGACGCACTGTGATAGTCTTTGTCGCCTGGGTTCCCCTCCCATGGGAATCAGTCACCCTGAGATACGCAGTATAGACACCCGGTGTCGCATAGGTGTGAGACGGGTTCTGTTCTGATGAGGAGGCTCCGTCTCCAAAGGTCCAGAGCCATGACGTGATCTCACCCGAAGACTCGTCAGTGAAAGCGACCGTGAGGGGAAAGTTGCCTATCGACGTGTCGCTGGAGAACCTAGCCGTAGGGACCGGTTCGTTTGCGACCGCGATAAAGTCGGTCTGCTCGAGTTCGCACCCTACTGGAGGCAGACCCGGATTGGTGACATTCAGCTTGACAGTGAAGGTCCCGTTCGTGGTGTACGTGTGGCTTGGGTTGCGGTCGTACGATACCGGGCTCTGATCTCCAAAGTCCCACTCATAGAATGCACCTTCCACAACACCTGTACTCATATCGATGAATTCGACATCGAGGGGTGCATACCCAGTCCTTGGGGACGCAGTGAAGTCAGCCGAAGGGGCGGGGGTGTTCCTCACTGTGATATAGCCACTCTTGGTGACAGAGGACCATCCACCAGCGTTCCTCACCGTAAGGGTAACCGTGTAGGTCCCGGGTTCCTCAAAGATATGGACGGGGTTTGTATCAGAGGAGGTCTCATTACCCCCAAAGTTCCACTCCCAGATATTCGGGTTTCCGGTTGAGAGGTCTGTAAACTCAACTGTCAGGGGGTACGTGCCGTCCCTGGGATTTGCGATGAACTCAGCGAAAGGCCCGCTCTCATTCAGTTCCAATACCCGTGTAGTGACATTGGTCTGGCCTCCGCCAGTGGCAGTGAGCCTTACTGAGTAGGTCCCAAGGGTTGGGAAGACATGGACCGGGTCTTGCTGATCAGAGGTGACACCCGTCCCATCACCAAACTCCCAGAACCACTGGCTGGGTTGCCCCAGCGAAGCGTCGTTAAACTGGACAGTGAGGGGGGAGGACCCTGATCCAGGGTACCAGGTGAAGTCAGCGAATGGATTGACAGTGATGAAGCCCTGTCGTATGGTGGTATTAGATAGTGTCCCGTTCGTCACCGTGAGACTGACCGGGTAGTTCCCAGCCAGGGTGTACGTATAATTCGGGCTCTGCACCGTCGAAGTCCCTCCGTCCCCAAAGGCCCAGGTCCAGTTGGTCGGGCCTCCGGTTGAGGTGTCGCTAAAGACGACAGAGAGGTTTGCACTACCGCTCGTCGGGGAGCCTATAAAAGAGGCGAGGAGCCCAGGTGTGCCTGCGGTGATGCTCACGTTGTAGGTGTCCGTCGCTCCGCCGATGTCAGTCACGGTCAGAGTGACTGGGTAGACTCCCTCAACAGTATATAGATGCCACGGGTTCGTGTCTGTAGCTGTCCCCCCG
>JAPKXQ010000004.1 GCA_026394765.1 Methanomicrobiales archaeon
TCGGTAAGACTCCTATCTTTCCACGTTGTCTTCCGGGCTTCGCACCATACTGTTACCAGTATCGCACAACGGAATAGGAACACCCTGAATGGATAGGGTGGCTTTCATTAGCAATCCAGATTATAGCTTCTTGTCGCACTCTCTGCTAGTTATTGGATACTTCATGGCAACGAGGGGGAAGTAATAAAGGCTCACAGCCATTAAGTCTGACCTAGGGGGGATCTGATGCATTATGCACAAGATGCGGCGTCGATCTGAACACAGATGTTTATCCCCTCGATTAAGAAATAATATTGGAAATAATGCAGGAGTCACTTTTCTCCACATCAGAGATTCGGTATGCAATCCTGGTAGCCATAATAATTGGTGTTATAGTACTCGCAGCTTTTCAGATAATTGAGTCCAGAAGTAATCGCTTCACCCAGATCTATCTTGTCCCTGGATCTTTCGAAAATTACCCCTCGGGCTCTACAACCACCTTCACATATGGCATTCACTCCTTTGAAAAGGAACCAATGGAGTACAACGTCGATTTCTCTGTAGGGAGCACTTATATGGGGAGTAAGACGTTCAGACTCGACCCCGGGGGGATCCATCTGGAGGTGGAACGTATAGACCTTGCCGCAATCGGTTCTCTTCGCCCCCTCAAAGTGACGGTTAGGGCGAGGACCCCTCTCCAGGACTATGAGGTCCACTACTGGATCAGGAACAGGACGCTATTGGAAGGCTTGATTCCGGTAATAGACGAAACGGTCTGATAAAAATTAAATTCCAAAATTATACACAGTCCGTTACGGATCGTGCTGATAATAGGAGCAGAGATAGATTTTCGTTTATTTTGTTTGAGCGCTTAGCTTTCAACGGGTGTTTTCATGAACTGCGGTCATGCACCATATCCAGGACGAATGTCAGGTTCACATACCCTAAAAGATGGACCAGTGTGACAAAGATCCCTGCCGATAGGATTATGCCGACTGCCGGTACCGGATCTGCAAGGAACATTACCCCAACAGCTACGACAGTTGGGATGATGAGCCTTTCGACTTTTGAGAGGAGGAACCAGCAGGGGGTGCGGTCGTGCGATGTAAGGACTAGTGCAATGGTGAGAAGGGAGGTGAGCAGGGTGTATGCAAGGTACGCACCAATGAAGCCATTGTCATGTCGTAATTCCTGGAAGAAGGTGATCGACCACTCTCCAAGAAAGAAGAAGAACGGGAGAGCCACGAGGGAGATGGCAGTAGGCCAGAGGTAATGCGCCCTCGAAGTAGCTGATGCCATGTTCAGGCTCACAAGAAAGATCTGGAGATAGAGGAAGAAGTACGCAAGTACCAGGACTGGTACGTAATCTGCAGCAGGGGCGTATTCGGTTGAGAATAAGAGTTCAACAATCTCTTGGGCATAGAATGAGAGGACGATCCCGGCAAAGAGCGTGAGGGCGAGGAGGGACCGTGCGACATCCACCATCCCGCCACTCCCGGTCATGCGGGTGGTATCCCCGGTGGTCGACTCTGGAAGAGAGAGGAAACTCATGGTGCTGATCGAGAAGATGAGGAGACCGGTCACGGTCAGAGAGACATCGAAGTAGCCCTGCCAGAGCACACCAAGATGGTGACTGATAGCAATCCTTATGAGGTGTTGGCCGATGACGGGCACCGATGTTACGATAAAGATGGATGCACCAAAGGCTATCATCTGCCAGGACGGCAGTGATATCCGTTTCACTAAGTCAAATATAAACCTGTACTGCGGCACGAGCGCGAAAAGGAGGAATGGGAGGACTTGTACTAGTGCAAATGCGAGGATTATCGTCTCTAAGGACGTATACCCTGTGAGAATGAGGAGGGTTACCAGCCCGAGCCTGGCCAGGGAAGGGATTGCGAGAACGATACCCGGGATCGAGTACTCTTTCATTCCGGTAAATAGTCCCAGAATATCGGTCAAAAACGTCAGGGAGAAAAGAGTAAAGAGAATAGCAAATGTGTAGACCTCCCAGTAGCCGGCTGGAATATTGAGGTACTCATAGAACTGGGGGGAGAAGAGGGCGAGGAGAAGAGAGATTACAAGAAAGAGAACTGTACTAGCGAGACAGCAGAACCCGAAGAGGTCTTTTCCCTCCTGGGAATGGGAGAGGACCTGGTAGAAATTGAGAGTTGTTGCCATCTGGAAGAAGGCCGGGATGGTGATAGCAACAAGGGTGATCACCGCGTACTCATAAGGGGTGATAGCATTTGCCAGGATCATTTTGGTAATTACCCCTGCTCCACGCTGGATGAGAAGGAAGAGGATGAAGAGTACAGAGAAGAATGAGAGGGTCTTCTTCATTGGTACTTACACCTCTTCTGCCAGGATACATGCACCCGACTCTTTGAATCGAATGGCGATTGGTAGGAGGCTAGAACCCGCTGGGAGACCACACCGGTTCTTCTAGTGCCTCTCTCCCCCTGGCTCTCCTTGCTGAAGGACTCTGACCATGAGTGATGTGTCAAGAAACCGTGCTCTCCGTGAACATGTGGTGGAGAGTCACAGTTCAGTTGGATTTGCGAAAGTAGAGAATGATCGAGAGGCTGAAGCAGAGAAGAATCGCAAGAGTCCGACCATGGGGGGGCGTCTGCGTTCATTCTGCCACGAAGGGAGACCCCGTGCTGTTTTTTCATTAATCTGAAATCTCCTGTCATCTGTTCCTCATCTCTAGCGATGGACAAAGAATGCCCCCAGATCTTTTGCAACATTAAAGAGGCGGGTGAGGGGCGAGTACCACTTGATCACATAGAAGGGTGCAATCTGCCCATTGAACTTGGACTTGAATGGGTTGAGGGTCTGATCGGACGCGCCTATAAGTTCAAATATAGCGTTACCCTCTTCTCTGGCCCATAGGATAGCCTGCCAGAATGCCATGGCATTGGGGGTGATCCCCTGGTACTCAACTCTTGGTGCCCCTATCCAGAAGGCTGCGCGTCCTTTGTGCTGAAATATGACCACTCCTCCCAGGAAGAGGTCTCCTCTCTCTACCACGAACACCACCATTTCCCGTGAGGAAAATGTCTGGAACAGTGCATCGATCAGTTCCCTGGATCCAAGAATTCTATTGCGCTGGCCAAGGAGGTCCACGATCTGCATGAGGTCGTTCCGGTCCCCTCTCCGAACCGAAATTCCTAGCCGTTCAGACTTATTCAGTGTATATTTGAGATTTTTACTGAAATCTGCACGTATCTTTTCGGGTTCTCTCCTGATATCCAGTTCAAAGGTGAATTCTGGAGTGACCTGGTACCCGGCCCAGAAGAACGATCGAGGGTCAAAAGGTCCCGGTGAGGTGTGAAGTGAGATATAGGACGCACGGTGCACGCTCCTGCAGATAACGTCGATACATTCCTGGAACTGGTGCCACCGCTTCTGCCAGGTCCTCGATCGCAGGTCTGGTTGCCCCACGAGTAGTGGCCCGAGGTAGGCAGTCTCAGTTGAGAAGGGTGGTGATGCCACGACGGTGCCGAGAAGGTGGCGATAGACAAAAAGGGGGACCAGGCCCACGGGTATCTCTCCCTCCATGGCAAGGTACGGGTAGAGCACCCCACGCGACCTTCCCGTGGGAAACCGCTTCCAGCTGTGACCTTCTATGGTTTTTAGCCAGTCCCAGGTATGAAAGAGTGTCCCTTCCGGGCAGGAGTGGAGAACCTCGTCCCACTCATTCCCGTTCTCGCGCCCATATGGTATAAGTTCCATGCAACCCACCTTTTTTGGGGAAGGACCTTTCACCTGCTTAATTGCCCTTTATAGCGAGATCCGCGACGGCCCGGTATGCTCTGTGTGTAAATTTCGAGGCTGAGTACCAGATCACAAGGTCAGGGCTGTACTTCGCTTTGAAGTACCGCAACCTCTCATTGTCGCCGCCATCCATCAGCTCGTAGTATGCATAGCCCTGGTCAGCAGCCCACGCAATCGCCCTCCACTGGACGAGGTCGTTGGGCGAGATGCCGGGAATCTGAATCTTGGGAACTCCGATCCATAGTGCCATTCCGCCCTTATAGGCTAGCGCAACCATTCCTCCCACACGCGCGCCCCTGTAATAGGCAGAGTAGACCTTCATGTTGATGGGATAGAAGTGATCCATGAGCGCCAGGAGATACGAAGAGGCGTCACGAGAGCGAAAGCCCTGTTGCGCAAAACGATATGAGAGTGATGCACGGAGTGCTATGAGGTCTTCCTTCCCGCCCTCTTCCACGGTCACGCCCTCACGGTCAGCTCTCCTGATACTGTCACGAAGTTTTCTATCAAACCTCTGGTATACTACCTCACGGCCCTTGCTCAGATCTACCCGGTAAGTGTACATCGGCTCAACCCGGTAACCGGTCCATCTGAATGGGCGGGAATCCAGCAGGTCTGGAACGGTCCGGACCCTTACGTACGTGCAATGAAGGTCTGAAAAGAGAAATTTTGACACCGCGTTCTGCACCCCGAGATAAAGCGACTCCCTCTTCTCCTGCTTAAGGTTCTCGTAATGTATAAATGCCGGGCCCAGGTAGTGGAGGAATGCCTGGGGGGGAGGGGAGTAGGCGACTCTGAATACACCTCTCTTTGCGAGAAAGACCGGGTAGATTGCGACGGGAGTCGTTCCCCTGGAGAGGAGAAGGGGGTAGAGTGTAGTTTTGGTATAGTCCCGGACTGCAATGAGCCAGTTCCAGAGGTGAAATATGGTCCCATGGGTCGATTCAAGCACCCAACGGTCCCACTGCGTACTCATTACTTCATCAGCTACAGTCA
>JAPKXQ010000091.1 GCA_026394765.1 Methanomicrobiales archaeon
TGATCCCGATATTGGAGAGGAAGAGGCCGAACATCTGGATATTCGCCTGGAGTACACGGACGAGGATCATCGGGAGAACACTTGCATAGATCAGTTTAACCGGGAATCTCGCCCGCGCACCCCTCACCTGGGCATGAGCGAGCGGGATCTCGATCCTCGTCGACTCCACATAGACGATGATCAAGAAGATAGCAATAGTGGTGATGAACGCAAGGAGGTCGGTCCCGAAGTACTGGAGGTAGTTCCCCCCTGTGACCCCGATAGCGACAAGGCGGGGAAAGAACCCAACAGGGTACGGGTCGCTGAGCGGCATCCAGTTGATAAGCCCATTCACAAGCGCCTGGGAGATCCCGGCGATGATAAAGAGCCCCACACCGGACCCTATTCCCCATTTCGTTACGACCTCATCGAGGAGGAAGATGAGGACCCCCCCGATACAGATCTGAATGAAGATCAGAATTGATACGGCGAAGAGGTTGCCTCCAAAAAATGTCTGAGCGATGATCGGATCGGGTCGAAGAAAGCCTCCCACCAGGTTTGGCGCTGCTTCGACGATGATCATCACAAAGATAAGGAGCTTCTGGAGGCCCATGTACATGACCTGGCCTCTCGTCTCTGACGTGTCGATACGGAGGATGTCAGCCCCTTTGAGGAGCTGGAGTACGATCGACGCAGTGACGATGGGTCCTATCCCAAGGTGGACAATAGAGCCGTTCGCACCGGCAAGGAGCGCACGCCAATAGAGGAATATGTCCATAGAGCTCGGGTCAAGGCCAAAGACAGGTATGTTGGTCAGGACGAAGTACAGGACGAGCACGCCAAAGGTCCAGATCAATTTGTTCTTGAAGTGGACGTGCCCCTCAGGACTCTTGACCGCAGGCATCGCGGCAAGGAGGGGTTCGAGTCTATCTAAGAAACTGCCCATTCTTCCACCAGGGAGACTTCGGGTCAGACCTCTGTGGTCTGACCGCCGCGTGCCTCAATCTTCTCCTTTGCCCGCACACTGAACGCGTTCGCAGAGAGGTTCATCATGCGTCTCACCTGACCGCCGCCGAGCACCTTTTCGATGCCAAGTCCTACGACATCGATCAGGTAGAGGTCGCCCTCCCTGGTCGCAAGCCCCTCCTCGACGAGGCGGTCTGCCATAAGGTCTATAGCTCCAACTGATAGAGCCGTCTTTTCCCTCGACACAGGGTTAACAAACCCGTGTTTGCCGTTATGTACCTCATCACGGAGGAGGTAGTGGGTGAAACGGTGGTCCCTGTGACCAGCCCTCCCCCTTCCCCCCGGTTCCCGGCACCACGCCGGTTCTTATGTGTCCCTCCCCCGCAGGTACGGGAGCCCCGATACTTCGACCGCTTGTTAACTGGCATACCCATCACCTCATACGGGTGAGAAGCGACGTGATCTCGCCCCCATAATACCCCAGGGCACCGCCCTGCTGGAATGTCCGCTTAATTGTCCGGTAACCTTTCCTCGGCGGGTGGAGCCTCAATACCGGCTTGAGCCCAGGGAGGTCAGAGAGCTTCACCTCGCCCACGACTACTGCCTTCGCAAAGTCCGTGATCCCCTGGTAGGTTGAATTTGACCTGACATACTCATCAGTGAGCGCCAGGTCACCAGCGAGCTTACCCCGCGTCGTGAGGAGCAGGGCTACCGTCTCCTCGTCCACCTCACCATACGCCACGTAGTCCTTCACCTTGCGTATCATTCCGAGGTACTGCGGAGTACCCGGTACAAAGACACAGTGGTTGATATGATGGAGACGGAGCATCTTGAGGGTGTCTTTTATCTCACGCCTCGTGTTGACCACACCTCGGACCTGGACGATGGCGTACATCTCACTCACCGCCCCCCATCCGGATAGCACTGGTCGCTTTAAGCGCATTGAATGTTGCTTTCGCAAAGTTGATCGTGGTCCTTGTCTGGCCTCGGGAGAACATCCACACGTCCCTGATCCCGGCAAGTTCCAGGACCTTTTTCGTGATGTCTCCGCTCACAAGACCGATACCCTGCGGTGCAGGCTTGAGTGTGACACGGACGCTCCCTGCAGCACCTTCCACAGTCATCGGGATGGTGTGTGAACTGTTGCAAGCGCACTCCCAGCTCCCGCAACCACGTCGTACCCTGATGAGGTTGGTCTTTGCATTGGTGATCGCCTTTTTAATGGCGTCCCCAACCAGGTTGTCCTTTCCCTGTCCGAACCCGATGTAGCCGTTCTTATTCCCGACCACCACAACAGCACGAAACTTCACACGCCTCCCCGAGTCCGTCATCCTCTGGACCATCTTGATGTCAAGGACCTCGTCCTGGAGATCTGGCAGGAAATAATCGACGATCTGCGACTCCTTGATCGGCTTGCCACTCGTGAGTACGTCGTCGATACTGGCGATCTCACCCTTGGCGACTGCCTTTCCAAGCCCGGTGAGAGGAACCCATTCCTCCTTCTCGTATGGCATGGTCTCACTTCAGCTCCTTCATGATGGCATCAACCACCAGTTCTACATTCGCCATGAGGTTCCCTGCACGCTGCGGGGCGTATTCTGCGATATGTGCACCTTTCACCCGCTCATCGGTGGGAAGTACCACTGCATTATGCGGGATGTCCAGTCCAGCCTCAACGGCCCCTTTAAGGGCTGCAAAGACCCTTGCTCCATGGCTCGCTCGGTTGAGGCCGATGTCCAGGATTGCTCTCTCCAGGTCTGCATTGAGTGCCCTTACCCCACAGAGCATACCGGTAAGGTATGCTGCTGGTGTGGATGCAGACGATCCCTGATAACCATAAAGGGAGAGTTCCTTGGAGTTCGCTGCGACAAGGGTCTTATCTCCTACCATCTCCGCAAACACCACCTGGCAGATGATGTAGCGGTTGGTCTTTCGTACAACCATCCTGGGATTTTTCGCAACGACGAGTCTCCGACGGCGGTAGTAATCCGTCTTTCCTTCGCGTCGCCTCCGAAACGGCACAAAGAACCGTGGACCTGTCGCCATCTACTTCATCCTCCCAGTGAGGATCTCCATCTGTGCCTTCATGTGTGCGACACTCCTGTACTGCCCACCGGCCGCCCTCCGATAGAGGATCCGGTAGAGGCGGCGATCGACGGTGCCATCCTCTCTCAACGTCACGAGGGCCTTTCTGATCGCCCTTATCTTCTGGATCCACATCCGCTTGCTCGGGCGTCTTGCGCCTGCCCCACCCTTGCGCCTCCCGGGTCCTCGGCAGTGGCCATAAGACCGTTTTGCGGCTTTGACCCTCGCCCTTCCCCTGCTCACGCCCTTTTTCTGGTGGGCCTTAATAGACCCGTCCGTGATAAGCTGGCGAAGGTCCTGACGGGATATCGCATTCTGAATGTCGGTAAGATGTTCTGGGTCGAACCAGACCCGATTCTGACCACAGCTTAGGATCGACGCCACGATCCTACGCTGGCTCGCGAGGTCGCTCATGACTCTTCACCCGCTGGCGTTTCAGAGAGGGCGGTCTTTACTTCCCGCCGGTTGAGGACCCGGATACCGATCTCAAGAGCTCTCTCCTGGATAGCTACACGCTTCCTTCCACCAACAGTTGCAGCTATACGGACTGCATAGACCGTGGGGTCCAGCCCTTCGACCCCGGCCGGGTTAAAGACCCTAACTTCACGGAGGCCACAGGGATGGAGACCTTTCACCGCACGCGGACTCCCATAACCTGGTGTGGGAAGTGGGCCTTTCGCCTTCTTCTGCCGCCGCTTCTTACTGTGAAGACCTCTCGGCTTTCTCCAGCTCTCGCTTATCTGGGACTTCTTCCCAAAACCATCCCTGATAAACCGGGCAGCCTTCGCAGCCCTGGCCTTGATCAGTCTTTTCTTATCAGCTACCATCGTCTTCACGCCCTCGTTACGAGGTAGATGCCGTCTTGAAAGACACGGGGGTCACGGTTCCGGATACGGGTCGCATGTTCGATATTTGCAGCGGTATTCCCAACTGCTTCCTTGTCGATCCCTGTAATTCGGACCTCATCGCCGCTGACCTTTGTTGCAACTCCCATTTTGAGGAGTGCATAGCGCGCCTGCTTCTCTCCCAGGAAGTTGTTGATCTCGAGCTTGTCTTCCTGGATCTTCAGCTGGATTGGGAAGTGGCTGTATACGACCTTCATCGTATATTCAAAGCCCACGCTCACACCCTGCATCATGTTGCGGAGGTGAGCTGCATAGGTCCCAACCATTGCAGTGATCTCCTTCCGCCTGGCCCCAGAGCTGACCACCACCTCGTCTGCCTCTACCTGGATCTCCACCTGGGAATACCGCATGCGCCGGACAAGCTCCCCTTTTGGCCCTTTCACGACCATGAGATCTCCCTCGCGCCGGATGGTAACCCCAGATGGTATCTTCATACGTAGTTCTCGTCCCATCTCGGCCACCTCTCAGAACACATATCCAAGGAGCTCGCCCCCGATCCCCTCACTCCTCGCCTGATCATGGGGCATCACCCCGCTTGAGGTGGTGAGGATAAGAATTCCAAAGCCCTTTGAGGGGAGGTACTGCATCTCCCAGTACTCCAGGTCTCCGTGATTTACAGAGTACCTGGGTGAAATTGCGCCGCATTTGTTGATCCTACCATTCAGGTGGACTTTAAACTGACCACCTCGACCATCATCTATGAACTCAAATCCGGCTATGTACCCCTGTTCCTGCATTATCCGAAGCATCGCACCGAGGAGAGTCCCCGCGGGTTCCAGGATGACATCTGCCTTTCCTTTGTCCGCAGCGTTCTTGAGGGCAGACATCCCATCGGCGATCGTATTCATTCTTGCCATGTTGACCACCTAAATATCGCGTGCTCTCTCATCAGCTCATCTTCTTAAAGCCCATCTTTGGGGCCCATTCACGGAAGCACTGCCTACAGAACATGATGTGATAGCGACGGACAAGTCCCTGTTTTCGCCCGCACATCTTGCACTCATGTGCACCACGCCCGAACTTCTTCTTCTTCACGCCACCCATGGGATCACCGCACCTCGACCTGGAACTTCGCCTTGAGGAACGCTGCTGCGTCCGCCACAGTCACGTGCTGGCAGTGCGGGAGGGTCTTTCTCCCAGCGTGCCTCCGACTGATTCGTACACCACGTCTGGAGAGAACGACATTGACATCCATTCCATAGATCCCAATCTGAGGGTCATATGACATCCCCGGGAAGTCGGTGTGTTCCTCGACACCAAATGAGAAGTTCCCCCTTCCATCGAAGTGACCACGTGGAATCTGTCGATCGACGATTGCTAGTGCCCTTGTGAGAAACTCGGTCGCCACTGCGCCGCGCAGAGTGACGAGGCACCCGATAGGAGCGCCCTTCCTGATCCCGAAGGCAGGGTTCGTCCTCTTCGCAATGCTCTTGACAGGGGTGTTACCGGTAATGGTCTGGAGGATATCGATCCCCTTGGTGAGTTTCTCTCCGCTCTCACCGACACCCATATGGACCACGACCTTATCGACAAAGAGATCCTGCATCGGGTTCATTCCTCAATCCCCCATTTTTCGATCGCAGGAGTCTCTCGTCCGACCATGTAGATGTAAGAGTCGATGGTGTCTAACCGCACCTTAGTCTCATCGTCCTCCAAAAAGACCCGTTTTGGAACGCTCCCAGGGACCATGACGATATCGACGATGCGAGCGATCTTTCCTGAATGCCGGCCCCCGATAACCATCGCCATGTTGCCCTTTGCAAACGGGAAATGATCGAGGATCTTAAACCGCTCCTCTGGCCGCAGGGAGATAACGATAGAGTCTCTCGGCCTGTAGGTGTTGTCAGCCAGGACATTTGCCCCATGCCTGAGGTTCAGCTGGACCTTTCCACCCCTGGTGATGGTCTTGTTGAGGACCTTGCAGAGACGTGAAGCAGCTGCTTCGGCATCGATCTCGATGGTCTTGTGACCACCCATTTTATCGCGGAGAATGCGGTAGTTCTTACCGGTCCTGGGGATGGAGATGATATCAAAGATCCCAATCCCCATCCTTGCATCCCTGCAGACCTTACCATTGATGATGATATCACCCTGGTGAAGGATCCGGGTAACCTCTTTCATGGTCAGTGCAATGCCCATGTGATCGCGGAGCCAGACTGCGATAGGCATCGCGTTCGCATTATGTGGGCCTGCACGTGTCTTTACAATAAAGGTCTTTGTCTTTTTTGCGATATGCCAGGAACGGGGTGCGGAGTACCGCTTGAGGTACATCGACATTATGCCTTCACCTCCAAGCGTTCCTCTCTTCGCGGGTCCTCAAGATTCAGTTTCGTCACCTTCACATTCGATGGGTCTACAGGCCTCGGGACTTCAGTGCCATCTGACTTGGTCGCAGAGACTCCATGGACTACGAGTGTGAGGCTTCTGGTGTTGACCTCATCGACCACGCCTTCATGGCCTTTGCTGTCACCCCTGAGCACCTTAACGGTATCCCCCTTCACGACCCGCAAACTCCGCCGCTTATACATTTCCCGAAGCGGCTTATCGAGCATGGACGAGAGGAATTTACCCCTCATGTGATTCGGAGCGGAATATCTCGCTTTGCGTTGCTTCCTGGGTTGTTTACTCAAGATCCTAACCATGCGCTCATCCCTCACTCATACGATGATCGTCGCCATCGTCCCCAGCTTGGGAAAACGTTCCGCGACCTCGCGTGCCACAGGACCCTTGATCTCGGTCCCGCGTGGCTCGTTCTTCTCATCAACAATGACGACCGCATTGTCATCAAATGAGACGCGAAGTCCGCTGGGCCGGCGTATCTCCTTTCTCTGCCTGATGACCACCGCACGGACAAGCTTCTTTCTCATGTCCGGAGTCCCCTTCTTCACAGTCACCGTCGCGAGGTCCCCAAGGCCCATCTTCGGCTGTCGCCGGCGGACCCCGTGGTACCCAAAGACGGAGACGATCTGGACCTCGCGTGCGCCAGTATTATCGGCGCAGATAAGGCGCGTCCCTGTCTCAAGGGCTCTGGGGGTCGTCGACTGCTTTGCCTTCATGGGCCCTTCACCTCTACCACGACAAAGGTAGTCGTCTTTGAGAGCGGGCGACACTCGGCAATCCTTACCGTGTCACCCACCTTCGCATGGATGCAGGGGGGGCTATGCGCATGGAGCCTGGACCTGCGCTTCTCATACCGGTTGTACTTGGAGATTAGGTGGAGGTACTCACGTTCCACTACCACCGTCCCCATCATGCGATCGCTCACGACCTTACCGGTAATCACCTGGCCGCGCACCGGTAAAATACCATGAAACGGACAGTTCGTGTCTGAACAGACCTCTTTGGGCTCTTCAACACTCAATCCTATATTTCGTGCCATATGGTTCCTCTAACGCATGTTCTGGAGGTTGACCCGGCGTTCAGGGGGTAGTGCCACCTGATCGCCAATGAGGTCGACCACCATCGTGTTCGAAAGATTCAGACGAAAGGTACACCCTCGCTTTTGGACCGTCAGTATACGCCCCGGAGTCCGAATTTTGAAGGTGTTCTTCGTCTCATCGATGATGATACCCTGGATCCCTATATGGACCGGGTTTGTTGAGGATACTACCAGAACGTCCAGACCGATCATCTCGTGCCGGTTTACGTTCTGGGCTGAGATCATGCCCTGCTCCTCGCTGACTCCTCAGTCTTCATACGGGCAATAGTCCTCCTAAGCTCACGAATCCTTCCAGGATTCTCGGTTGCACCACCCGCACTCACCTTACCATAGTGCTGGATAAGCTCAATCTGCAGCTTTCCGACTTGCTCGGAAAGTTCCACATCTGAGAGCTGGCGCACATCTCTTGCCCTAAAGATCGCCATTTACTCCTCCTCGACGAACTCATCCGCGATATCAGGCTCATCCGGTTCAATATCTTCAGCAAGGTCCCCGACTTCAGTCACCACCACTTCTGCCATCTGCTGGGGCTTCGGTGGTGCCTCCATTATCTCGAAGTGATCAGGCAGCTTAGCTCCTGGAGGAATTATCCTGACCTGCACACCAATAACTCCGAGCTTCTTTATGGCTACAGCAAAGCCTTTCTCCACGATGGTGTTGACAGGGTCTCCCGAGTGCTTGATGTATCCCGCCGTGAACTTCTGGAGCCTTGCACGGGCACCTGTGAGCTTTCCTGCTACAATTACCTCGCAACCTAGGGCGCCTGCCTCCATCACACGACGTATGATGCTCTGCCCGGCTTTCCTGAAGTACCAGCCACGTTCGAGCGCATTTGCAAGCCTTTCAGCCATAATCTGGGCATTGAAATTGGCATTGGGCACCTGTTGAACCTCGATCTGGGGTGACTCAACACCATATATCGTCGCAAGGTCCTGGGTGAGCTGCCGAACGACCTTTCCGCCCTTTCCAATGACAATACCTGGCTTTTCAGCAAATATCGTCACTTGTGTGCCAAGAGGTGTTCTCACAATGTCCATCCCGCCATAACCGGCTCTCTTCAGCTCCTTGATGAAGTGCTTCTCCACCGCGGCACGCCTTACTCCTTCGGCGATGAACTTATGTTCTACTGCCATCACTCCACCTCACGTACCACGATCTCGATGTTCACTGTCTCCCTCCGCTTGGGAGTCGCCCTACCCATCGCACGGGGAAAGACTGACCTAAGCCCCCGGCCACGATTTGCTGACGCATGGATGATCTCGAGCTTTTCCGGGTCCATTCCCACATACCCGGCATTTTGCTGGATAGAACGGAGGAGGCGGATGTAGGCGAGTGATGCTTTCCTGGGATAGCGCCCTATCACCCACCCAGTGAGGCAGCGTCGGTGTGAGACGTCTCTGCAAAACTTCTTGAATGGAATCGCCTTCTTTCCAACTGCAACCGCTTCGAGGTAGGGGATTACTACATTCACCTGTTTATGCAGGATGAAGGCTGCGATCTCAATGGCATGCTTTGGTGATACCGGGAGCTCATTGGCTTTTCCCCTCGCGATCTCTGTCCCGGTCATCTTCATGGAATATTTTGTACGAGCCATGTTCCACTCACTTCAGGGGGACATATTTGCTTGACCGCGTCGCACCGATACCGGCACTCCCGTGGTTGACCCTCTTCCTGGTAAGAGCGAACTCTCCCAGGTAATGGAAGAGTGCTTCAGGCTGGACTTCAACTTTCATGAACTCCTTGCCGTTATAAACCAGGACCTCGCGCCCCACCATTTCAGGCATCACGATCATGTCCCGCAGATGGGTCTTTACTCCGCTCTCCCCGTGCCGGAACTGCTGCAGGAGGTTCTCTTCACCGCGGGTGAGGCCACGCTTCACTTTCCGGCGGGCTCGCGCAGGCATCACCGGGATGAGGTCTGATACCGTCATCTTCTGGAGCTCCTCCAACCGGTAACCACCATACGTGAACTCCTCACGCCGTCGTGGTAACCGCTTCTGTGTCTTCTTCGCCATGAAATCCCCTCACTTTCTCCCTTTCCCGGTCCTTCTTGCGGCCATATGACCGACGGCCCGTCCCGGTGGAGTACCCCTTGCGACAGTCTTAGGGCGTCCAGGATGCTGGTGCCCTCCACCACCGAACGGGTGGTCAATCACGTTCATCGCAACGCCACGTACCCTCGGCCAGTTTGAGGCAGTATTTCGCATCTTGTGGAACTTGTTCCCGGCCTTCACAAAGGGTTTCTCACCGCGACCGCCACCAGCCACGATCCCAACAGTCGCACGACAACGGGCATTGAACCACTTAGTCTTGCCGCTCGGCATCTGGATGCCTACGCGGTCCTCACCCTTGTCGACGATGATAGCCTGGACCCCGCTTGCGCGGACAAACTTGCCGCCGTCATTTGGCCTCGCTTCGATGTTGCAGATGTATGCCCCTGCCGGTATGGCAGAGAGGGGCAGAGTGTTGCCGTTCTTAACGGTAGCACCCGGACCCCATGCTACTGCGTCACCGACTCCAACTCCCTCGGTGATGAGCATGTAGAGCTTGCTCCCATCTGATATCCGCACGAGGCCGATCGGAGCATTCCGCGCGGGGTCGTGTTCGATCCCGATGACCTCGCCGGTGACCGTCGTGTCCCCATGCCCGGCGTGCCGTAACGCTGCCTTGTACCGGTGGGACGGAGCGCGATAGGTCGGCCCCCCTCTCCCACGGTTCTGAGTGGTAATACGATGTCCCATGGGTCCCACCTACATAATACCGAGGCGCGAGAGGATCTCTTCGGCCGCTTTCTTGTTCTTGAAGCTGATGATGGCCTTCTTCTGGCCTTTCATGGTCATAATAGTCCTGATCCTGGTGACTTCCTGATCAAATGACGCTTCAATCTCACGCTTGATACTCACTTTCGTAGATTCCTTGGATACAATGAACTGGATCTTGCTCTGGCTGTCGAGGACTATCATGGCCTTTTCAGTAACATAGGGGTGGCTCAGCACCATTCCTACACACCTCCAAGACGCTGGACTGCACCCTCGGTCCAGACCGTGAGCCTCCCTGCCTGGGTGCCAGGCGCGAGGTCTTCAGTAGTCAGTTCCCCCACCACTACCGCATCGACACCAGCGAGGTTCCGTGCGGCCCGCAGGGGCTGATCTGCAGTGACGATCAGGAGACTCTTACGCTGCTTGTAGCGGCGTCCTCTCATCTTCCCCCGCCCGGCTTTGACCTTGCGAGAGCGTTTGGACCGCTCGACGTCATCGTAGACCCCTGCGGCACGCAGGGCCGCTATCACATCGGTCGTCTTCTCCAGGACCCCGAAACGGTCTTCGAGGACGACGGGCACCTCTCCTGCAAAGCGGTGCCCACGGGAACGTACAATTTCCACGCATGCACTCGCAGCTATTGCTGAACGGAGCGCTTTTTTCTTCTCTTTCTTATTCATCCGCCGTTCCAGCACCTTTGCAACAACCGGTGGATGGGCCTCACGACCACCTTTGGCCTGGGGAACCTTTGCTGCCCTTGAACCATTCTTTATGCGCGGTACATGGGAGACACCCCTTCCACTCCCCCAGCCTACTGCCGAGGAACGGATCCCTGCATAGGGATGGGTCCCATGTGGCTGCCACCGGGTGCTCTGTAGAGCAACAACCGCTCTCCTGATGAGGTCGGGGCGGTACTCCTCTTCGAATGTATCCGGGAGGATGATCTCTCGGGAGACCTCTCCTTCCAAGGTTCTAACCTGTGCTTTCATTCCCCAATTCACCCCTGCTTGCTCTCAATGCTGATATGCTCAATAGCGGGAGCCCTCATCACATGTTCACCCTGTCGAATCGCAGGGCGGATCCTAATAAGCCTCTTGACAGGACCAGGGACTGATCCCTTAACCAGGACATACGGGCTACGGAGGAGACCATAGTGGAGGAAACCTCCCGCAGGGGTCACTTCACTGGCGTCATCCCCTATCTTGAGGATACGCTTGTTAAACTCAGTCCTCTGGTGGTACCCCATCTGACCGCTCTGAGGGACCTGCCACCGGACGTGGTGGGGGGTCCATGGTCCAAGGTTTCCGACATGGCGCTCTTTCTTGCCTCGTGAGTGTTTCCGCTTTCTGAGCATGACACCCCACCGCTTCACCGGCCCCTGTGTCCCTTTCCCTGTAGTGATCGCGGTTATGTCCGCATAGGCACCGGCTTTGATGACGCTGCCCAGGAGGATCTCTTTGCCCAGGATCGTGGTCGCATACTCATACCGCGCGGGAACCGGGCCCCCCGCCACCTTCACCTCCATGAGGTCAGGGACCTTTTTCGGAACCCCTGTCAATTTTTGTGGTTGTGTGTAGAGAAGTGCGTGGATCTCCACAATCATTCCGGAATCAATTGCACTACGTATCTTTGCATCTATCTCCTCGTATGCATGCTCTTTGGGGGGGTTGATCCTCCTCGCCATCTCGGTGTCGAGTTCTTTGGCCCAGACCTCAGTGAACGGCCGAAGCCCGTAGGTGTCCCCCACATAGGCACGTACCGCCGCAACCCGCATGGGTGGGACCTCGATCACCGTAACCGGGACCATAATGTCCTTCCCCTCTGTCGGGCTGTTCTTATGGTCATCCACCATGATCACGTGGGTCATCCCCACCTTGTATCCCGCAAACCCCAGGAGGGCCGGTGCACCGTTGTACACTGGCCAGGCCTGGTATCTAGGGACTGGGCTCTTGGCGCGTTTTCTTGGGCTGAATGCAAGAGAGCCCTTGCGTGGCCTGTTGATCTTTGGCATGGCAGATTCACTCCTCTCCAGTTCGTGAACGCCCCAGGCTCACGCTCACCCCCGCTCATGATGAGGTCAGCTACCTGGGGCATATCCCGCAGGGAATGACCTCTCGACAGGGCTGATGTGGCCTCTGGCACTGAAGGATCCGAGAGGACGTCTCACCAGCGATACGCGCTGAACTTTCCGCGGGCACCATACAGATTACCACAGGAGTAGTGGGGAATGGTCCCATCAGTCCCGCGTAACCATTACCCAGTAATGTACCGGATACTAATTCTCGCGAAGAGATCCTGACCATTGGCACCTGTTGCACACCAGATGATCTGAAAGCCCTGATTGCTCCCAAGATCCGCGTGTCCGGGCCGTCTCTTAGGACGTCCACCCTTTGTGCCTGATCAGATCCAACTCATTCAGCGTTACGCATCCAGCGTAACTCCTTCCTCGGCATCCCCACCACGATAGTGGAGATCTCGCCTCGTTATGACACACCCAGTGCCCATCCATCGACCTGATAAGATCTGATATGAGGGGCTGTCCCTGGATGTCCCTGAAACAGAAAGGGCGTGTCACATCCCGGCTTCCATAATAATTACCAGAAAAGTATAAGAAATCTTCCCGCGATTGGAAACCGCGGGGACCAGAACAATCAGCCGAAGTAGATCTCTCCCTCCTTGTTGATGTACACACTGATGTCGTCCCTGACCTGACGTGCCTTCAGTCGCTGGGGGATAGTCTCCCTCATCCGTGTGAGAAGGGAGATAGTATCATACTTCACCTTGATCCCGAGCTTCTCGGCCTCCTGATAGATAAGAGGTGCTACCTCCAGGAGATCAGACCCGGCATGTACCGTGCAGAGATGCGTCGCGTCAAGAGTATACATGAACTCAAGAGTCTCCCTGGCACGCTGGATATTCTCCATTGCCGACTTCTCTACCGTGCAGACATTCGCCTTCGAGGTCGAGATGATATCTGCAATCTGCTGCTGCGTGAGACCCTGTCTACGGTAACGCAACACCTCCTTCTGACGGTCGGTGAGGAGGCCTTCTTTCATAGATAAACTGTTGGAACGCTCAATTTAAACACTTTTCGTTAACACTTCACTCCCTTTTTCCGTGAACGAAAGAATGAGATTCTCCCTGGCGGATCTGGGATTTTTTCAAAAATAACGAAAAATTTTAGAGGAAATTCATTTCAAAATGTTTATATGCCTTTTTGGCAATAGTAGTGATGAAACAATTTTTTAGAGGTGTACAATGGTTGTAAAAGTTGGAGTTGCAAAGCTGGGTAATATCGCCAGCGGGGTGATGGCAGAGCTCCTGCTCGACGAGCGTGCCGACAGAGAGGACATGCAGACCTTCATGGCCACGAGCGGGACCAAGCTTCAGCCCGAGGACATTGACAGAGTCATTTCCAATATGAAGGCATGGAATCCGGACTTCTGTATTGTGGTCTCACCTAACGGCGTTCTGCCGGGGCCAACCGGCGCACGTGAACAACTTGCGGCGTCAGGGATCCCAGTTGTCGTCATAACCGACGACATCACTACGAAGAAGGAGTGGGCCGAGCTGAAGGACGGCAAGTTCGGGTACATCATCATGAAGGCAGATTCAATGATCGGTGCCCGGCGTGAGTTCCTCGACCCCGTCGAGATGGCCGATTACAATGGCAACCTCGTCAAGGTCCTCTCCCTCACCGGTGCATTCCGGAAGCTCCAGGTGGCACTAGACCAGGTGATCGACCAGGTGAAGGCCGGAAAGAAGGGAGCTGAACTCGTGCTTCCCAAAGTTGTGATGACCACTGACAAGGCCGTCGATGGAGAGTTCACCAATCCCTATGCACTGGCAAAGGCACGGGCGGCGTACGAGATCGCCTCTGCAGTAGCCATGGTCAATGTCAAGGGCTGCTTCATGACCAAGGAGTGGGAGAAGTACATTCCGATCGTCTCAAGTGCCCATGAGATGATGCGGGCCGCTGCAATTCTCTGTGATGAGGCCCGTGAACTCGATAAGGCATGTGACGGTGTCGTCCGCAAGCCCCACAAGAAGGACGGAGTCATCGTCGCAAAGACCAAACTGATCAGCAAGCCCGAGTAAAGAGTTCAGCCTGCAGTGTTCCCCTCACACAGGGGGGGACAGATCATACTCTTTTCGTCCAAAAATTCCCAGTTCTTCCGGTAGCGTGAGGATGACCGGTTCACCATGGATGCGCTCCATGAATGCTGAGTCGCTCGTTGATGTACTATTTGGGTTGATCCTTGCGATCATCGAGCAAAAACTGCGAAAACCGTGGTGTTCCCTGCTCCTGTCCAGGAAGAGTGAGAGGTTGAATGCATGGGAGCCACATGCCCTGAAAAGTTCTATGACCTCACCAATTCCGTGTGCGAGGAGGTCCAGGTATGGAACAGCGCCCTCAAGATCAGAGAAGGGCATAACACCCCAGACCTCACGTTCACCGAGGGGGACCGCAGCTGCAGTCCAGAACATCTCATCCCCGAAGAGGAACCTGGGAGAGTCCCGCTCAACCGACACCAGGTCATCCCAGTACCGTCTCCCCTCACGGAGGAGGTAGCGTTCCCCGGCGATGAGGTAGCGTTCTGCGCGCGGGCAGGGTCGTCGGTCAAGGAGGCCCTGAAGATGGGGATGAACGATGCTCGCCCCAGACGAGGGGAGAAAGTTCCAGTTGATGCTCGGATATCCCTTAAAGTCTGCTTTCATCAGCCCCTCGATCTGTCCAGAGAGCGCATCAACGATAACTTCAGGAGAGAAAGAGGGAGGGAGATGCGACCGCGTCATCACCGTCACGACGTGGTGCGCGGCAAAAGGAAAGAGATTTGGGAATGTCACGCTCTCCCCAATGCGGATCCGTGTTCCATCAGCAAAGAGCGGAGTCACCTCACCGACTGACCCGGGGCAGAAAGGGCAGCCTTCCTCATGAAGTGGAGGTACATAGGTGGCCCCAATCCCCCGCCTGATCCGTTCAGGACAGATCTTGCACCGATTACCGGTGAGGTGCTCCTCACGATACTCTATCGAACTCTGCCCCACCATGACCTTTTTCAGAGAGTACATGGGCAGAGTGGAGACATGTGAAGGACGAGGAGGCTCCAACCAGGGACTAAAAGATACCACGAAGGGTCAGGCCTCATGCAAAACCCAAGAAGATCTATAGTTCTTTCTCAGATTTGAATGCCAACAGGACTTCCATAAAAAAATAGGGGGATCTGTGTCCCACTTATACGATGTACTTACCGAGGAGTCGGATGGAGTTGACCATGTCAGGTCCGAGCGGGGACCCAAAGATGATCTGTGTGACTCCAGCCTTCTTGAGGTCATCGCACTTCTGCTTGACCATGTCGGGAGTTCCCGCAATCGTGAAGGCGTCGATCTCCTTGTCCCCTACGAGTTCGCCAACCGTCTTGAAGTCAAACTTCCCGAGGGCGTCTTTGATCTTTGTCACATTGCCCATGTCAAGGCCGTGGCGGTTGATGATATCGGGCGGGGATCCGGCGGCGATGAAGGCGGCAACGATCTTTGCAGCGTTCCGAGCCTTCTTCACGTCCATATCAATGGACATCGCCGTGTAGGCACCAACATCGAAGTTCTTCTTGCCCACCTTTTCACATGCCGCCTTGATGATCGGGATACCGACCGCAAAGTCCTTGGGGTTCGATGCGTTGATGAGGGCGCCGTCGCCGATACGTCCTGCAAGATCAAGGACCTTGGGGCCCTGGGCACCGATGTAGGTCGGGACTCCCTTCTTCTTGTCGGGCAGGTTCACACCCGTGAGTTTTGCACCGGCGTACTTGAAGAACTGCATCTCTGGCGTCTTGACCTCTTCTCCAGAACAGAGCTTCCTGATAACAGCGACTGCCTCTTCCAGGCGGGCTACTGGCTTATCAGGCGAGATTGAGAGCTTGGGCAGAGTTGAGAGGTCACCGGGACCGATCCCGAGGACTGCACGACCATCTGAGATCTCATTTAATGTACAGAAGAACGAGGCCATGGCGGCCGGTGTATCTGTGAAGGCGTTCATGATCCCTGGCCCCATCTTGAGAGTGGTGGTATTCATCGCGATGGCGGCGAGGGTAGGATAGCAGTGGCGGTTGTTGTAGTGGTTGGTGATCCAGGCAAAGTCGATGTCTTTGGACTCTGCAAGTTTACAGAGGTTGACCACCTGTTTCACATTGACATTTCCAGGTACGAATTCTATTCCATAACTCAAGGCTTGTCACCTCATCAGGATCTTTCGAACAGAAATTTAAATACGTTGTTATTTTTTTGCGCTTAACTTCATGAAATGTTGCATTCTGTAGGAGACCTCCCGACTGGTTTCTGCACCACTAGCACTTCCGGTCACCTGGACATATGTCCTTCGACAAAGCAGTGTGGCGGGAGCGATTCTCTCTTACTCGTTAGGGAGAGTTTTTTTCCACAGGGGGTAAGGTGATAAGAAGTGAAAAGTCCAACCACTGACATCTGGGGAGGTACTGCAACGTGAAGGTCCTCGTAGTCGGACTTGGAGGGGCGGGGTGCAGAATAGTGGATGCGCTCCAAGCGCAGGAGAACAGATACTCCCGAATGGGTTGCCTCGTTACCCTGGCAATCGACAGCGATGCAGCCTGCCTCCGTGGGCTCTCACACGTCCCAGTAGCCAGGAGGCACCTTCTCGCCCACCTTGAGCCCCATGAAGGTACTATCCCGCTCTCCCAGACCCTTGTGGAGGAGATCATCGCAAAGGTCCACCAGGCCAATAGTGTCGATAATGACGCCATCCTCATCTGCGGCGGGCTCGGAGGGTCAAGCCTTGACGCCATCCCAATCCTAGTCCCACCCATGCGAAGCGAGGTCTATGAGCCCATATTCGGCCTTTTTACCCTTCCATCAGTCACAGAGGGGAAAGGCAGGGCAGCACAGGCGGCAGATCAGATCGATTGCGCAATCCCTCTCCTGGACGGTTGCCTCTGCTTCGACAACGAGGCCTGGAAAGAACGCCTCATTGGTAAAGCGCGGGTTAAAAGGGGGCTGATCCAGCAAATTCCCTATCTGGGAGGCCCCCGCCACCCCAACATGCAGCAGCACCTGTATGCATTGATCAACGATGCTATCGCAAAGAGGATCGCGCTCCTTCTCAGAGCAGGGGAGTACAACGGCAAGGAGGAGGACGATAACGCTGAGACATTTCTTGATGCAGGTGAGATCCTCAACACCATCTATGGGATGGGGATCATCACCATTGGCTATGCCGTAGAGAGGGCGCACAAGAAAGGTATGATCGACGCCATCTCTCCAGTCCGGATCAGGGGTGCCAGGATTGAGGACGCACACAGGCGTGCCACCAGGGTGGTCGACCTTGGGAGGTATGCAGTGAACGAAGACATGTCTACCCCCTGTGACATCGCCACGGCCAAGAAAGCCCTGGTACTTGTGGCAGGTCCGGCCCATGCACTTAGTATGAAGGGGTACCTCAGTGTGAGAAAGTGGGTGGACCGCAGCATCTCAGGCAACGAAGTCCGTGCAGGAGATTACCCAGTGCCATCATCCCAGTTCGTGGCCCTGATAATCATCCTTGCGGGAGTTGAGGGAGTTCCCAGGATCGAGCAGATGAGGAGGATACGGGATGAGATGAATCGCCCCGCGCGGGTATCCTCCCCACCGCAGGTAGCAGAACTTGATGAGAGGAGAGTGCCTGATGCCGCTGCAGGTGGCACACCTCGTGCAAAATCCCTGCTCACAAAGACGAAATCCGATGAGAAGTCCACAGAAGAACTTCTCAAAGCATTCAGGTCAAGTAGCGAGAAGCAATAGTTGCCGCCATTTTTATTCCCAGATCAGGCCTGGTCCACAATCCTGCTGAAGGGAAGTGTCCCTGCACCAATCTCAGTCTTTATCTGGAACCCCCGCTCCCAGGCACTCCCGACATAATTCATACCACTGAATGCAGCGATCGAGAGCCGGTAAGGGTCAGGCCTGATGTTGAAGACCTCATTGCCTATCGCGAGAGGGAATAGGAACCCACATTCCCTCATCTTCTCCATGAGGTCACATACCTGCGCTTCAGCTGCAGATGGGATCTCGCGGACGTTCGCTAGCCCAATTCCGCTGCGGGTTTTCACAAGGGATGTGATCGAGGTGAGTCCAGCAGAGATGAAGAGCTGCAAGGGGTCCACCGTTGTACCACGGTACCCTATCAGGTCCACGAATTCAACCGGTCTGCCACCTTCGATCCGGATCCTTCCCCCATATGCCATCCGCGAGGGGATCCCGTTCCTCTGGAATACACCATCCATCGTGATGCTGCAGATGGTCATGAGCCCCACAGACCCTTCAGGTATCCGGGGATCTGATTGGATTACCCTGTAAGAGGAGAAGAACCCGCACCCAGCTTGGGCGACAGCGTCAAACGCCTGTACAGCCCCTTCAAAATCCGATTCCGGTACTATGGAGAGGTTGTAGGCCACATCACCAGTCGCACTCAACGGGTCAAAGGTACTCCGGAAAGCGAGCCGTTCTAGCCTGGAGATGATAAACCCAATCCGATCTTCCACTAGCGCACTCTCAGTCTCTTCAATCCCAGCCTGGGTGAGGACCCGCCCGAGGTTACCCACCTTCTCGGTGAACCCCATCTCGTCCAAAGAACTGAGGTAGTACTGGACCGCCCGGTCACTCATCACAAAACCCCGCTCGGCCATCAGCTCTGACAATCGTTTGGCCCCCATCGGCTCCTGGTAATCCTTTAAGATCCTGAGGATCTCGATATACTTCCGCTCTGTCCGAATCATTCGCTACAACGCCCCTATCGCACCCAGAGAGTCCTGGTACTTCCCCTCATAGGCGCGCCCGCCTTCCATCACCTCGTAGATTATCATCTGTACAACCCGGTCCTCCTTGTGAAGGACCAGGTCCTCAGGACCCAGATTGATCAGGCAGAGGGTAAGCTGGCCCCGAAAACCGGGATCTACAAAACCCCCGGTGACGATGAGACCACGCCGCCCATAACTGGACCTGCACCGCAGGGTCGCTGCAAGGTCAGCAGGAAACTCCACCCACTCAAGGGTGGGGACGAGGGTGCAGATCCCCCGTGAGAGGATCACCGCATCGCGCACACGAAGGTCATAGGAGGCCGGCTGCAGGCATGTAGGGGAAAAAGGCCTGATAGCGAGGCATCCCGGGGGCAAAAGGCACTCTTTGTCCACTTCATCACTGTCCGGAGCATCGACGACAAGCCTCCCCTCTATCTCCCGGGATGAGAGGATCATATACCTTCTGTATTGTTTTGAAAAACGCTTAATAACTTATGATGAGAAGAAATGGACGGATCCATGGGGTAGCGGATATCCTCTTGGGCTTCGGACCCAAGGACGCGGGTTCGATTCCCGCTGGGTCCGTCCGGTTCCCCTTTTTAAAAAAATTAGGTGATTGGGTAACATCCCACACCACTCAGATCCCAATTAAATTTGAAAATGTGTGACCGCTCTTGGGGGCTTTGCCCCCGCCGCTCGGGCATCCCCCAATTATGATGGACCCCCAAAACAGGTAATACAGCCCAATCGCAATGCGGAGGGGTGGGTA
>JAPKXQ010000059.1 GCA_026394765.1 Methanomicrobiales archaeon
CGGTCTCTGATGCGGAGCGGACTGCAGTGCTAAAAGAACTTATTGCTAAGGTCACTCATATTGCAAAACCTGGAGAGAAGTTCGGCAATGATGATCAGGGTAATGCGAAAAAAAACAAAAGCAGTCTTGGAAGCAAATTGAAAGGGTTCCTTGCAACAGACTTCAGCGCCACGGCGAGCTCACGAAAGGATGAGGCATTTCGGGGAGTGGAGATGGCTGCGGACGGAAAAGTGGTCGTCACCTCCCAGCAGTACAGCGCGGTCGAGTACCTGATGATCCGGGACAAAATCGATATCGGGGTCCTCAAGCCGTTCATCGGTGACCCCTACATCGAGGACATCACCTGTGATGGCGTTGGCCCCATCTTTGTCGAGCATAAGATCTTCAAGGGACTTAAGTCAGTCGTAGGCTGGGACAACACCGCGGAACTCGACCTCTTTGTAATAAAGCTCGCGGAGCGGACCAAGCGGCCCATCACCTACCGCAACCCAATCGTGGACGCCACCCTTCCAGACGGCTCCCGTATCAACATCGTCTACAGTGTCGACATCAGCCGGAAAGGTTCCAACTTCACCATCCGAAAAGCCATGGAAGACCCTATCAGCATTGTGAAGCTGGTAGAGTTCAAGACTATCAACTACCTCGCCGCCGCGTACCTCTGGCTATGCATCGAAAACAGCATGTCCCTGTTCATGGCAGGCGAAACCGCGAGTGGGAAGACCACCACCCTCAACGCGCTTACCACCTTCATCCCACCTGAGAACAAGATAGTCACCATCGAAGACACCCCTGAACTCATCATCCCCCACAAGAACTGGGCGCGGGAGGTCTCGAAAGGGAAGGGGAGCGGCGAGGGGACGGGATCAGACGTCACGATGTTCGACCTCTTAAAGGCCGCGCTGCGACAGCGTCCCAACCAGATAATGGTGGGAGAGATCCGAGGCGTTGAGGGTGCGGTTGCATTTGGTGCAATGCAGACCGGCCACCCGGTCCTCTCTACCTTCCACGCGGCATCTGTCGAAAAACTTATCCAACGTCTCTGCGGTGACCCAATAAACATCCCCAAGACCTATGTCGACAACCTCAACTTAGTCGTCATCCAGAGCTCGGTCCGTCGTCCCAATGGGGAGATGGCCCGCCGCATCCTCTCGATAAACGAACTTGTAGGGTACAACCCCGAGTCCCAGGGGTTCTCGTTTGTGGAGATGTTCCACTGGGACCCGGTGACCGATACCCACGAATGGACCGGCAAGGGGAGTTCGTTCCTCCTTGAGAACAAGGTTGCCACCATGCTCGGGATCCCTGACCACAAAAAGGGGATCATCTACCTGGAGGTCGAAAAAAGGGCCAGGATCCTCGAGCGCCTCCACAAGGCAGGGTACACCGGATTCTATGACCTCTATGCCATGACTACGAAGATCAAGAAACAGGGGCTCCTCAACATCGAGTTCACCGTATAAGACCCGGTAAGGATCAGGAGCGGGAATACGGCACTGTTTGGGAATGCCGCAAAAGGCCAAAAGAACAAGAATGCAGGCAGTGTACCCTTTGAAGCGCAGATCCGGGCAATAAAAGGGAGACTTGCATCAATTGGTGAAGCGCAGCGGATGAGTGCCGATCTCCTCTTCATGATCACTTACATGGCTTCCATCACCACCGCCAAGGCGACGCGGCCTGAGATCTTCGCCTATACCGCACGTAAATTGGAGTATATCCCCTCAAAGTACATCGCAAAGGTCGAGTTCTTTGTGAAGCGGTGGAACTACAGCTATGTCCAGGCCCTCAGTATTATGGCTGAGCGGACCAGCAACGAGATGCTCCGGAGCATGATGGACCGGTATGCCAACTCTATTGAGTCAGGCGTCCCTGACGAAGACTTCCTCGTCAAAGAGCTCAGTACTACCCGGAGTAAATACCGGAACAGATACGAAACAGGCCTCGAGATGCTGAAGAAGTGGGGCGACGCCTATATCGCGATGATGTTTGCCGCCTCCCTTGTTGGGATCATTATGATGGTCTCGACGGCAATCTTCACGCCAGATAACGTCCAGACCACCTTCACCATCTCCTACTTTGTCGTCTTAGCTGTCGCTCTCTTCGGAGTCTTCACGATGTACCGGGCGGTACCGACCGATTCAAAGACGCATACCCTTGATACAGGGTCAAAAGAACAAAATATCATTCACCGTATGGAAAAAAAGATCCTCCCTATCAACGCAATCTGCGCCATCCTTATCCTGATCTTCGTCCCCAACTCCTTCGGCCTCGTATTTCTCTTCATCGGGGTGCTGCTCTTTCCACTAGGGATCATCGGCTACCTCGACGATAAGAACATCATCGGCCGCGACGCGGAGTTCACCACGTTTATCATGAGCCTGGGGGCCGTAATGGGGGGAAAGGGGATCACCATTGGGGCGGCCCTCAATGAGATCGACCGCAAGTCCCTCCATGTGTTAGAGCCCCTTATCAATTCGGTCTACTCCAAGCTGAACCTCGGCCTCTCTGATAAACAGTCATGGGAGAAGTTCATCATGGAGAGCGGGTCCAACCTCATCTACAAGTACCTCAATATCTTTCGCGATTCCATCGAACTCGGAGGGACTGCTGACAAGATCGGGGAGATCTCGGCCACTTCGATGCTAGAGCAGGTCCTCCTTCGGGAGAAGCGGAGTATGAACGCGATGGGTTTTGTGGTCCTCCTGATCCCCATGCACGCGATGATGATCGCCATCTTCCTCTTCCTCTTCCACATCCTCCTCACCATGTCCCATGCCATCCAGTCGGTGATGACCAGCGTCGGGGCGACCGGGAGTGCAGCCATGGCAGGGGGATCAGGCTCGATTGGGGGGAGCATGGGAAGTAGCCTCACCATGTTCGTGAACTTTCCCGAGAAAGAGATGGGCGTCTATGTCATGATCATGATGGCAATCCTCACGATGGTAAACATCATAGCCGGGAAGGTGGTGATGGGAGGTGACCGCTACCTTTACTATTTCTTTGCGTGTATCCTCTTCACTTTGACCGGGATAATCTACATCGGAGCACCATTCCTAGTTGGGATGTTCTTCAGCATCCCGACATTCGCGGGAGTCTAGAAGTATGAAGGACAGCACCCGCCAGCTTCTCCTCTTTGGGGGGATAATCGTCATCGGGTCGGTGATGATCTTTGTTGACATCCCGCCCATCCTCCTCATTCTCGGAGTCTGTGCCCTCGCTCTTGCCCTCCTGGTCTCCACCGGGGCACTCACCGGGCAGGAGATCAAAGGCAGCCTGAAACGGATGAGATCTGCGCTATCCCGCAAGGACCGTGCAAAGAAGAAAGCGGCGAAAAAGAGTGCCCATAAGGCGAAAGAGCAGGCCGGGGGCAAACGCGCGCAGAAAGAGAGCAGTATCTTTTCGACAATGCGGGAGGGAGTCGGAGCACTGTTCAAGGACCTCGGAAAGGGTCGTAAGGGCACGAAGAAAGAGAGTGAGGCCCCTGCACAAGTGAAGGACAGTTCGGTCCGGGGGAAGGGTCGCGGGGGTGGTGGTGCACCCTCACTCATGGACGCATCTGCCGATATCGTCCCGCTCACCAAGGAGAGCGAACCTGACCCATTCCTCTCGATAGGAAACGACCCCATAGACGAGGACGTCTTAGATTCCATCTCCCCTGATATGGACGGCCCCCTCTTCGACGACATCGACCCGCTCGCCGGGAACCAGGGTGGCGATGGGGGAGACATCACCCGGCTCGAGATCGCCCTTGATAGAGAGGAAGAGGAGATCGAGATCGATCAGGAGTCTGACGACGAGGTGAACTCCATCCTTGAGGCGAACATGGGCATCCTGAACCAGAAAGGGGGAGATGCAGCAGACGCCGGAGTTGAGCTGACCGATCTCGGCGCTATCGATATGGGGTCAGTAAATGTCGATCCAGGCATGGAGGCCAGGAGCAGCCCGGGTTCTTCCAATAAGGGGGGCGGTGGTCCCGAACCACAGGCACCGGTCTCGGCGTCCAAGCCCCTCTCGTCAGCGAAGGCCGCTCAACTCTTTGGGGGTGGACCGGCACCATCCATGTCCACAGGTAAGACCGAGGGGTCTGACGAGTACGAGATGGTAGGATTTGCCACTGGTGATAAGGGCGACGACGACTTGATGGCAGCTCTTAAGTCCGATGTCCAGAACGTGAAGCAGGATGACAGTGGAGGGCTTATGAGAGATCTCAAAGGTTCCAGAGTCACCGTGAACGCACTCGAGTCTGAGCTCCGTGAGATCCTCGAAGGGGGTAAATCCAAGCTTAGCAAAACTAAGAAGGGAGTGAGGTTACAACAAAGATGACAGAGGTCCCGGTCAAGGTTGAGAAGGACGGTGCCTGGGTCGTCGCCAAGGTGGACATAGGAAAGGAGGGGCTGGCATTTGGTCCCCCCATCGACCTCGAGGTGAAGTACAAATCAATAATCGACCTCGATGAGCGCAAGAACGTCCTCTTCATCACGGTAAAAGGGGAGAGAGAGATTGTCCTCCGCGTCGCGTCGGTGGAGAAGGTCCTCCTCGTACTGAAGAAGATGATCACCATGTCCTGCAGCGCCTACCGGCTGATGGCCTACTTCATGTCCCCCGCGGTCCGGGGCGGGGTCATGATAACATCCGCCATATGGGAGAAAGGGGCTATTGCAGTCTTAAAGTCTGGAATATGGTTCGTCTCCCAGGAAAAGCAGGTCTGTGTACCTCTCCAGGAAGTCACCGGTATCGAAATGACCACGCGGGAGGTCCAGGCAAAGAAGGTGGAGGTGGTAAAGATCGATCACATGGAAGGGTCTGAAGTTGTCACGAGTTTCGTCCTCTGTCCCCTCTCCACCCTCCAGATCCTCTTCAACTTCTTAAAAGACGCGACCAAGCACATGGAGATGGGGGAGGGCCAGGTTGTCGACCCCCAGGCAGCCCAGGTGGGAATGCTCGTATACAGCGGGATGGACTCCCTTGCTATCGAGAAGATGCTCCAGATAACTCATAAGGACCTGGAGGGGATCTATGAACGACTCCTCAAGATCGGTCTAATAGAGGTGATGTTTATTAGGAGAGAGGTGCAGCTCACCCCAAAAGGTGTCAGGTACATCACTGACGCGGTCAAACCGCCAGGGCAGTGATTGCACATGAACGAATATATTTAATCTCTCATAAGGATCTAACTGGTGATTATGGGCAGGATTCTCATTGTTGACGACACCCTCTTCATGCGGACTCTTCTGAAGAACATCCTCTTCGCCGGAGGGCACGACATTGTGGGTGAGGCGGGTGACGGAGACGAGGCGATCGCTAAGTACCAGGAACTGAAGCCCGATCTCGTCACAATGGACATTGTGATGCCAAAGATGAACGGAATTGAGGCCTTAAAGGGAATTAGGGCTCACGATCCCAATGCCAAGGTGATTATGTGCACTGCAGTCGGGCAGGAGCAGATGGTGAAACTGGCGATCAAGACCGGTGCGAAGGGATACATCGTGAAGCCCTTCCAGGCACCCAAGGTTCTGGAGGAGATAAAAAACGTCATCGGCACCTGACCGGCGCATGGGTCCCTCATGATCCGCGTATTAGTCGTCGATGACTCTCTCTTTATGCGGACCGTCATCTCCGATATGCTCAGCAGAGACCCTGATATCAGGGTGGTGGGGACCGCTTCCGACGGGATAGAGGCACTCCGGAAGATTGAAGAGGAGAAGCCTGACGTTATCACCCTTGATATCGAGATGCCTAAGTTGGACGGTATCGGGGTACTGCGGAAACGAAGCGGGATTGCAAATTTCCCCCGGACCCTTATGCTCTCTTCCCTCACTGCTGAAGGCGCAGAGCTGACAAAGACCTCTATCTCGCTCGGTGCCGATGACTTTATGCTCAAGCCACGGGACATCACCAGTGTGCGGGGGATAGAGCGGGAGCTCATCGACAAGGTAAAGAACCTCCTCGCGATCCCGTATACCACTGCACGCCGGGAGACAACAGACCCTGATGTGGCAGAGCGGGTGGTCCTGATCGGGTCTTCTGCAGGAGGTCCACCAATGCTCGATGTCGTCCTCTCCTCGCTCAAAGCCCCTCTGAAAGCCGCAGTCATCATCACCCAGCACATGCCAGAGGGAGGGTTCACTGCGGCTCTCGCTGCGCGCCTGAACCGGATCAGTCCGATGGCTGTGAAAGAGACGGTGAGCGGGGATATCCTGAACTCAGGTCAGGTCTATGTCTCCAAAGCCGGGGTCCATACCGTTATCACATCATTCCTCTCCAGGAAAGGGAAGATGGGTGGAAAGATCATACACTCATCGGCCCCACCGGTCCACAGTGTCCGCCCAGCAGTGGACAAGACCTTTACCTCGGCCTCGCACGTCTATGGCAGGAAGATAGTATCCACGATCCTTTCAGGGATGGGTCATGACGGAGGTGAGGGGACGAGAGAGGTGAAACAGCATGGGGGGACTACATTAGTCTGCAGAGAGGAGGACTGTCTGGTATATGGCATGGCGAGGACTGCAATCGAACTTGGGGCTGTCGACCGGGTGATACCCCTCAGACGAATGGCAGACGAGATCTCAGGGGTCATTCAGGAGATGACCACCAAAGAGTGAGTATCTTCTCATGAGCGACCTCGACACTTACCGTGCCCTCTATGTCGCAGAGTCGCGTGAGAATCACGAGACGATCGTTAAAAACTTCCTGATACTGGAAAGGGGCCTCGATAAGGCTGCCATAGACGAGATCTTCCGATCTGCGCACTCGCTCAAGGGGATGTCCGCTTCCATGGGCTTTAGCATGATGGAGAGGGTCTGTCATGCCATGGAGGACGTATTTCAGCAGATCAGAAATGGCACCCTTAAGATAACGCAGGCCCTGGTCGACCACCTTCTTGTAGCCTCCGATGACATCGAACAGATGCTCGATGATATTGAGGGGGGCGGCGAGGGGACCATCGAGGGGGTGATAGAGCATGTCGCTACCTTGAAAGGCCATGTGGGTGGCACGCCACCCGACGGTCTGAACGAACCGCGCGCAGAGGTGACCCTATCAACTCCACCCCGTGAGGAGAGCACCAGCAACCTCGCCCTGGCAGGAGAGATGAGTGGCCCGGTCTACACCGTCAAGGTGAGGCTCTCTGCTGCGTGCGACAATAAAAATATCAGGGGTATGATAGTCCTCCAGAACATCGAGGAGATCGGGCGCATCATCAGGGTGATACCCTCCCGGGAGACCGTTGAAGACGACAACGGGTTCGAAGGTACTTTTGAGGTGACGCTCGCCAGCGATGCAGGTGAAGAGGCCATATCAGGGGCGGCATCAGGGACAGATGTAGAGGAGGCCGCAGTGAGCTCCTGCACAGTTTATCCTGGTGCGCCATCAGTCCAGGCTGAAGCGGCGCATGAGGGACGCGCGGCCCCTGATACCAGGAAGGAACGAACTGAAAAGACCGAGAAGGGGCGCGAGGTCAAGAACATAAGGGTCGATATCACGCGGCTCGACCAGATGATGAACCTCATCGAGGACCTTGTGATCAACAGGGGACGAATAACGCAGATAGCCAAGAAGTACCAGATCAAGGAGCTCGACGAGACCCTCTCAATGGTGGGGCGGTCAGTCTCTGACCTCCAGAACCTGATGATGAACATCAGGATGATCCCCTTATCAGTCATCTTCAACCGGTTTCCCAGGACTGTGCGGGACATTGCGCTCCGGGAGGGCAAAGAGGTGGAGTTCAACATCGTGGGAGGAGATACCGAGCTCGACAGGAGCGTGATGGACGGCTTGAACGATCCCCTCCTCCACCTCATCAGGAATGCTATCGACCATGGGATAGAGCGCGCTGACGACAGGGAGAGAGCAGGAAAACCACGCTGTGGAAATCTCTGCCTCTCTGCCCGCCGCGACCGGGACAATGTCATCATAGAGATTGCTGATGATGGCGGTGGGATCAGGGCTGACCGGGTCATTGCAAAGGCCATTGAGCGGGGGCTTGTTACCCCTGAAGCAGCAGCCTCGATGGAGAAGGAAGCGGTATATGACTTCCTTTTCCAGGCAGGGTTCTCGACTGCTGATACGATCACCGACCTCAGCGGGCGAGGGGTGGGGCTCGATGTGGTGAGAACAGCGCTGCAGTCCCTGAAGGGGACGATACACGTTGAGTCCACCCTCGGGGAGGGCACTCGATTCGAACTGATCCTTCCACCCACAATGGCGATTGTGGACGTGATGATGGTCAGGATCAACAGCCGTCGCTGTGCGATCCCGGTTGCCAACATCGTGGAGGTGGCAAGCCTCTCTGATGACAGGATCCACTCAGTCGGGTCTCGCGAGACCATCCTCATGAGGGACGAGGTACTCCTCCTCGACCGTCTGGAGGACATGTTCGGTTCCTCGGTCCTGAGTGAGATCCTTGTGGTCCTCCAGCACCAGGAGCGGAAGCGGTCCATCGCTGTCGACGTGATAGAAGGGCAGCAGGAGGTCGTGATAAAACCTCTCGGCCAGATCGTTGGGATATGCAGGGGGATCTCCGGGGTTACCATTCCAGGGGATGGAGAGGTTGTCCCGGTACTAGATGTCAAGTCAATTGTTCGGGAGAATTAGTATGCCAATTACTGCGAGTCAGGCAGATGCACTGCGCGAACTTGGGAATATCGGGGCTGCTCATGCGGCAACGACGCTCTCGACCATGCTGATGTCGAACATAGAGATGGATGTGCCAGAGATCTCGCTTGTCGATATCTCCAGGATCCATGAGTATGTGGGTGACGACCTCGCAGCCCTCGTACTCTTCCAGGTCATGGGGGAGGTCACGAGCGGGGGCTACCTCCTCCTCTATATCCCGAAGAGATCGATAGTGCGCCTCACCAACGTGATGCTCGGGATGACAGACCCGGACAGGGACCTTACCGAGATGGACCACAGTGCCCTTCTAGAGATCGGCAACATCATGGTCTCAGCATTTCTTGATGGGACTGCCGGGCTTCTTAATATCGTCATGCTTCCCTCACCTCCAAGCCTCGTGATAGATATGCCGCATGCGGCTATCGAGACGATCCTTGCCGCACAGGAGCACTCTGACATCAATGAGGTGGTCATCTTCAGGACGGAACTCAAGAGTGACGAGCATGCGATCTCCAGTAGCATCTTTCTCCTACCCAATGAACCGATGCTCAACGAGATCCTGAGTATGCTCGAAACACTGATCAGCCCAGGCAGCTAACAGGAACGCGACGAAATCATGGATCTCCAGGGGGGTGAGGGAGAATCGCCGACAGTCATCGTGGGCATCGGAGAGTACTGCGTGGGAAATGGCGTGATGTCCTGCATTGGCCTTGGCTCCTGCATCGGCCTCATACTCCATAGCAGTGATCGTCAGGTGGGATCACTCGCCCATGTGATGCTCCCGGCCATAAACCCGGGAAAACAAGAGCGCCCAGGGAAGTATGCCGACACTGCAGTCCCCCTTCTTCTGAAAGAGATGATTGCAAAGGGATGCCGGAGGTCATCGATTGTGGTAAAGATCGCGGGCGGTGCTTCCATGTTCAAGAACTTTGCAGGTACACTCAATATCGGGGAGCGGAACGTCGAAGCGATCCGCGAGGTCTGCACCGGGCTGAACCTCTCAATTGTTGGGGACGACACAGGGGGAGTCGTCGGCAGGACGATCTTCTATTACCCAAAACAGCAGGGTAAGATCGTTGTGCGGCGGGGCGACGGCACAATTGTCGAGATCTGAAATGGGTGGTGCTCAAGAGAGATAAACGACTCTGCCCATCGTCACGTGATAAAGACTGCTGCCGCAATAGCAGTAGTCCAGAGTCCGGTCTTTTCCCCCTGGGCTGACTGGCAGATATGAGTCGTCTTAAAGATCTTCCCACTTGCTTTATAGATCTGCTCCCTCTCCTGCCACGCCTGGTTGGGGTCAAACTCTATTCCGAGGGTGGTGGCAAGCATCGTTGCCGCGAGATCTTCTGCATACTCCCCTGTTATCTGGCCCGTCTCCCCATAGGCATGGTGTTCAGAGAGGTATCCGTAGTCTGTTGTGTCACTGGGAAGCGCAAGTCCTATTGCGGCTGATATCAACCGGTTCGGCTCGTTTGTGTCATTTTTTGCCATGACCACGTGGACGATCTCCCCAGCCTTAAGATGTCGCAGCCCCTCTTCAGGGGCTATCTGCCGGCAGTTCGGCGGGAAGATACTTGACACATAGACAAGGTTGAACTTCTCGATACCGGCTTTCCGAAGCGCAAGCTCAAAGGAGGCGAGGCGATCCTTATGGATCCCCACCCCCCTGGTGAAGAAGATCCTTGTCGGGACAACCATACGTCTTTTTTGCATTTTTTACTATTTTAACTGTTTCTTTCTGAAAAAAAACTGATATCTGCCGGACAATAACGAAGGACACAGGACAAAACCTCGGCCAACTGCCTCCCAGCACAGTCCACCTGGGATAAAGGTGAGCCCCCACAGGGCAGAACTTCATCCATCTGACCAATATTTACGATACCTGGTTCAAGGTGGTAGAGCTGAAGCCCCATCAGCACTCACACCATGGAGGACCCAATGAAGTTTTTATTAAGAGTTCCTATACTGTATCTTATCCTGATCCTGCTGCTCACTTGGGGGGGCAGCGTAATGGCAGACAATTTGCCCGGACAGACCCCTGAAACTCAGGGGATCACGACAACCACTGTTGTAGAGTGCGTCGGAACCGTCACCAACAATGTGGACCTCGTCTGGACCACCAGTTCAGGCCCGATTGATAATATTCCCGCTATTGGCGGGTCTCAGGTTACAGTCGGGTACACAGAGAGCACGGTGGCAGTGGACGGCTTCATAAGGTATGTGAAGGACTTCAGCGTGGACACCGCAGACAAGACGGTCATCGGCAGCAACCTCAAGACGAACCGACAGATCCAGTACATCTCTGCCGGAAACGGCGGGAGAATGACCTCGACAGAGACATTCCTCCTCGACAGCATGGGCACTTATACGCCCGGGGAAGATGCTATGCTCTGTCCGTTCGGAGCGACAGACGGTGGGGGCGTGCCAGCGTTCTGTAACATCGTCACTGCGGGATCCTCACTTGATGTGGACCAGGTCTCGGTCGTGACAGAAGGGTCTGTCCGTGCGATCACTGCGAATGCCGATACCCCGGCAGGCCTCACTTACAATATTAGGGCCCAGGGTATCCCGGCGCCAGATGGACTTGGGTATGCATCAGGGTCTATCAGTGCCTTCGTGAGAGCCCATATCCAGGAAGGCCGAGGAACCGGGACCGACAAGGCAGCTGACCTCCAGTACCAGGAAGTGACAACTGCAAACGGGATGATCTCCCTCTTTGAGAAGATCATCGCCTATCAGTCCGGTATGCGCCGCATCTGATGCGGTAACTACCTCATTCAACCAGAAAACGGGGTTTACCCCCTATTTTTTTAAAAAAACCGTATGTAAGACCAAGTCAGTTGGGTGACGAGGTCTCTTGCAACATGAGGTCTATTCAGTTCGCCCCTTTAGCATGACCTCGATATCTTCCCGCAGGGCCTGGAGGTCCTCTTCATGCTCAACCTCCTGCTGGAGGATGCCAAGGACGATGTTGTAGGTCACCGGGTCACCATCCCTGGTGAGGGCGAGGAGGGTGTTGTAGGATGTGATGGCGCACTGCTCACCTAAAATATTCTGATCAAGGACATTGAGGACGAACGGGTCGTCTGGAGCTGCATACCCGCAGTTCGAGAGCGAGTACCACTCTTGAGGCTTCGTCACCGGTACCCCGCCCAACTGGATTATCCGTGTCGCGAGCAGGGTTGCATGGGCGAGTTCATCGGTCGCATGCTGAATGAGCTCCTGAATGGCGGCTTCCTTATTAGGTCCCCTCACCACCTTTGCGCCCACCCAGTACTGGTAGTACGCAAGCCATTCATCACTATAGGCACGCCTGAGTAGGTCGACGAGGCGTTCCACATCCATGCTGACAATGGTTCTTCCCTTCGTTCCCATAGGTAATTCACCGTTTACTACTGTGAGAGAGTGCGCTCAATAGATAAATCTCTCTTGCCCGTAATTTGGGGGAGGGAATGTCCAGTACGGCACCCTGTAGACGATCGCGCTGCAAATATGGGCGTATTCTCCCCAATTTTTCTCGCTTCTCCCCCACGTTGATAATGTTGCAGGACAAACGGATGTAGAATCATGAAGGCGGTGCTTGGACTCGAGGACGGTAGTTACGTCCATGGAGAGGGGTTTGGGGCAGAGGGAGTTGCCAAGGGAGAACTGGTCTTCTCTACCCAGATGACGGGCTACATGGAGGCGCTCTCTGACCCCAGCTACCACGGCCAGATCCTGATGTTCACCTTTCCAACCATTGGCATCTACGGGGTGGACCTTGACAACCTTCAGAGCAGCAGGGTCTGGGCGACCGCCTGTGTCACCCGGTCCCTGCAGGAAGGCCCAAGGCAAGGCCTTTCGCTCATGAAGTATTATGAGGATCAGGGCCTGTCAGGACTGACTGGGGTCGATACCCGTATGCTCACCATCAAGACACGGGTAGAAGGGACACTTCGTGCCGCGCTCATTGTGGGATCAGATGATGCTGCGCAGGCTATCGAGGCCGCAAAGAGCCAGCCCGCACTCTCTGACCGGGACCTGATCGAAGATGTCACCTGCCCTGCACCTTACCGTATCCCAGGGACAGGGAAGCGGGTCGCAGTCATCGACCTTGGGATGAAACAGGCGATGATCAGGAGTCTTGTCCAGAGAAACGCAGACCTGCATATATACCCGGCTGGATCGAGTGCTGATGAGGTTACCGCCTGCCGACCTGACGCTGTCTTTATAACCAATGGTCCTGGGGACCCGGAGCGGGCGAGGGGAGCCATCCGCACGGTGAAAGGTCTCATCGGCCAGGTCCCGATCTTTGGGATCTGCATGGGCATCCAGATCTGCGGCCTCGCCCTCGGGGGCAGGACGTACAAACTCAAGTTCGGCCACCGGGGGTCCAACCAGCCGGTCCGCTACAAAGACGGCTCAATCTTCATCACCACCCAGAACCACGGATATGCTGTGGAGGCAGGTTCGCTCCCTGAGGGGTGCAGCGTCTCCTATACCAATGTAAATGATGGAACTCTCGAAGGTTTTGAGGAGAGAGACCTCGATATACACTGCGTCCAGTTCCACCCTGAGGCACATGGAGGGCCCAGGGACACCGAAGTACACTTCTTTGACGCGATGTTCCAGGTGATCGCCTGATGCCCCGCCTTGCCCACATAAAAAAAGTGATCCTCATTGGGTCAGGACCGATCCAGATCGGCCAGGCAGCAGAGTTCGATTTCTCAGGTTCCCAGGCATGTCGGGCGCTCCGCGAGGAGGGAGTGAAGGTGGTCCTGGTCAACTCCAACCCTGCCACGATTCAGACCGACCCCGGGATGGCTGACGTAACCTATATCGAGCCGCTCAGGGCCGAAATTATTGCCAAGATCATCGAGAAAGAGCGGCCTGACGGCATCCTTTCAGGAATGGGGGGGCAAACTGGCCTTAACCTCACAGCCGAACTCGCCGAGATGGGAGCTCTTGCAGGAGTAGAGATCCTTGGCACCCCACTCGAGGCCATCTACCGCGGGGAGGACAGGGAGAAGTTCCGTGACCTGATGAACGAGATCAAGGAGCCTGTTCCGACGAGCATGATCCTAACCTCGGTGAGCCAGGTCGGAGAAGCCCTCGCCAAAGTGGGGCTTCCCGCAATTGTAAGGCCCGCCTACACCCTGGGGGGCGCAGGTGGAGGTATCGCGACTACCAGAGATGAGCTCTCGCGGATTGTTGAGATCGGCCTGACCCGCTCGAGGATCCACCAGGTGCTCGTCGAGGAGAGCGTGCTTGGGTGGAAAGAGATCGAGTTTGAGGTGATGCGCGACGCGTCAGACACCTGCATCATTGTCTGCGGGATGGAGAACGTCGACCCCATGGGGATCCACACCGGGGAGAGTGTCGTGGTCGCACCGATCTTAACACTCAGGGACGACGAGTTCCAGACTCTTCGAACCGCAGCTATCCGGATCATCAGGGCTTTGAATGTCCAGGGCGGTTGTAATATCCAGTTCGCGTACTGGGAAGGGGACTACCGTGTCATCGAGGTGAACCCCAGGGTCTCGCGCTCTTCTGCACTAGCTTCCAAGGCCACCGGCTACCCCATCGCCAGGGTCGCGGCAAAGATCGCAATCGGCCTTCGTCTGGACGAGATAACAAACAGTGTCACAGGTTGTACTCCCTCCTCGTTTGAACCATCTATCGACTATGTCGTGGTGAAGGTCCCCAGGTGGCCGTTTGATAAGTTCAGCCACGCTGATCGGACTCTCACCACATCGATGAAGAGCACCGGCGAAGTGATGGCAATAGGAAGGACCCTAGAAGAGGGGTTCAAGAAGGCCTTGCGGTCTCTGGATACCGATATCATCAGCCATACGAACCATGGTGAGATCAGGATGATCCTCTCACGCCCAACTGACGAACGGTTCCCCTGCCTATTTGACGCATTCAGGCAGAACTTCTCACTCGATGAGGTCGTTTCACTGACCAGGATCACCCCCTACTTCCTTGAAATAATTCGCAGTATCGTCAGAATGGAATCCTGCCTCTCCACCTCGCCAAGTGAAGATAACATTAAGGCTGCACGGGAGATGGGCTTCTCGTGCGAGGAGATAACTGCCCTCACCGGAAAGTCGCTCTCTGACGTCATGGCGCTTACGGGTCTCCCGGCATACAAGATGGTTGACACCTGCGCCGCAGAGTTTCCTGCAAAGACCCCGTACTTCTACTCCACTACTGCAGAGCAGTGCGAGGTCATCCCGACAGATAACCGGAAGGTCCTGATCCTCGGTTCAGGGCCGATCCGCATCGGGCAGGGGATCGAGTTCGACTACTGCACGGTCCATGCGGTGCAGGCACTCAGGGACGAGGGGGTCGAGGTCCATATCGTGAACAACAACCCCGAGACCGTCTCTACCGACTTCGACACATCAGACCGCCTCTTTTTTGAGCCGATGCAACTCGAGGACATAATGAACATCCTTGAAAAAGATCATTATGCGGGGGTGATGGTCCAGTTTGGCGGGCAAAACGCTGTCAATCTTGCGATCCCGATCCATGCGGAACTGATGCGGAGGGGACTAAACACACGTATCATAGGGACCAGCCCTGATGCGATGGACGTTGCAGAGGACCGGGACCGCTTCAGCGAACTCCTTACCAGGCTCAAGATCCCAAGCCCGCCGAACAGCTCGGCGACGTCATTTGAGGAGGCGCGGGAGAAGGCTGATGTGATCGGGTATCCTGTCCTTGTACGGCCTTCGTATGTCCTTGGAGGACGGGCGATGGAGATCGTTCATGATGAGACCGAACTTGCTACGTACATGAAAGAGGCGGTCAGAGTGAGTAGGTCCCACCCGGTTCTTATCGACTCGTTCCTCCAGAATGCCATCGAACTCGATGTGGATGCAGTGTGCGATGGTGAAGAAGTCCTGATAGGGGGGGTGATGGAGCATATCGAAGCGGCCGGTATCCACTCAGGCGACTCTGCGTGCGTCATTCCCACACAGTCCCTCTCTGACGCTATAGTTGCCACGGTCAAGGACTACACGACCCGGATCGCACTCACACTTGGGGTCGTAGGTCTGGTCAACATCCAGCTCGCAGTCAAGGATGGGGTGGTATACGTCCTAGAAGCCAACCCCCGTGCGAGTCGTACTGTCCCATTCGTCTCAAAAGCCACAGGTATTCCACTTGCCAAGGTGGCAGCAAAGGTGATGGTAGGGAGAAAACTGCGTGACCTAGGGGTGACCGAGCGGGAGATCAGGCATGTAGCAGTTAAAGAGGTCCTCCTCCCCTTCAACAAGCTGCCCGGGGTCGACACCGTGCTGGGGCCTGAGATGAAGAGCACTGGAGAGGTGATGGGGATCGACTACGACTTCGGGAGGGCCTACTACAAGGCGTCTATCTCGGCTGATAACGAGATCCCAACTGAGGGAAAGGTGTTTGTCTCGGTAAACGCCGACCAGCGCGAGGAGATGGGGGTTATCGCACGTAAGATGCGGGACCTCGGTCTCACCATCTACGGGACAGAAGGAACTGTGGATTATTTCACCCAGGTGGGGGTGGAGGCACACCTCATCCGCAAGGTTCAGGAAGGGTCCCCCAATGTGATCGACCTCCTGAGACGGGGCGAGATCAGCCTCATTATCAATACCCCGGCAGGGCGCCAGTCACGCCAGGACCACTACCAGATCATGCGGGCGGCAGTCGACTATGGCGTCCCCTACATCACCACGGTTCAGGCGGCAAGGGCGGCCGCTGAAGCGATAGCAGCGATTAAGAATGAGGAGATCACCATCGAGCCTATCAGCCACTACATCGGAGAGCAGCCATGAAGAAGCAGGAGGGCACTGTCGTCCTTGCGTACTCCGGGGGCCTCGACACCTCGATATGTATCCCCCTGCTCAAGGAGAAGTACGGGTTCTCCCGAGTGGTGACAGTGGTTGTCCACGTGGGACAGCGAGAAGGCGAGATCGCATCAGCAAATGAGAGGGGAAGACTCCTCGCTGACCGCCACTATAGTATCGACGCCCGCGAAACATTTGCAAACGACTTTGTCTTCCCTGCGATCCGGGCAAATGGCTCCTATGAGGGGTACCCGATGGGGACTTCGCTCGCCCGCCCCTTGATCGCCGGAGAGGTGGTCAAAGTCGCAGCAAAGGAGGGCGCCTCTGCGATCGCACATGGATGCACTGGGAAAGGAAACGATCAGCTCAGGTTCGACTTCATCATCCGCGCTGAGGGTTACGAGGTCATCGCCCCGATACGTGAGTTGAACCTGACAAGGGAGTGGGAGATCGATTACGCAGCCGACCGTGGCATCCAGGTCCCGGTCATCAAAGAACGGCCATGGAGCATGGACGAGAACTGCTGGAGCCGCAGTATCGAGGGGGGTGCCCTTGAGGACCCTGCGTTTCACCCGCCAGAAGAGATCTACGAGTGGACACTCTCCCCGCAGGACGCACCTGATGCGCCTGAAGATATCACCATCGGATTTTTAAAAGGCGTCCCCATATCCCTTGACGGGAAGGAGATGGGGGGATATGACCTCATCCAGGCCCTTAATACCCTGGCCGGGAAACATGGGATCGGGAGGAACGACATGATCGAGGACCGGATCCTCGGTCTTAAAGCCAGGGAGAACTATGAGCACCCAGCCGCAACAGTGCTCCTTGCCGCGCATCATGACCTCGAGCGCCTGGTCCTCACCCGGAATGAGCTCTCATTTAAGCAGATCGTGGATGAGCGATGGTCAGAGCTTGCCTATATGGGCCTGGTCCATGAACCCCTCTTTCACGCATTAAACGCCTTTATTAATACCACGCAGGAGCGGGTGAATGGCGTTGTGGACTGCCGCCTCTACAAAGGATCGGTCACTATACTGGGGAGGCACTCTCCAGACGCGATCTACTCAGATGAGCTCGTATCATTCGATACAACAGTCCTTGACCAGTGCCACGCTATCGGGGTCTCCCACTACTACGGTCTCCAGGCCAGGCTCGTGCAGCAGAAGAAGATGAAACCCTCATGAGGCTTTCCCTCATGCATCACCCATTAAAGTCTAAAATTTTGCCACTGATTTGGATTCTAGCCCGAAATTCACGGTAAAACTAAAAAGGGGTGAAAGACCCGGGCTGACCCGGCCCCACCCCGGCGCAGGTTCAACCGCTCATGTGATCTTCTTACCAGCATTGGGGCCGGGGTTACAGATAAAGACCTCACTAATATGTACCACGAGGAGTGACTTTGCAGGGAGGTCGGGTTTCTTGGCATGGACCATCGCCTTCATCTTCTCAAATTCAGGCCCTGCGGTCTTTATTTCAACCGCGCCTTTGATCTGAAAGCACTGCTTTGTCTCGGCATCGTAGATGAAGAGCGCGAGAGTCGGGTTCTCCTTCACGTTCGCAAGCGTCTTTTGCATGAAGTTGTCCGCGAGCCAGAGGGTGTCGTCTCCGACCAGCTGGACAAACGCAATCGGCACCACATTGGGAACGCCCGCAATAGACGCTGTCGCTACAGGGAAGAGCTTCACCTTGGCAAAGGTCTCCTTCATTTCAGGGGTGAGACTGACCATATTTGACCACTACCTCTCACGGAAGATGATACCAGTCCGTGCTTATCGATTCTGGCGCCTCATTCCCAATATGTGTTGTGGCAGGCCGGGTCATCTCCGTATACAGTACCTTTTTGTGGCCCGGTGGTGAGATCAGATGGCATATGGGCCTGATAATTAAGATAGACCGCACAACTATCCTCGCACTCGTCCTCATTCTTGCCTGCTCGATACTCGGGTTTTACCTCCGTTCGCTCCCGTCTCAGGTCCTGGTCCAGGAAGGCATAGTACGCCTCTTTGAGAACGACCCCTGGTACTCGATGCGGCAGATAGAGGTGATGGTGACCCATTTCCCAACCTACAACTGGTTCGAGCCCTTCACCAGGTTCCCGGCTGGAAAGGTCATCGACTGGGGCCCGCTCTTTCCATTCCTTGCAACTGTGGGATGCCTGGTAGCGGGTGCATTGACCCGGCCTGAGATGATGGTAGTGGCGTCCTGGGTCCCCCCTGTCCTCGCCCTCGCGGTTATCCCGGTGGTGTACTTCACAGGCCGGACCGTCGCTGGCCACACTGCGGGAGTGGTCGCCGCCATCATGGTTGCCCTAGTATCAGGAGAATACTTCTCCCGTTCCCTATTTGGGTACCCTGACCACCATATCGCCGAAGCACTCTTCTCCACCCTCTTCTGTCTTACCTACCTCTTTGCCCTGGGCAAAATAAGGCCCCTCCCATCGAGTGTGAAGGACTCCTCCTCCCTCATCGCACCTATAGCCTTTGGAGCCCTTGCAGGGGCCTGCTATCTCCTTGGCATCCTCGCTGCCCCCACGATACTACTCTTTGCACTAATCACCTCGCTCTTTTCAGCCGCCGTGGTGGTACGAGGGATGGCACGGGGCACAGATACGTCCGGTATCCTTGTTATCAATGCCTCCTGTTTTGGGGTTGCAGCCATCGGGATTTTCCTTCTTGGGGTCCATTCCGGCGGTTATTCCCTCTCGCAGTACTCAATATCCCAGGTACTTGCCTGCCTCCTCATCATCGGGGCCACTCTGCTCCTGGTCGCTATCGCATGGCTCTGGAAGGCCAGACGAAATGTGGCCATCGCAGTGGTGGTCCTTGTGCTGATCGGAGGAATGCTCGCGGTCCTATCTCCTGGACCCTTCAATGACATGGTGGTGGGGTCAGGTGCGTCCTTCTTTGGCAAACCGGTAGAAGAGGTCCCGATCAAAGAGATGCAGCCATGGGACCTATCCCGTGCGTGGACGAGCTTCAATGTCGGCCTTGTCCTCATGGCGGCGGGACTGGTAATCCTTATGCATGCAGTGATACGAAGGGACCGTCCCATTGATCTCTTCATCTTTATCTGGGCCCTCGTAGTCCTCATTGCAACGATCCTCCATGTGCGGTACGAATACTACCTCGCGATAGTGGTGGTCATTACCGGTGCTATCGCCGCTTCCTCGCTGTTGGGGAGTAGTGCGTCGTACCCTCTTCCCTCAAGAGTCAAAAAGACGGAAAGGCGGGATCTGAAACACCCAAAGGAGAAGGTTAAGCGTGAACAGGTGAAGCCCCGCATGACTTCAAGGGATATGTGCAGGTATGCAGCGGTCTTCCTTGTACTGGTCTTTTGTGCTGCATCGGCCTCGGCAGACTATGTTCTGGCTACCGACGTGCAAGAGGACATCATCCCCATCTCCTGGCTGGAGAGTCTCCAGTGGCTCGCAGAGAACTCTCCGGACCCTGGGATCCCCTACCTGGCTGAGTACACCTATGCCAATCTCTCCAGGTATCCGGGGGCGTATGGTGTCCTCTCATGGTGGGACTATGGCCACTGGATAACCTTTGTTGCAAAGCGACCTGCGGTCACAAATCCCTTCCAGGACAATGTAGAGGGGCGTTTAGGAGCAGCGGCATTCTTCCTTACCCCTAGTGAAACTGAAGCAGAAAGGATCGCTGGCTATAAGGACGTACGCTACATCATCACCGATGGCAAAATGGTGAATACCAAGTTCAGGGGCCTTGTCTCATGGGGGAACCGCTCGAGGGAGGACGGGTACTACACCATGGCACTAACCCATCCGGCCGGGGATGGGAAGAGTCCACTCCTCCTGATCAAACAGCCCTACTACGAGACTATGGTCTCAAGACTTCATAACCTGGATGGCACTATGGGCCTCCCCTTAAGTGCCCTCTATGTCGAGTATTCTTCGAACGACGCCAAATTGGGCGCACCCCGCATTCAGACCCTGCAATATCTCCCTGCCGATGAAGCGATAGCACTTGCTAAAATCGGGGGCGGCTCATCAGGAATAGAGAAGATTGTAGTGAATAATGCAACCAGAACTCCCATCCTCCCAGTACCTGCCCTCCAGCACTATCGCCTGATCTTTGATTCAGAACTGGGGACAGAGGAAGATGCAAACCAAAAGCTAAATATAGTTAAAATATTCGAACGGGTTAAAGGAGCACGGATTAAGGGAAAAGGTATGATCACGCTCTCTATTATCAGCAACACCGGGAGAAATATTACATATCGGCAGATGAGTGAGAAGGGAGAGTTCGTGGTACCATATCCTACTGAACAATCGATCTATCCTGTCCATGCGACAGGACCATACCGCATCAAAGGGAGTGGCAAGGAATTTCGTGTCACTGAAGATGATGTACGTGAAGGGAGGACCATTGGCTGATACCTGGCCAGGGGTCCAGTCCCATCCATATCAGTGAGTATTCGTGGAGATCCTATGGCCTTAACAGAGTTTTCCTGACATCAATCCAGGGTTTATGATGCATACCAGTGATGAGACTTCTCGAGGAGACCTCGCAGTGACGGCACCGCCCGATATATCGGTCATCATTCCGTCCTTAGACGAGGAGATTACTATAGGGAAGTGCATCACCAGGATCCAGAAGGCCTGTGCAAGGGCCGGGGTCAGGGCCGAGATCATCATCTCTGACTCCTCCTCTGACAGTACCCCTGTAATCGCCAGGAACCTGGGTGCAAAGGTCATCCACCCGGTAAAAAGAGGGTATGGATCGGCCTACCTCGAGGCATTTCCCCATGCAAAGGGTGAGATAATCGTCATCGGGGACGCTGACAATACCTATGACTTTCTGGAACTCCCTAAACTCCTGGAGCCGTTCTCACGCGGCGCAGACCTGGTCATCGGCTCCCGGTTCCTGGGAGAGATAACCCCGGGGGCGATGACTCCTCTCCACCGCTATCTGGGAAATCCTATCCTCAACTGGCTCCTCAACATGATCTTTGGTACGCACTTCACAGACTCACACAGTGGGTTTCGGGCAATCCGGCGGGATGCACTCGCCCGCCTTCCTCTCTCCTCGACCGGGATGGAATTTGCATCTGAGATGCTGGTCCTGGCAGCAAAGGCAGGTCTCAGAATCGATGAGGTGCCTATTGTGTATTACCCAAGGGTATCTCCTTCGAAACTTCACAGCTTCGCAGACGGTTGGCGGCATGTCCGGTTCCTGCTCCTGATCAAGCCCACGCCGTTCCTCGTCTTCCCAGGGCTGGTCTTTTCAGTGATAGGAGTGACCCTCATGATCACTTTCTCACTCTGGGGCAACATCGAGACCAACCACCTCCACTCCTTCATCCTGGGAGCCCTCATCCTTATTGGTGGTGTCCAGGTGGTCCTGTCAGGGCTTCTCATCACGATATACTCAGTTATCCATGGATATGAGGATCGGAAAGGACTGCCTGCACTGATCATGGACTACCACAGCCTGGAGAAGTTCCTGATAGCCGGAGGCTCACTCGTCCTTCTGGGAATTATTTCCGGGATTATGATCATAGTAGAGTGGCTCGAGGCAGGTTATGGGCCGCTCTTTCAGATCAGCTCCGCGATAACATCTCTTACCCTGATAATCGTCGGACTCCAGATCATCTTCGCCTCGATCTTCATCAGTATGATGCTCCTTAACGAGAGCACATAGATGTCCCGGGAGTAAACTACCATGCGCATCGCCCTGGTCTACGACGCGGTGTACCCGTTTGTGAAGGGAGGCGTCGAGAAGAGGGTCCATGAGGTCGGACGCTACCTCCTTATGGAGGGCCACGAGGTCCACGTGATCGGGATGCAGTTCTGGGACGGCCCTGCGGTTATAGTGCGAGATGGTCTCATCCTGCATGGTGTCTGTCCGCCACTAGCACTCTATACCGAGGGGAGGCGCTCTATCCTCCAGGGGCTCATATTTGGGGCCGCACTCTTTATCCCCCTGATGAGGGAGCGCTTTGATATCATCGACTGCCAGGAGTTCCCTTACTTCTCCTGTATCACGGCGGCGGTAGTCTCAACTCTGAAACGGACCCCCCTGGTTATCACGTGGCATGAGGTGTGGGGCAGATATTGGTACCAATACCTCGGGTTGGCAGGGTTCCTGGGGAAGTGCATCGAGCGGCTTGTTGCCAGTATAGCCCGGGCGGGGGTGATCGCAGTCTCTCCACTAACTGCCGCAAGGCTTGCTGCGCTCCGTGGCCAGGGTGGCATCAGAGTCGTCCCGAATGGAATTGACCGCACCACTTTCGATGCAGTTCCAAGGGCGCCCGTTGCCCAAGATATCATCGCTGTTGGACGTCTCATCCCAGAGAAGCATTTTGACATCCTCATCGCAGCGGTTGCAGCCCTCATCGATGAATACCCTGACCTTTCATGTGTGATAATCGGCGACGGCCCTGAACGAGGGAGGCTGCAGGCCCTGATAACCTCTCGCGAACTTGGGCACCACGTCACAGTCAACGGGTTTCTACCGACACACGAGGGGGTTATCGCCCTCCTTAAAGCCTCCCGCGTATCGGTCCTCCCCTCCTCCCGCGAGGGGTTTGGTATGGTGGTGCTCGAGTCGCTTGCATGCGGCACCCCGGTGGTCACTGCAGACCATCCTGATAACGCGGCAAAAGACCTGGTCATGCCCGGGACAGGGGTGGTCGTCCCTTTAACTCCTGAAGGGTTCGCAGAGGGGATACGGTACTGCCTTGCCCAGGGGGATGGAATGCGTGCACAGTGCAGAGAGTCCGCGAGAGGGTACGAGTGGGAGCGGATCGCGGACCTGGTGCTGGCACACTACTATGGCCTCGCCGCAGGACACCAATTACCCTGAGCGCGACCACGAGAGCGCCCCGCGCAGGGGGCTGGTCCCAAAACTTGTGTGCAGATCTCTAACTAAAGATAGATCTCCTGCTGGAAGTCAGGTGTGATAAAAAAGTGGGGTTGTCCGGGGGATCAGTTGCGCCGCGCGAGCTGAATGGCGATCACTGCCGCACCGAGTCCAATCAGGACCGGGAAGACCGGGAGTGGTGTTGACGGGACCGTGGTGGGAGGTGCGGTTGTCTTGGGTGGTGCCGCAGTGGTTGGCGGGGCAGTGGTGGGTGCAGGGGTAGTTGGAGCCGCGGCGGTCGCATTCACTGCAGGAGTCTTAGCGGCGGTGACGTTTGCAAGGGTCGCTACCGGGGTGACTGGCGTTGCGTTGGTCACATTTGTGGCATTGCCAACCGGTGCGACTGTCGCAGAAACATTGACTTTTGGCGGTGCACTTCCCGAAATAAGTGTGCTCAGCTGGGTATACACATCGTCGACATTATTACTGGCCAGAGTCTGGGTCATAGCAGATGCAGCTTGGACCCCTTTTAGTGCGTTGGTGCCCTTGAATGAGAAGATCTTGCCATTGGTCGCGGTATTAATGACATCACCGATGGTGTTGTTCATTGTGAGGGCAAACTTCTGGTCGTCAGACGGGTTGTCCACGATGATGTAATACGTCGTGCTCTTCAGTCCGTCTGTCGGGATCTTTGCAGAGAACGAGTTGTCTGGATTAACGACCGCTACAGTCATCGTCGCGTAGTCAGTGTCAAAGAACCAGATCTGGACACTTTTCGGGATAGTGTATCCCGACACCGTGCCTGTTACGACGAGAGGGTCGCCGGCTTTGATTACTGGTGATACCTGGGCATTGACAAAGTTCCTCGGCGATGCCGCCATTGCTGGGACAGTTAGTGCCAACAGCAGGAGGGTGAGGATGATACACCCGGTGATGAGAGATGAAGCACGCTTCATGAGAAAGGTAATTCTCTTTTATGGGTATTAGAACTATTGAATTTAAGTTGGGGGGACCGAGGGGGCCGAAGGTCCAGGGTAACCTTTTCTGGTCGAATTCGTGGGAATTGGGGGGTGGAGGGGCGTTGTACTATGGGTGGTACTGACAAGAGCGCATACAGAAAGAAGATCTTTAAAAATTTGGGTGGAGACCACTATACCATGCAGGACGCAGAGGTTACCCAGGCACTTATCGATCACCTCCCTGAAAAAAAGTTCATGGCCCTATCGGATTTGAAAAAATTGAAATTTTCAAAGGCTTTTCATGAGAACGGGTCATGAGCACCGGGCGCTTATGAATAATAAATGAATAGATGAAAGATCGTGCGTAACCCCATTTAGAGGAATCCACCGGGAAGGACGATGGGGAGGTCGCTGATGATTTTCATTAGAACACTCCATGTCCGCCCGTGGGCAGGTAAAACGCATAAAAATCTGTGGCAGCCCCCTAGTATCAGGACGGGTCGTGATGGGTGGCTTGGGGTGCCGAAATGGGATAATTATTAAAATATATTCACTACAAAATTTCTTCAAACGAGATGGAAAGATTACAAGTAACTCTCTTGACGAAGCAGAACTCCCCTCTCGATAAACAGGATCTTCATTTATGTAGGGTACTCTTGGTGGGGTGGATAAAAACCCCAAAGGGTCTCATTCACCCCATATATTTGGTGGGGATACTATGATTCCTTTTTTTTTACAATGTTCATTGAGCTTTTCACTGTCCATCACTTCGTCGAAAAGTTCGGGTTTGGGCACACTTCCTTTCATGCCTTCAGTTACATGAGACATAAATATTTTGAAATCATTGTTTAAATCTCCAATTCGGTTTATTGTACTCCAATCAAGATCATTTTTCCTACGGGAAGGGCTTATGATTGTGCTGTCAGGAATGGATTCGGGATTCAATTGAATGACACCAATTCCAAAAGAATTGGAGAGTCTACGGATTTCGTTCTCTAAATCCTCATCCTCCATATCCAGTTCCTTTGTAACAAGATATCCTTCATTTGCCCAGGAAGAGTTCGATACTGCCTGAAAGAAGTACTCACGTATGTTAGATCGCGTGATATCTCTTTTCAGCTCGAATGAATAAAACGATGCTGTAGTATATTCAAAAGCTTGCATAAGATTGCGAGTCTCTAGACTGAGATCCTTAAAAGGAAATCGGATCCCTACAATATCAGGATAAACCCAGAGATTTGAACCTTTTTTCTCTTTTACACTTGAGGTGTGATTTATTGTCTTTGCATAACACTTGAAATTTGGGTGCGTAAAGATATAGTAGATAAGAAGAGGATGAAGATCAATCTCCAGATAGGGATATTTTTTCTCTGATTCAGTTTTAATTACAACAGCGTCGATTTGGGGTGGAGGGAGTGTGTTTAAGTAATAACGGGGTGGATTTGAATCAAATAAATAAAACAAGGGATCTAAACTATTATTTATATTAAAATATATATCTGCCTGTATAGTTTTCCAGGGGGTATCACTCTTTATTTCGACTTGGGAGTCTAGTCCCAATTTTTTTGCCTCGTCCCATATCTCTGCAGCGGATAGAGGTCTTTTCAACTGTTCTATCACTTTTATCGCGAGTTCCAGGGGTGAGATCAGATCCATTTATCCCTCTAAAACATTTAAAATACCTTATTTTTAATTATTTCAGTTCGAATGAGGTCCTTAAGTTCATCCTTTTTAGATTTTGTAACATTAACAGTAAGAGAATTAATCTGACAAAACTGCTTCAATTCGTCTTTAGTATGTTTCTCAATATACTCATGAAGTGGTCCATCATCTTTTGAAAGAATGGCAGACTCCAAACGCTTATATTCGATCTTTAACTGATTATCAGTTATTACAGGTTTTATTCTGGAAGGACTTTTTCCCCTCGCTGCCTTGGGGATTGATGATTCACTGGATAATTTATCGATAGATACCAATATATTTTCAATATGATTCAAGTATTCAATTCGCGCGTTTGATTGCATTTTAATGTAATCATTGCGAATTCTTTGCCACTCTGATACTAGCGATGTATGAATATGATTAAGTTGTAATGAATCTGATCCCTTAATTTTGTCTTCAAATATTTTCATTATTTTATCGATATCTGAAATCTTTTTTGGAGCTAATTTTTTCAGACTTGTTTGAATCTCATCATCGGTTTTCTTTATTTTATCTATGATTCTTTTAGCTTCATTTACCAGGGTTAACTCTGAGGCTTGTTTAATCATCAGTTGATGCACCCCCCGATAATTGATCCCAGAGTTTATTTATCGAGCTTTGGATTTTCGGATCTGCGTTTTTCGCTTCTAATAAAGTGGGGCTCATTATTGATCTTGGAATAACTGCACGATCAGGGATGTTTGCATTCCAAAACTCAATAGCAATGTCTTTAGGATAATCTTTAAAAGCCTTTAGTGAAGTCCAATTATCAGATGCTTGTCGATCAGGTTTATTCCTGAAATAATTTACTTTGTTCATGAAGACTCCGAATTTTTTCTTTTTAATCTGATCTATCTTTTTCGATAGTACATTTGTCATAGTTTTCAAGGCAAGCCGCCCAAATGGATCTGGATTAACCGGAACAAGGTAAAGTGAGGCGTAATTTAATACAGAGCAACTGATGGGCGAGAAATTTGGTGAACAATCAAAAAAAATATAATCATATGTCTTCTTTCTCCCTATCTTTTTAATGAGATCACGGAAGAAATATTTATTCCGTTGATATTCAAGATTATATTCCAACCCATACATTTCTTCTGTAGATGGTATCAGTGATAAAGATGGAGTAAGTGGGTAGATAAGGGATCTAGGATCTAATAGTTGGATTTTGTTCTCGTTGGTTGAATACGATTTAATCAGATTAGCAATAGTATATGCACTTCCTTTATGCTTATCTTTATACCAATCTCTCACCAAAAGATCAAATGGCTTTTGAGCCATCGCAGCGGTTGTCAATGACATTTGTGCGTCTGTATCGATGAGTAGGATTTTCTTCCCTCTTTTCTCTGATGCATATCGTGCTAAAAGCCATGTTATCGTTGTTTTTCCGACTCCTCCCTTAAAATTTATTGTGGCAATTCCTTTCATAATGCTCTTATTAACCTCATTAAGCATAAATATATTCTGAGGGTTGCAATTTGGACTGATCTATCTTTCTGTTCACCCACTGATGAACCGTAAATTATTTATAACTATATAAGGAATTACCAAAGGATGGTATACACGGGGGAAAGTTCCGGAGATGATTCGGAATATAATACCAATCTGATTGAAAGGGGAGATCAATTACAGCAAGACGGTTTGATTCTTTTCGAAAAGAAAAAATACGAAGAATCAAAATCAAGGCTTGAAGAATCTATATGCGCATATAATGAAGCGATCAATGTGGAGACAGACCCTGGAAAACGTGCAGAGTTCCATGAAAATATTTCCCGTGTGCGTGACAAATTTTCGGAAATTGATGTAATACTCTCAATCAAAAGCAAAATCGAGGCTTGCAAGATCTATATTTCACAGGGGAATTACATAAAATCACGGCGTGTTTTAGACCCAATACTGGAAAAGTACCCTCATAATCCCAACGCATTGGGCTGCAAAGCCCGAAGTTATTACCATGAAGGTAGCTACTTGCAGGCCCTTGAATTCATTGATTATGCAGTTGAAAGCGACCGAGAAAATAGTACACTCTGGTTTTATAAAGGAAAGATCCTGTTAAAACTTACAAAACCTCGAGACGCTCTGGAGGCATTTCAACAATCTGTTGCTCTTAACGATGAATACTGTGAAGCATGGAAATTAATAGCGGCCATCAATTATGATTTGGGTGATTATCGCAAAACAATTTCTGCTTTTGAGAAAGCAAATGTAACTCCTAGTGATTTAAAGACATTCAAACTATGGATTTATGCTCTCCTTAAAGATGACCGTCCTGATGATGCCCGTAAAAAGATACGGGAGGCCCTTGACCAGAGCCCCCTTGATATGGCTGACGAAGAGCTGAACTATTTATGGGCAGAATCCTGTGTCTATAAAGGGGAATACCAAGACGCAATACGTGCATTAACAAATATTCTCGAAAAGAATCCATTCCACATTAATGCACGCTATTTCTGCGCCTATTCAATGCTTTTTGCAAACCAGAATAGCGATGATAAGCAAATATATGAGGAGGCGATGAATGAAGTCAATTCCTTGCTTGACCAGGATCCCTTACATCAAAATGGGTTATACCTTAAAGGAATTCTCCTCACCTTACAAAACTCAAACCAGGAAGCTATTGCCATTTACGATGATATCGCTAAAAAGAACCCAAAGTATCTTAATGTGTTTATATCAAAGGCATCTACATTAGTTCAGGAGAAAAAATATTTAGAAGCCATTGAAATAGCCAAGCAAGTACTGTATCTGGATCCTAAACATGAAGGTGCTCAATTTATCCTTGGTGGATCATACCGTGAAATCGGGGATTGGTTCAATGCCCGTGATAAACTTGACCAACTGATCCTTCAGAACCCTAACAACTATAATGCATTGTGCCTGAATGGGAAGATCCTTTTAGATCTGGAAGAGTATGATACCGCAATTAATGAATTTTTGAAAGTATTGAACCTCGAAATCACGGTTTCATCAGATATAATTTCTGATTCAAAATACCAATTGGCAACCGCATATTACAAACGCAAACTATGGTCTGATGCCATCAATTACTTTGTTCAATATCTATCTGGGTCTAATAAAAATAGCGAAGAAGTATATTCCAATATTAGTGTCTGTTATAACAAGATCGGTCAGTATGATCTTGCCATTGAGTCAGCTGACAGCGCCATATCTCTGGATAAAACCGGAAAACTCGCTTACCTGCAGAGAGCCAATGCCCTCATCTCCCTTGACAAACTGGAAGATGCCATAACTGCCTATGATTGTTTGACCAAACTCAAACCAGAAGACCCGGATGAGTGGAACAGCTACGGTGTGCTCCTATACCGGGTGGGGAGAAAGAAGGATGCACTTCATGCATTCAGAAAGGCTTTGGAAATCGATGATTCCGAAGGTGTTTACCTATATAATACGGCGATTGTGAATACTGATTCTGGCAATACCTCAGAAGCTCTGAAGGATATTGAACGGGCTATTGCCCAGTGCTCCAATAATAGTGAATATTGGTACTTAAAGGCCATTATCCTCTCAAACAATAGACTTTATCCAGAGGCAATGATTGCGGTAACAATGGCACTACAGTACAAGCATGACTACTCTGATGCACTGGAATTAAAAGCACAGTTGTTTCCCCGGATGGATGACGATATTAATCAAAAAAAAGATATAATAAAAGAGAGACTCAATAGGAAGATACAAAGTGATTCTAAACTCCCTGATCCAATAGAAAATGAATTTGAAGAAGAATAATATTCGTTAAATTTTTATTATTTTGGTATTTCATTGCCAGATTCTTTTTAGGACAAAGTAAATCCCGCCTGCGTATATGATAAGAAGCAATACGGGAAAGAACCAGTATTTCCTAAAATAGGGCAGAAAATTAAATTTTTTAACCGCACGGTATTCATCAATGCCACTTGCTATTCCGATGATAATGAAACCGGCGAGTACTCGGTATGTGAGTAAGTAACTGGCCGCTATACACAGGATAGATAGTGATATAAATAATAATGCCGTTTTAATCCGATTACAGAGGAATTGTCCTGAACCAGGGATAATAAATGAAAAAAGTCCGAGAATAGCCGACCATTTCCTCCGATAATTTTCAAGGTTTACTTCAATAATATCTACTGGAATAGGGTCTAATTCCTGATTTTTATACCCTCTTTGATATGGTTCTCTTTGAGATTGCTGACTGGAGACAATGATTTTGTTGAATACCATTTCGGTTGGATCAATGACGGGAAAACTGATACTATTGAGTTTTATGGTATCTACTTTGTCCTGTTTGATTTCGGATACCAAAGAATAATCCTCAAAAAGTTCATCAGATAAAGATATTGGGTTATTATGATTACTGGATAATTGGGAATTTATTGTTTTATACTCCATTGGGAAATTTATTGCTCTATCAAGATAAATAATCTTTGTTTTTAAAAAAATGCGGCTTTGATAATTAATAAAATAGACCGTAAATGTAGTTTTTATAAATTTATGAGGAGATTAAAGAAAGTAAAATATGTTGAGGTTAGATCAGAAAATGCTGAAAAACTTTTCTGGTACCTTAATCTCACCCAAGTTATGATTGACCAGCTGATACCTACGGGGTTAAGAATTTATTTTCGGATAAAAGACTGAACCGCCCACAAGTCATAAATCGGTAATTTTAAGTCTCTTCCCTCCCGCCCACTTAAGCACGGTGGGGGGAGCCAACGGTAATCAAGACATATTGGGCAGGTGACAGATGGCAGAGTGGAAGACAGCGAAGAACTGATCTAACTCTTCCAGGCGGCTTTAATGAACTATGTTGAACTTGTTTGAGAAACCGTGTGGTGTAAATAGTCCATGATGTGATGAATACCTCTGGACATCCAATCCGGACTATTTAACAAGTATTTTGACGATAACGATCTCGTAGAAGCAGTCATTCTCCTGCCAGAGAATATTTTCTATAATACTTCGGCCCCGGGTATCAATCTCCTTATCAACCTGAAGAAGCAGCACAAGGGTGAGACCCTGCTGGTCAATGCCCCGAAAATTTTTCAGAAAGGTAAGCCGAAGAATTGCATGCCAGACGAATGCATCGTTCTTATTGCCGGAATTTTCCTGGACTGGAAGGCTGTATATGGAATCATCTCGATTGTATCTGATGAGGAATCTGTAAAGTGTGAACTCAGCCTTATTATGTCCCGGTACGTTGCACAGAACAGCAAAGACGAGACACCCCCCTGGAGGATGCGGCTGTACTGCTAAAGGGAGATGATGAACGGTTGAAGAAAGTTGCTGGCATGCTGGGGCTGGAAGAATAATTCAATAAACAGGTATATAGCCAGAGCATGATTAATAGAAGAATAACAGGAGTATGACATTATGTTGTCTTCTACATCTAAGAACTGTATCTACAATCCGGTCACCGAAAGATTCTATGAGATCCGCCAGCACTCAAGCAAGTTTGACGAGGCCCGTCAGATTAAAGGATTGTGGAGTTCAAAGAAGAAGAAATGCCCATGATTTTTTGAGGCGATACAATATCCTGTAAAGTCTGGTTTATTGATGCAAATGTTCTGACCCAATGGGTGTTGGGGTCCGGAGGAGTCCTCGATATTTTATGTAACGGGTATCATCTTACCAAGGAATTCCGGGATGTTTATATCAGTCATTACACCGATTCTATCTCGTATATCGATGCGATTGTTAAGGAAAAAGTTCCCGATTCAAACCACGAGTTCTATGTCTCTTCCCTTGCCATCAATGAACTTTTTTACGCCATAAAAGATGAACTGCGGAGCATTATCCTGTTCAACAAGGGAATGCCCATCTCGCGGTGGCGGGATGCCAGGATAAACCCGGATATTCCGGAAAAATGTTTCAGAGCGATCTACAACCAGACCCTCCAGTCGTTCGATACGCTCCTGGGTGAGGGTTCGATCATTTATCTTCCGGAAGGATCTGTGGAAAGTGTCCCGGAGTACTGGTCGATATATGCCCCGCTCCTTTTCCTCACAAAAGATGCCAAGACGCAGGATGCAACGCTCCTGACAACGGCCATCATTAACCGTGCGGATTATTTTGTGACAAAGGACGAACCGTTGATCAAGGCCCTAAAGAAAAAAATGCTGGCTGATTACCAGATGGAACTCATCAAGCCGTCAACTGGGCTGGCGATGCTGAAAAAGCAGACTCGATGATCAGAAACTCAATTCATAGCTAGCGGAGAGCGGAATTGAACGGCGCTTTGCATTCCATTAAACCAAAGTCATGTAAAAGAGATCCTCACTTTACGAACCCTAGACAATGGGATCATTAAATTAGATTCTCTAGCTAAAAGTTTAATTATAACATATAACTAATATTCGTATCTACTTTAAAATTTTGGGTGTGGGGTTTGAGCCTATACAACTAATGAACAAGTTGTTCAGGGGCAATTGATCCCTTGTCTTGTTTAAAGTTGCTAATCAGATCCAGTCGTCCTACATTATTCAAAAGGTTATAAGCTAAACGATCAATCTGATCAGATTTCGTAATTCGATCATAGATTCACTCAAAAAAATCAACTCCAAGTTTTTGGTCGTGACCCATCCGACCTCTATACTTCGATCCACCAGGTCACCCCTGTACCCCGGCTCGCCTCTGGGTTCTGGG
>JAPKXQ010000088.1 GCA_026394765.1 Methanomicrobiales archaeon
ATCTCTCTTTTGACCTGATCGCGACAAGCCCGGCTCGCCGTGCATATGAGACCGCTGATATCATCGCACGAGACCTAGGTCTTCTCTCTCGGCTCACCACATGGGAGTCACTGGCAACGACTGGGGACGAGGGGGAGGTTGCTGCAGCACTTGAGCAGTACGAGGGGGAGGGCCCCCTCCTCCTTGTGGGGCACGAGCCCACTCTCAGTAACCTTGCGGCATACCTCATAGGGCTAGGTGCGGGAGGAGGGATACACCTCGCAAAGGGTGGTCTCATCCGGCTATCAGGAGACATTGGTGACGGGCCCGGGTCATTGGAGATCCGCTGGCTTCTAACACCCGCGATGATGAGTATGGGCCAATAGAGGGACAGATGAAGGCAAAGTACGACCCTTATATTGAGAGTTCTGAACCTGTTCGACAGAGTTTTTCGTACAGAGCCCCAACACACTCCTCTTGATCGACACCCCCTCTCTCCTCCTCATCGGAGTCGGCCTCGCAATGGACTGTTTTGCCATCTCGCTCGCTGCCGGAACCACCCGCGCAGCCAGGGCCCCCAGGGCAGCCCTCACCCTCGCGCTCTCTTTCGGTCTGTTCCAGGCAGGAATGACCCTCTTTGGGTGGGGGGCGGGGAGCTGGGTGGTGGGTTCTATCGCAGGTTTTGCCCCTCTAATTGCATTTGGCCTCCTCACTGGGGTCGGACTGAAGATCCTGGTCGAGGCATGGAGAGGGGGAGAAGAGGTGCGGGAGATAAGGGGCATTCTTACCATATTTGTACTCTCGGTTGCAACAAGCCTGGACGCCCTTGCAGTGGGTCTTTCGTTTGCAGTCTTCTCGATCGATATCGTGTGGGCAGCCCTCCTTATCGGATGTATGGCTTCTCTCTTCTCATCCGTGGGCCTCTACCTCGGTGGGGCCATCTCCAGACAGCTGGGTAAGCATGCCGAAGCCCTCGGAGGGGTCATCCTCATTACAATTGGGATAAAGATCCTAATTGAGTATGCCTCTGCCACCCCTATCTTCCTCTATTAGCCTCCAGACGCAGTACCTGATTGTGCAGGGAAGGCATGGTCTTCCTCACCGTGAGATGACGCTCAAATTTGGTAGTGCGATCAAGGAGCCATGCTGATATGGACCCTATCAGTGCATTTGCAATCACTTTCACGGTGATATTCATCGCCGGGGTCGCCTTCAGGATCTCCCCCTTCTTCACCCTCACCGGAGGAGCCCTCCTCTTTGGTCTCCTTATCGGCCTCTCTCCTGACGTCCTTGTTGCAGGGATCACTGATGGGATGGGGAGAGTTTTTGGCGTGTTTGCTATGATCATCCTCTCAGGGATGGTCCTGTCAGCGCTCCTCAAAGAGCAGGGGCTGATTGAGGTGATAATCGACGACCTCTCCAGGTTGTCTGCACGTCCCGGGACACTCGCGGCAGTTAGTGGATACCTCCTGAGTGTACCCCTAACCTGCACCATCACTGCATACGTCCTCCTAATCCCGGTCCTCTCACCCCTCGGACGAAACCCCCACCATAAGACGGCCATCCTCACCCTCGCGGCAGTGTCAGCCACGGTCTCCTACGTCCTCATCTTTCCTTCCCCTGTGGTCGCACCGGTCTTTGCTGGGATGGCACAGGACCTCTCCCCACTCACCTACCTCGCCGTTGCTATCCCTCTATCAGCCCTCATAGTTGGTGCGTGTATCATAGCAGACCGGATGAAAGAAGGTAGAGATCTCACCACCGCTCCTCTGATAAGACCACACCCCATCAAGCCAGAAACGACCACAAATGGAATATCCCCCCGCATGAGGGCCTGGCTACCTTTCTTCGTTATGGGAGCGGTGATGGTCTGTGCGTTCTCATCCGGCGTCAGCCATCTGATCATCATTGAGGTTACCCCAGTATCAGGGATGATATCAGCCCTCCTCCTTGCTCCACACGCAGCATGGCGCCCGTGCACCAAAGAGGGAGTGCAGCGTGCAGGAGTGATCCTCTTTGACATCTGTGGTGCTGGTGCACTGGGTGCCCTCATTGTGGAGGGGGGATTTTCTACCGCTGCCTATACTTCACTTGCCCCAGTCCTTCCCCAGGTCCTCATCCCCTTCACGCTAGCAGCGATAATCCAGACCGCTCAAGGGTCCCGGATCACCACCGCGGTGGTCACCACCGCAACCCTCGTGAGCATACCATCCCTTACAGCCGGCATCAGCCCTCTCACCACGGTCCTGATGGTATCAGCCGGGACCTGTCTATTCTCTACCGTGACCGACCCCTTCTTCTGGATCATCTGCAGGACCACAGGGGCACCCCCCCTGGAGGTAACGCTCCGCTACACCATCCCCCTCGCACTCGCAGGCCTTACCATCCTCGCTGCTGCTCTCTCCATCCAGTTCTTCACCATTTAGGTGAGGAAGGCCGAGTCAGGAAACCAGGCTGCTGCTGCGTGATGCAGTGGATGGCCCCCATCCCTTCGATCATTGCCCTGCAGTCGATACCCCTGACATCCCGGTCTGGGAAGAGAGGTTTGAGTGTAGCGAGTGCGCGTGCATCCATTGGGTCACCGTAGGTTGGGACAAGGACAACTTCGTTTCCGATATAGAAGTTCGTGTAACTAGCAGGGAGGGGGTGGTCCTTTCCCACACACCCCGGGACAGGGAGCGTAACAATGGCAAGTGGCAGTCCGTCCTGATCTGTGGCAGAAGACAGGCGTGCGTAGTTCTCCTCCAGCACTGCGTAATTTATGTCACTGGGGTCATCACTCCTGCTGCACACTACCGTTCTTTCGTCTACAAACCTCGCAATATCGTCGATATGGCCATCGGTGTCATCTCCTTCTATCCCTTCCCCGAGCCATATCACCTTTCTCACCCCCAGGTAGGCCATCAGGTACTGCTCGATAGCGTCACGGGAGAGGTGCGGGTTTCTGTTCCTGTTCAGGAGACACTGCTCGGTGGTGAGGACCGTTCCCCTCCCGTTCACCTCGATCGAACCCCCTTCGAGGACGATTCCCGGAGAGAAGACCGGTACTTTTAGGAGGTGGTGGAGTAGGGATGGAACCTCCCGGTCAGCGGCAAGGGTCTCGTACTTCCCACCCCAGGCATTGAAGTCCCACTGGACCATCGCGACACCCGGTCCCTCACCCCCCACGAGGAACGTCGGACCATAGTCCCTGAACCAGACATCAGCGTATTTGGTGATGTAGAGGACGACTTGTGACGGGTCGCCCCCGTCACGCCGAATACGCGCAGCGATATCTACCGCTATCTGATCGTCCTGCACCAGGAGATGCACGGTCTCGCTCTGGTGGAGAGCGAGGATTATCGCAATAAACGTCTCTCTCACTCTGAAAAGATCAAGAAACGTCTCTTTGTCATGAGGCCAGGCGAGCCAGACCGCGTCATGGCGCTCCCACTCGGCCGGCATGCGGTACCCCCGTGCAGCCGGGGTACAGAGGACTGCCCCACCACCTGAATCAGGTGCACGCCCCTGCCCGGTGAGGGTATGATAGGTTTCAGGACGCCTGTTCCTAAAAAATCCCCAACCCTCACGGGTCCGGGAAGGAACCTCCATGTCCAGATCAGCGACTATTACTGCCTCGTCTTCCCTCCCGGCACGTGCTATCACTGCACCAAAGGGGTCAGCGACAAAGGAGTTGCCAAAGAAGAGGAGGCCATCCTCACGGCCGACACGGTTCACCGGGGCGACGTACACGCTGTTTGCGATGGCGTGCCCCAGCTGGACTGTCTCCCATGCGCGAGCCCAGTCCCCCTCGCAGGTCTCTTCATCACCGCGGATCCACCCGATAGCAGTGGGATAAAAGATTAGGTCGGCACCCATCAAGGCCACAGTACGTGCTGCTTCAGGGAACCACTGGTCATAGCATATAAGGACTGAGAACGTGGCATGATCAGTCTGGTAGACCCTGTACTCCTCACCAGGTGTAAAGTAGTCCTTCTCATAGAAGAGGGGGTCGTGGGGTATGTGGACCTTCCTGTATGGAGGGTGGACAGGTCCGTTCTCTCCGACCACCACCGCGGTGTTGAAGAATTTTCCGTCCTGGCCACGCTCATAGATAGGGACAATGACGGTGATCTTCAGTTCCTGTGCAACCCTGGATACTTCAAGCACCGTCTTTCCATGGAGGGCTTCTGCATATGGAGCCGCATCTGCACTCCTGCTATGCGACCTATACTGGGGGAAGTAAAGTGACCTGAAGAGTTCAGGGAGGCAGACAATCACTGCACCCCGCGATGCCGCGACCCGTACCCCCGCAATTGCCAGATCCAGGTTCTTATCAGGGTCTGGGGAGACCCTCATCTGTACTAAACCTATCCGCACCATACCTACCATTCTCTTCGCCGAATACGTGGCCTCCAACAGTATAATGTCTTCCTTATCGCATGGGGGAGGTTCTCACCCTCATCTGCAACCGCCTCACCCTCTGCACCGCATCATCGCCAGGCTCATCAGGAGTAAAGAGCGAATACCTCTCTTTAATGATGGGTGCGGTGGTCTTCCCGTCACGCTTTGGGCAAGAAGTTCATGGAGGAGAGAAACGTGATAAGATCGGGTGGAGGGGGGGTCATCACTTCTTTCCAGCTCAATGAGGTCCTCATCGCAGCATCGAGGGCCCCGAGCCCATGTAACCGGCAGCCCTGGCGGTTCACAACCACAGGTGAGGCCCAGTTCCAAGTCGCACTTGACCATGAACGGCTACTTCCGGTCCTTGACCCTTACCACCGGGAGGGCCACATCGCGGTGGGAGCGTTCCTGGAGACGGCGGTCATTGCAGCGCGCGGGGCAGGCAAAACCGCCGACTTGCAGTACTTCCCTGACGGGTGGTACGGCCAAAAAGAGTTGCGGGACCTCCCAGTCGCACGGGTTACACTCGATCCCGGCCAAGTTTCCAGGTCAGACCCCCTCTGCACTGCAATCTCCACCCGTCAGTCGAACATGAGAGCCTATAACCGGCGGCCTTTGAGTGACCTCCACCAGACAATGCTCCTGGATTCCTGCTCTGCGTACCAAATACCCATCGCATTGACGCAAGATCTGGGCCTTATCCAGGAGGTCGCAACACTCCAGGCCCGAGCAACAGAAGTCATGCTGGAGGACCCACTGCGGCAGGAGGAGTTCTTCAGTCACTTCTCCGGTCTCTCGGGGCGAGGGATAGTGCCTGGGGGATACGGCCTCGCTCAGTGCGGGTACGGGACGATTCACGCTTCAATGATGAGTCTGGTCCAATTAATGCGGTGTTATCTCCTCAACAAAGAGGACGCCGCTGCCTCGTTGTACAGTGCTATGGTCTTTCGGGAGATGATGAGCGCTGCAGCCCTCGGCTGGGTAAGTACAAAGGGGTCTTCCCGGATCGACCAGGTCCTCGCCGGTCGTGCCTACGCAGCTGTGGACCTCACCGCAGCAGCGTGTGGAGTCGCCATTCATCCAATGACACATATCCTCGGTGATTACCCTGCCATGAAGGGCCTTTCTGACTCTCTTGCCCAACTCCTGGGAGTCACGTCCGGGCGGACTATCCAGATGCTCTTCAGGGTTGGGTATGCAAGACCTGTCCCGAAGACAGAGAGGCGGAATACAGGTGGATCTTCCCAGGTGCGCCCGGTTACATGATGTGGGGCATACACTGCTTATGCATAGCGGTTTGGCCCGCACTTGCCACATCCTTGAAGTGATCTCCCCCCAGAGTAATGAATAGGCAGAATTTCGATGTTTGAGTACCTCAACCGCTTCGAAAAGGGAGTATACCTGATCCTCATCTTAGTGCTCGCCTTTGTGGTTGGAGTCTCAGTTGTTGAGCTCGTCTGGATGGTTATCCAGGGTTTGATTAATTTTACCCCGTTAAGGCTTGAGAACTACGAGCTCCTCAACCTCTTTGGTTTCTTCCTCCTCGTCTTAATAGGCGTGGAGCTTCTGGACACCATCAAGATGTACATCATAAAAAACGAGATCCACGTCGAGATCGTGGTCCTCCTCGCGATAATCGCCATCGCACGCAAGGTGATCCTTCTAGAGTTCAGCGAGCAGGACTACCTCATGGTCATATCCATCGGGGTCCTCTTCATCTCCCTCTCGGGGGGCTACTACCTGGTCAAGAGGGCAGGGACCAAAATCGAATGAGTGGGGGCCCAGTCTGGCGCAGTAAATGTACTGGTTGGATGCAGAACGAATGCAGTGTGCTGCCCGGCCACTGCTATCGAGGTGACTAGGGCCAATTATCAGGGACCAAACGATTTGGAGCATTCTTCTTATCTGTCACTCCCCTGCAGTCAGTGTAAGATAATGCTCCAAAATGGCTACGACTATCCCCAAGTCTCAATATGGGCGGCCTGACCAGGGCCCTTACTGATATGAAACCCCCTGTTTTTCTACCGCTCTTGTGAGTTGAATCCTGGCACAATCACCTGTGCTCCTTCCCCAGCAGAGAGGTGAAGGTGCGCTATAACCCAGGTATGGCCAGTCCCCCGGAGGACTGCAGTCATGTATCCCATGACGCTGTTCTCTCCCAGAACGAACCGCCAGGTCCCACAAACCCATGCAGTAGTGCCCTCGGCTGCGATTATGATGTTGTCAAATGCGAGGGAGCACCCAGGGTCTGATGAAAGGTCTCTCTTTGCGAGAGCTACAAATGTCTCTCTCCCTTCTGTTACTGAGCTGCAACCTGGGCCAAACCATGTAAATACGTCGTTAAGGAGAGCTGATGTAGTCTCGAAGTCCTTCCTGGAGTACGAGGAGGCGAAGCGGTCGATGATATCGGTGACCTGGACCCGCGTCTGCGCACTGACCGTCATGTGAGGAATAGGTAGATCCCAGGGGATGAAGGCTCTTTGCCCCCTACAGGACATTTATTCATGGACCCTGTCTTTTGAGGGGCCCGGAGACGAAATATGCAAGAGGGCCGGTATACAGCCTGGGTGTGTGAGTGGTATCTAAAAAAAATATGGCCGTGGTGGTGTAATGCCCACGGTTATAGCCTGCCCCCGGATAGATAATCGGCAGAGAACGTGAAGAGGTGGATAGCACCGTTCGCAGTCACCTCGTTAGAGTAATCAAGGATCGCGGCAGGGCCAGAGATACCCCTTCCCTCAATACCGTTCCCTGCGATGGAGGCAGAGATTGTCCCATCAGCGGCTGTGATTACCGGTACCCTAAATGATTCCGGGATGCCTTCCGGGGATATCACCCCAAATTCTGGTCTCCTATTGGCCCCATTGAGACCATCTCCTGATGGTTGGGTGATGAATGGTGTACCGGCCTCGTTACTGGCCGCTATATTCCGGGTAGATGCCACGGCGCATATTGCAGTCCCCTCAAGCGGGCACCACATGGGTGCTAATGAGGTGTCGCACGCAGCTCCCGGCGCGGGACATTGCCCACACCCTCCCGAACCTCTACAACCAGTGCTTTCTGCCACGCACGGCCCTGCAATGAGGAGGGCTACTGCGAGCACCGAGAGGGTGGCAATATATCTGATATGTATCATGGTATAACCTCTCTATTGGTTAGGGGCGCCAAGGGTGCGCACGAGATCCACAAAGACCATTGGCACCATGGTGCCCCACCTGGTGCGGCTCCGGAGAGTCCAGTAATGTCCTCCCGGCTCCGGCACCATTCCTATAGTTCCCGCCTGCCCTATTTGTATTCTTGAGATGTACCTGGTTCAACAGGGGGTCATTTTACATCATCCACTTAAACGACCGGGTGGGATAGAGGATCTCACTCACTATTGCTCCCGGTGAGCCCAAAGAATGGGGCCAAATGTGCATCCTCGGGACATCTAATAGACGACAGAAAAAGAGGGATTGGAGGAGACACTACCTAAGCTTGAGAAAACCCATCCCAGGGAAAAGTTCTATGGTCTTTTCGGCACTGGACTGGGGGGAGCCTGATCCTGATGCACTTCCTATCACCTGGTCCCTTATCTGCTGCTGCTGGAGGGATGTCTGACCCGGGGCTGTGGAGTCACCAGAGTACTGGAGGTAGACCTTCTGGAATGTCTTTGTGTTGGACCCCCCATACCCTCCGATCTTTTTCAGGATGATACCATCCATGTTCCGGATCACTGGCCACTTCACGCAGAACGTCCCGGTCCATGTCTCGTACCCCTCTTTTTCGAGGGTTAAGGTGTGGCAGCCTTCAGGGACCCCGAAGAGGTACTTGCCATCGGTTTCGCCGTAGCTGACACCATCAATAGAGATCTTTGCGCCTGATGGGACGGTGCGGAGGAGGAGCGCTGCTTGAGTCCCAATAACCGTAAAGGGTGGGGAATCTGTGTTATACTTCCCATCCGGGTTGGTGACTCTGATGAACCAGAACCCGCTTGCGGCATTGGTGAGGTCAAACGTGCAGGTGAGGTAAGTCGGGTCATGCACGATGACGTTAGTTCCAGGTATGTCAGTCTGGTCGTACCTGGTCAGATGGACCGTAACATCCCCTTCAGTTGCAAAGTTCTCACCCCATACCATCATATCCACCGTGGTCTGTATGTTTGCGGCAGTCGGTAAGATACTGGTCACCACGGGTGAGCAGGTATCGGTTGTCGCAGTACTGTTCACCCAGGTCTGGTTTATCCGTCCATTCGTTCCTACGGTGTGGGTGCTGATCGTATGGGTTGATGAACACGCTAGTCCTGATGCTGTATAAGCCTCTGCCCCTTTGGTCACGTTCTCCTTAAAGACACCGTCCAGGTAGACCATCACTTTTGAAAACCCTGAGTTTACAGGGTCATTCCATTCCCAGGTGAGGGTGTTCTCCTGGATGGAGGTCGTCTGAAGGTTGGTGATGCTTGCAGGGGAGGGGACTGGTTGTTCAGGCGCAGTCCTCGCTATGTATGTAGCGTTCGCGCTCATGCCCCCATACTCATACACTGCCTGGACTGTTAGCGCATAGTTGGTATCGGGTGTCAGGTTGGGGGTACGATAGATCTCAACCCCGGCGAGCACGATGCCCTTGAGCACCCCATTGAGGAATACGCTTACGTGGGTGAACCCTGATTGTGTCGGGTCAGTCCAGGTCCAATTGATAGACTCCGGGAGATATGTGGTGTTGCGGAGGTTTGTAACTGGGTCAAAAACACCAGGTGCGGTCATCGCAGTGTGGGTGACCCAAGTCTGATTGACCAGGCCCGTGGTCCCAACGGTATGTGTACTGATGGTATGCTGTGTGGATGGGAGTAGTGCAGAGGCAATGTAGGTCTGGGTACCTTTGGTCACGTTTTCCTTGAAAACACCGTCTAAATACACCATGACCTTATCGAAATCTGCTGACGAAGGATCTGCCCAGGCCCAGGCGATCGAGGTCTGCTGGTATGTGGTGTTGTGGAGGTTGGTGACACTCGCTGGGGAAACGGGTGGAATAGGTGCTGTCATCGCAGTGTGGGTGACCCAAGTCTGATTGACCAGGCCCGTGGTCCCAACGGTATGTGTACTGATGGTATGCTGTGTGGATGGGAGTAGTGCAGAGGCAATGTAGGTCTGGGTACCTTTAGTCACGTTTTCCTTGAACACGCCATCTAAAAACACCATGACCTTATCGAAATCTGCCGATGAAGGATCTGACCATGCCCAGGTGATCGAGGTCTGCTGGTATGTGGTGTTGTGGAGGTTGGTGACACTCGCCGGGGGAACGGGTGGAATAGGTGCTGTCATCGCAGTGTGGGTGACTTTCTCACTCATCACACCGCCCAAGTACACTGCCTGGGCAGAGAGGGTGTAGTAGGTAGACGGGGTCAGATTTCCAGAGATGTATGTCATCTCACCCTTTGCAACTGATTCCTTGAACTCGTCGTCAAGGTATACGTCAACAGACTGGAAATCTGAGCCTGTCGGATCAGTCCAGTTCCAGGTTATAGAGTAAGGTAGGTAGGTTGTATTGGTGAGGCTTGTGACCGGGGGCCACTCATTCCCAACGATTTTTACCTCCCGCTGGTCGATAGCGACGACATCATAACCGCTGTTCAGGCCAAGGGCGTAGAGGTAGTACTCTCCCTCCAGGAGGCCATTCAAGAACGTTTGATTGACGACGACGACGTTCCCTGATGAATTATGGTCCGCTGCGCCATAACCAGGAGTGATAATGATGTCTCCAACTGAGAGTGGAGGTGTTGAGTCACCCACCTGGGTAATGTTGTAATTAAACGGCTCTCCTTGCCCCACATCGTTTTTGAGCGCCTCGATCAGCAGCGTTATTACCGGAGTCCCGGGGGTAATGATCGTGTCCCAGCGATCTTGAGCGTTTTTAAGGAGATGGTTGAGGTCTATGTCCATCCTGACGTCGTACTCTACATCATCGTTCTTGATGAGGATGTAGCCTATACTCTTGATAGCACCGGAGTTTGTGAACGAAACGCCAAGGTCGTGTGGTGATTCCTTGTTGTATGTATAGACATCAGGTGCTGGAGTACCATTGATGGTTATATGGGATTCGCCTTCAAGGATCACCACGGGCATTAGAGAGCACGCAGTAATCGTCTTGAACTCCTTTTTGTAATTAAACGCATTGAGGAAGTAGAGCCCTTGAATTGGGGCACTGGGCCCTGGAGAGAGCCCCTGCGCATTTAACTGGCTCACATCATAGGACTCGAGGTTATAGTTGAGGTCCTGATAGAGTAAACTCCAGTTGCTCATGTATTCTGTTTTGAAGGCGATAATCCCAGAGATCGTAGTGGTATTGGTCGCAAGTTCGATAGCGATTATCGCAGGATCATATTTAGGCGAAGTGCCCTGGGTATAGAGGTAAGCTATCTGGGAGAAGCTTGCAGGGTCTTCCATATTGCCCCTTGCGAGCGAGAGGTTCGCTTTCTCTCCAACGATCATCCCTACTTCGCCTGGTACCTCAGTCGAAAATGAGGGGACATTGAGCTTGGTGTAGACGTTATACTCCTGAAGATCGAAAATATCGAGAGTACTATCAGCGGGTCCGATCCACTCGAGGCTGTTTCCATTATCCTCGTATGAAGTTGTCGTAAAAACCCGCCTTAAGTTTCTGAACTGGGGAAGTTTGATACTTTTCAGGTCACTCCAGTCCCCTGACGTGCTCTCGAGCACTGTCGAGGTACGTGAGAGGTTGAAGATGTCGATCATATCGACCTTGTCAAATGTTATCCCCTTCACATTCTGGGTTTTGTTAAGTGTGAGACGGAGATAGGGATCAGCAGCTGACACCGTCCCGACGAGGATAAAGAGTGCAATCGCAGCGATGAGAATGCAGCTGATTGACTTTTTCTTCGGCCACTCCTGCTGGAATCCTCGCTCGCTTACCCTGCAGACTCCACCATGCACTAAGCTCCTAGGGATTTTTATCATTATCACGCCACCTTGAATGATATAGTGGGGATTAGACACGGCAGAATATAAAAGTTTTTATAGTTGTGAGCGATCTCGACATATCATGACAACTCAGGCTTTTCACCATGAGTGGAAGCATTACTTATTTTTTACAGATCATGGTCTGATGATCGATGGAGCATGACCCGGGGAAGGTGAGAGCGGTCCTCGCCCTCCTGGAAGATCACCCCGGGGGTCTGAACATTACCGCAATTGCGCGAAACGTCGGAATCAACCGAAATTCCCTAGCTAAGTACCTCGATATCCTTATTCGAGACGGGCGCCTCGAAGAACAGGGATTTGGGAAGTCAAGAGTCTTTTTTAAGGCTCATAGGCTGCCCTTTTTCAGAAATTATAGGTGTGCTCCCCGACCCGGTCATTATCCTTAACAGGGGCTATATGATGGTCCAGGCCAATGATGCGTCCCTGGAGTTATTCGGAATATCACGAGAGGCACTGGTGGGCCATTCTCCTTGGCAGACTCTCCCGCGCCTGGAAGATCTCATACCGCGCGGATTGCTGATTGCTGCGCTCGCAGTTCAAGCCAGTACCAAGATGAAAGGACGGTCTAGGTGCGAGGAGATGAGCGCAGGATCAGGGTCCGGGCTTTTAGCGTCGTCCTAGAAGGAGGTACTGCCGGGACAGTGATAACTCTTCAGGATAAGACCGGAGAATGGAGGGCCCTCCAGGCCCTTGCAAAGAGTGAGGAGCACCACAGTTCCCACTTTGAGGGCCGGAATGAGGTGGTATGCCACCTCTCTCATGACTATTCCCTCACATTTCTCAATACGATATGGTTGCAGGCCCTTGGATACGCCCGTGATGATTCCATCGGGAGATCGTTCCTTGAATACATCGGAACTGATCAGCGCACCAAGTTCATCGATGCAGTCAGTACCCTCACCAATGGTGAGGTGCGCACCTGCACGCTCCCCATGTCGCACGCGGATGGGTCCATTCGGGTGCTCTCATGGACGATTCGGTTGATGCCCGGGGGTTTTATGATGCCCGGTAAGTACCAGGCGGTTGGAAGGGTCATAACAGATACGCGGGAAGAGACGGACTGCAACACCCGCTATAGTCAGAAGATAGGCCTTCTCGCACGCCTGTGTGCCGCATTTCTGGAAGTTACGCAGCCCGCTGAGGTGTATCAGATGATCGCAGACCATATCAGGGCCCTTCTTCCCGCTGCTAGAGCAGTGCTGGTCTGCACCAGTAGTGCTGGGGAAACAAAATTAGAGCTCATAGCATATGCTGGTGACCTACCCAGGGACCGCTTGTGTTTCCTTATCGACGAGGGAACGGTCGCGGTAAATTCTGCTGGCACCCTCTCCTTCCTTCATGACCTGTCAGAGACAAGAATTGCACGGGTCAACCAGGCCGAACTCGAAGCGTTCGTAATGGGTGAGCTCCCCCTTAAGGCAAAGGACGATGTAATTGGGCTACTACAAGAGTTTCGTACTGGGGAGAGCTACTGCCTCCTACTCATGCAGGACCAGGACTCAGTGACCTTTGCAGTGGTCCTCCTCTCCAGGGGGTGTCATCTCTTTGAGGACCCCAATCTCCTCCTGACCTACATCACTTCTGCTGCGGTTGCCCTTGCGTATGCTAATACCACATCACTGGTTGCAGAGATCGATGCAAAGGTGAGGTTAATGTGCGAAACTGTTCCCCAACCCATCGCAGTTATCGCGCCGGATAGGAAGTACCATTACCTCAACCAAGCATTTACTGCGCTCTTTGGGTACACCCTCGATGACATTTCGGATGAAAGACATGGGTCCGAACTGGCGTTTTTGGACCCTTCGCTCGGTCGACGGCCAGACAAGTCCTGGGTGTTAGACCCTTCCATCTCCTGGGCCGGGGAGGAACAGCCCCATACATTGGAAGTGCAGTGCAAGAATGCTATGAAAAAGTCAGTCATGGTTCGTTCCATCACCTTCCCTGACAGGTACCAATACCTCATCTTCACCAACCTGAGCGATGCCAGTGAAGCAGGGGAGGTACGGAGTCATCTCGCTGCGATCTTTCGTTCCTCCCATGATGGGATCATTGGAACTACAAAGGAGGGAGTTGTGATGCGCTGGAACCCTGCAGCTGAGGAGATCTATGGCTACACCGCCGAGGAAGCCGTCGGTCGGCACATATCCTTCCTGGCCCCTTCGCACCTCATCCACGAGGTGCATGAGATCCTTGAAAAGATCAGAAATGGGAAGAAAATCGAGGAGTATGAGACCCAGAGGGTCCGAAAAGACGGTCGATCGGTCCAGGTCCTGGTGAGTATCTCCCCAACCCGGGACCGGGGAGGAAGCGTTGTTGGGGCCACTATGTTCATCCGGGAACTTCCATTCTGCCAGTCGGGTCTTGAGGCCCCCACACTCACCCATTTGCTGCACTCGCCCACGAAGAGGAAATAGGGGCCTGTATTGCAGGAGGCGGCCTGGAGGGACGGGTCTTGTGGGTCAATGATCACCTCGTTCGGCTGGTGGGTGCACCGGGCGCGGCCGACCTTATGGGCAGACGAATTGAGGATATTTTTGAGGGAGATGGTGCGTATCGCTCACTCTATAGCGATCTCACTTTGTATGGTATCGCGATTGGAAGGGTCGTCTCACTCCGCCATAGCGGTTCTCCTGGGGTGGTGGTATCGATGCTCCCCAGGTTCAACTCCCAGGGGGGCCTGGACCAGGTCTTTCTCGTCCTGCGACCTCTTAAGGGGGCAGAGACCTGGGAAGGTGTTGCGCGAACGAGGGCCCTCGATGATATTGCCATTCTCGTGGAGGCGTCCCCTGACCCTTCATACCTCGTTGACCGCCACCACCGGGTCCTCGCCTGGAACCTCCCGATGGCAAACTTCTCAGGTGTCGAGAGGGACCTGGTGATAGGGACGTCCCGGCACCGTCAGGCCCTCGTGCTCCCTTATTTTTTACTCCCTCCCCTCACCGACCTTGCCGGGCTATCGGAGAGTGCACTCATCCTCCGTTGCCCCAGGTGCCGACGGGCTGGGAGGCACACCCTTGCCGAAATTGCCGCACCGGGCCGCTATGGCGGGAGGGCGGGAGTCCTCCTGGCCAGTGCATCACCAGTCATAAAGGCAGAAGGAAAGACCGTGGCAGTACTGGGGTCGGTCCGTGAAATATCCCGCTGGATCGAAGGCACAAATCCGAGTGTGAGGGTTCAGGAGTCTGACTTGGATGATGCGAGTGCCCTTACCGCTTCTACATCGCTGGTACATTCACTCTACCGCAACCCTGACAGGGCTGCCACATCCACTCTCCAGTCAGGTGCATTGGGACTGATTCGAAACCCTCTTCTCATACTCGATGAGAGAGGCTGGGTTATCGATGCCAACCAGGCCTATTGCGAACTTACAGGTTCAGACTGCGGAGTTCTCCAGCAAAGGGGGAGCTTCCTCTCCTGTGTGGCGCCAGAAGACCGGCGTTCCCTCGCCGGGGCCCTGCAGGACGAGGAGCATGGAAAGTCGTTCCGCATCAAGGTCCTCACGTCATCAGGGCGTCGTCCTGGTCTCCTCTGTCTCTCCCCTGTATCAAGGAAAGAGGGTGGACAAGGGGGTTTTTTGCCATCTTTCTCGAAGACCTTCCTACAGGAAGGCAGTGACGCCTGGGTCCGGGGGCGATGAGGCTTCATTGGGGAGGCAATATCGATATCTCCTCCCACAGTGAACAGGTGGTATGATGCAACACTTCCGCGGATGTTACCTGGCTTTCGTCCTCCTTGCGGTGACGTTAGGGGGAGCTGCCTCTGCACAGACTGTGAATATCAGTCCTGACCAGATAAGTGGGGGCGGTCCGGTCTCAATCACTGTTTCCGGCCTTGCCGACAATATGACCTTCTCCCTCGCGATCGAGGGGACCTTCCCAGTCAGTCCCGGGGCAGAATTTTCCTTCATCATGCGTGACCTTGTTCTCCCTTTCACCCTGGAAGAAGGGACCATGACTGCGACACTCTCAAATACTCAGTCCAATCTTCTCGAGGTCCAGAAAGGGGAGACCACTGTGCGTAAGGTCGGTGCTTCGAAGAATGGAACATTTACCACCGAGAACCAGGGCACCCTCCCGAGTGGGACCTATGACACTATCACCATCGGGGGAACGGCACTCCCGGGTGCCAGTTTGGTCGGGGCGTCTGTCCGAATGCATGGGAGAAAAGTTGGGCCCAATGATGCAGTGATCACCTTCTCACCCGGCGGGGTCAATTCCGGTACAGTCGATGTCTCGGTTGCGATCGGGGACCAAACAGTGCTGCAACGAGTCTACCAGCTCGGAGTGAGTGTCACTCCCTCCGGGGGTTCAGGGGGAGGGGTATCGTACTCTGATGGAGGAAGTAACGGCGGAGGAGGTAGCGGAGGTGGGAGTAGTGGGGGTGTCAGCATTGTGGCATCACCTGTAACGAGACCAGTGAACCTCGAGAATGGGACAAGTACCGTTGTGACGACGAAGAACGAGTCTCCTACAGCGTCACCGGTCTCTTCTCCGCAGACCGAACTGACCAGACCTGCAACCACCCAGGAGAGGCCTGCGCAGGGGACTACCCCAGGGGAACAGAGTACCTCCCCGCCTCCCACCAGAGCAGGGATGCTGCCCGGAGTGCTCCTCGCAGCACTCGTAACTCTAACCCTGGTAATGGCCCGTAAGAGGTCCTGATACGGCGTCTATCCCCGCATATCAGGGGGATACCCTCGACCTCCTCATCGATTCCTTCAGCCCCGGGCAGGTCGGGACCGATATCAGGCTGATCCTCGTCTGGCTCCCCCTCACCCTCGGAGCGATCTATCTCCCGGTAGTGAACGAGACGCCGCTAAGGGTAGTCTTTGCTCTCCCTGTCGTCCTCTTCATCCCGGGCTATGTACTGATTGCTGCTCTCTTCCCGGGTTCTACCGAGATAGACTCCATAGAGCGAATAGCCCTCTCATTTGGCCTTTCAATCGCAGTCGTACCTCTGATCGGCCTCGCACTCAACTATACCCCCTTTGGGATCCGTCTGGATCCGATCGTCCTCTCGCTCACCATCTTCACCCTCGGAATGGTACTCGCCACCCAGGTGCGACGGGCCCGCGTCCCGCCAGGGGAGCGGTTTGTATTCTCTCCTGGTCCTACCATAACTGCTGTTAGGGACGAGTTCTTTTCAACCAGAGCGTCGCGTCTTGACCGCGCGCTCAGTCTTATACTTATGGTGGCGATAGTGGCTGCGGTGGCGACCACGGTCTATGTCGTCGTGGTCCCAAAGGAGGGTGAGAAGTTCACTGAGTTCTATATCCTCGGGCGGGAGGGTATGGCAGCTGAATATCCTACAGACTTGACCCTTGGAAAGCCGGACCAGATTATCATTGGGATCGGGAACCACGAGTACCGCAATGTCACCTACACGGTAGAAATCCTTCTCCTGAACATCACCGAGAGTGAGACCACGAATACATCAGAGTTTCATAGGATGGAACTCCTCGACAGTTTCTCTGCAACGGTGGCCCATAACACTACATTTCAGGAACAACGCTCGATCGTGGTGAACAGCACAGACTTTAATCAGATAAAGTTCCTCCTCTACAACACCACCGCTCCCCCCGATGACCTCCCAGTAGAAGAACGGATCAGACAGAGCTACCGGGACCTACATCTATGGGTGAAGGTACACCCCCTTTGATTGGAGTGAGGAACAAGGTTAGGTCACGGCCCCGTTTTGGGACCGATGTCCGGACCACCTGAACCGGTGCTGCCATACACCGGGCTGTGAGGGTTGCAAGGAGACTGCATACCGGGCACGGGTACATAGTGCAGCACTTGGGAGACTCTGCCTGCACCACGCGACAACCTGCGATCAGGCGATACCCCCTGACATTTAGGAGAATTGAGTCCCCAGTGATGGTGACGTCCACGCCATCAGCCACCTCGAGGACCTCTACGAGTACCTCCCGGGCTACCTCTCCGAGCCGTGCAATCTCACCTGGCACAGTGAGGGAGTGGTCTGTTGTAAGGTGTTCCAGGAGTGGTGCCGCAGAGGAAACGACCCTGAATGCACACCCTGAGTCGTCTGCAACGACCAGGTTATCCCCAACAAATGTTGAGGGAAGCGTCTCCTGGACAGGTATAAACTGGGTAACTCCCTCAGCGCCCCAGGGAATGAACACTGCATCTCCCGAAAGACCAAGGTCGCTACATATGCGGGAGACTGCAATTGTTCCCCCTGGCGCAAGGAGCGCAGCATGACCCACCTGTGGTCCCCGTTCACTGGAGAGGGTGAGAGAGAAGACCCCTGCAATGAACGAGGCAACGCCGCAGAGATAAAGAGTCGCACTCGTTAAGTCTCTCCGGTCGGTCATTGTAGCGACTGATAGGAGTCCGACAGCAGCAAGCACGAGGACGAATCCTGCGCGGTAATAGGGGTCAGTGAAGACTCTTCTCATGTCCTACCCCCTATAAGCCTTCGGCATGACCACCTGTCCGCAGCGAGGATTAGGATTACAGCAACAGATGTTGTCGCGGCAAACAGAGGCAATGCCTCCCAGGGATGGCGGAATGTCGAGAGGGCAATTCCTCCGGTGATCGCAATGATAATGGAGACTACCAGGGGGAGTGGTGCACCACGGTTTCCAGATCCCCCAGATCCCTCGAGAGTTAGGGTGAGGAGGAGGGCTTCAAAGAAGAGGGCCGGAAGGAGTGACGTCCAGGCGACAGGGAGGAGGAGGGGCTGTCCAGCGAGGAACAGGAAAAACCCGCTCCCTTGTGAAGTTTTGAGTAGCGCTGCAACCACTAGGAAAGCAAAGATCAGAACAGAGCCCACTGGGAAGAGCGGGGTCTCCCAGAGGACAACCGCGGCCCCCGTGGCCACGGTCGCGAGGGTGAGTCCCAGTAAAGGGGCATAAAAGTTCACCGTACCACCTCGACAGTCGTTGCACCCAGTGCGGTGATCCATTCTGCCGCTTTCACCCCTGCCTGTTCTTTTGGTACCACGAGGTGGACCTTACTCCCCCTCACCAAAGCCCCGGCAATGACCTGGCGCACATGCGAGGAGTCCCCGAGCAGGGGGGTGAACAGAATGACATCTTTGACACCCAATATGACGTATGCCCGCATGACCGCCGATTCAAAGGCCATTGGCCTGATCCATGGGGTGACAAGGGACGTGGCATTGAGTAATGACGCAAAGAACTTCCCCTCACCGCGAATTCCTGTCTCCTTCAGGGCGTGCTGCGAGAGTGACTGGACCATGGCCCTGGCTTGTGCGACGCCCAGGACACGGTAGCTATGAACCAGCTGGCTGCCTGCTTTGAGGGCCGCCACATCCCGTCTGAGGCGGTAGACGTCCCGCTCAAGGGGGGCGAACCTCAGCACATTCGGCCCTGATATCACCAGGAGTGAAGCGACGTGGTAGTCGCGGGAGGAGGCGGCAAGGGACTCCATGACCGCTCCAATGAGACGGTCCAGGCCCACAGCCCTGGGGTCCTCCACTCCATCAGGAACATCGAGTATGTGGAGGGGTGGCCGTCCCAGGACCCCACTATACTCCCGGACAAAGAGCCGGGAGTACTTTGCGGTCAGTTTCCAGTCTATGATCCTGGGGTCATCTCCTGACTGGTAGTCCCTGAAGGCATGGATCCCAAATCCTTTCATAAGCCCTGGCTTGGACCTTTCTGTGTCGCCCTCCTCACCTCCGGTTGCCTTCCTGGTAAAAGCACTGACCGGGTCGACAGCAAATTCCGGGAACAGGAAAGTGTCACCCTGCCGGGTGACACGCCACGAGAGGAAAGGATCGGTGCAGGTAATAGAGATCCCCTGAAACCTTGCCTTCCCTGAGGAGAAGAGTGCCATGACATAATGGAGAACAGAAGAATGGGTGCCTGGAGAGAGAAATTCAGTCTCTATGGGCCCTGACTGGAGGTCTCCTCCTGCAGGGATTATATCGCAGACCCTGGCTGAAATGCCATCTGGAACTGTGCAGGAGACCACTGATGTGACCCTCACCGGTGATCCCTGCCTGACGACCTCGCGCTCTGCGGTGCGGGAGATCGTGCATGACGCTGCAGTCCCATGAAACGACAGGACCGAGACTGCCACCCGCACGATGAGGAATGCAGTGATCGACCCTCCAAGTGCCAGAACTGCGATCTCATCAAAGACCCAGGCGTACACTATCAGGATAACAGCGGTAGAAGCAAGCCCCCGCGTGGTAAGTGTCGCCTCCACGGGCTACGGCACCTCGGTGCGCCCCAGGATCTCCTCGATCACTGCGTTTGTGGTAACGCCGGTCAGTTCTGCTTCTTTTTCGAGGATGAGCCGATGGGAGAGGACACGGGGTGCGAGCCACTTCACATCATCAGGGATGACAAATGGGCGCCTGTGAATTGCCGCAACCGCCTTGGCGCCCTGTACAAACGCGATGGAAGCGCGGGAACTCGCACCGAGCCGCACGGCACCGTGGGTACGCGTCGAAAGGATGATATCACGGATGTACCCCATCACGCTCTCCTCGATATGGATAGTGCTGACGGTCTGGATCGCAGAAAGGATCCCAATTTGGTCCAGGGCTGGGGCGAGGTCCCTGATATAAAGGTCCCAGTTAAGGTCACCTCTCGTCGCACGCCGGATCACCTCTAGTTCTCCGTCAGCATCCAAGTGGACTAGGTTCGTGCTGAACATGAACCGGTCCTTCTGCGCTTCGATGAGGGGAAATGTCCCCTCAAACTCGAAGGGGTTTTGGGTGGCAAAGACGATGAAAGGGGGGTCGAGCGGGATAGTCACCCCGTCGATCGTCGTCTGACGTTCACTCATAGACTCTATAAACGCACTCTGGGTCTTGGGGGAGAGTCGGTTTATCTCGTCGATAAGTAGGAAGTTTGAGAAGATCGGCCCTTTCTTGAGGGTGAACTCACGGGTATGCGGGTCATACATCCGGACCCCTAATATGTCAGCCGGCTGGCTGTCCACCGCGCACTGGAACCGCGAGAACTGGCACCCTGACAGGCGGGCTAGAGCCTTTACCACGGTGGTCTTGGCTGTACCAGGGAGCCCCTCTATCAGTATGTGCCCTTGAGAGAGGAGGCCTACGACGCCGAGCTCAATAAGGCTCTCCTTTGCGACGATGAAGCGCCCCATCCGATCGGATATGGTCGAAAAGACTACCGATATGGCTTCGAGACCACGGGACGGGTCATCATCGATTAGCGTTGCTGGCGTTTTCTCATCCTCCGAAAGACGAGACCAATGCCGATGATACAGAGCACCAACACACCGATCCTTACTGTACTACTCTTCTTGAGATCTTGAAGTAGGCGCGTGGTGGGGCCTGCACTCCCGGTGTGCCCATTGATCAGGTCGAGAGCGGTGTGTGCCCTAAGGCCGAACATCCCCTGGATAAACCTGAGATTCTCACTATTTGAGTCCTGTACTCCCATTGCGTTGATGACAACAGAAGGGTCTGAGACCAGCATGAGAAGTCCTCCTTCCAAATCTTCAGTGGCGATGAGAGTGAAACGGCCGATCTCCTCTTCAGGGGAGATCCTACCATCTCCGTCCTTGTCTAACCAGGAGAGGAGGGTTGTTGTGATGAGGGGATCGCCCCCCTCTACTACCGCTGCCCGGTTTGTTATTATAGACGTGACATCAGGAAGGAGTGTCGTATTACTGGACCGTACCCCCCGGACCATGCGGGGGTCATTATACTCCCGGTCGAAACTGGAGAGGTTAGCAGGGATGACACGCATTCCGCTGGAAAGAGCGATAAGGAGGGAATTAGCGGCCCCACTATCATCTGCAATCACAATTGCATTGCCTCTTCTTATGAATTCGCGCAAGGCAACGACATCTTCAGAATCAAAGTCAGGATATGGGGCAATAATTATTAAGGTTGTATTATCCAGAGCCTGTAGAGTGGAGGTGTCCCACACCATGCTCCCTCCGGCATCTTCTACGATCCGATGCAGAGTGGAGGTTCCGTTCCACTCGATATTGTACACTGAGAACTCGTTCGTATCTGCCACGAGGTGGACCGAAAGGACCATGAGGGAGAGGGCTATTATCCCTCCGGCAGCCCAGTTAATCGCGCTCATGGGGGCTCCCTTCAAGTTCCTGAGCGACGGCTATGAACTTTGCGAGCAGCCGATCAGCTCTTCGCCCCTCGTCTGCCCTGCCATAACGGACCACTTCGTACATCAGCACAAAGTCCCGCATGCTGGTGAGGACAGCAGCCACACTCACCTTCCTGCAGAACTCCCTGGGTGAGAGGGACTCTGCTCCTGGTATGTCAGCACGCACCCGCCCCTGTTCCCGAAGGGTGAGGTACAGGATACGGGCCGCCTCGCGGGGAAAAGACCCTGATTTCTCATAAAACGCGGTTGATGCCTCATCGGTAGTGGAAGGGATCCAGACCGGGGTGGGCCGGGAGATATGCCCAACACCAGTTTGCAGTCCAGGGATATTTTCGAATGCATGGTGAGTGGCATCGGAGTCATCATCGACAGTCTCACCCCGTATATCATCTCGGGGTGTGGAGCCCGGTTCAGGGGTGGATGACGCCCTCTTTGTCCTGGTGATCCCTCTCACCCTCCTTCGCCGACGCAGATAAAGGAATGCCACAAGGAGGCCGCACGCAACTCCTCCAAAAGTCGCACCCGCCTGAAGAAGCAGTGGTCCATCTTGCAGTGGGCTGACGCTTGTCCTGGTCTGAGAGGGGCCTCGGATGGAAAAGACGAGATCTCCACTCTGTGATGGGGTGAGGGGAAACCCAGTTCCTTTGAAAGATGCAGATACTGTATGCCGGCCCTGCTTAAGTGTGGTGCTGAGCGTGAACTTTCCGTCATAATCAGTAGTTACAGTCTGGTATGGTGAACTGTCTACATTGACTACTACAGGTCCGTCACGCACATTAACGCCGTTTCCTGTAAGATTTCCTGACAGGACGAGGGTCTCATCCCCTTCCAATCTACCAAAAAGTCCGAGTGATGATGAAGATGTCTCAACCGTGACGGTATTGACATCTGAACGAGTATCTGCGAGCCGTGCGAAGAAGGTATGATCCCCTCGTGCGATACGTGCAATGGGAAAGAAATACTCAAACCTCCCTTCGTCATCGGTGGTCACGTTCTGGATCGGTGAGAAATCGAGGAAGATATCCACCTCTCTCCCGCTCAGTTCACTCCCAAGTACACGTCCTGTTATGCTGATGGTCTCACCAAAGCGAACCCTGTCGGGTGAGGTCCCAAGCATGATCCCTGCCACGCCCGGTTGCCGCGGGGTAGTAGAGTCAGTCGTAAGCGCCTCAAGGTCCTGCTTCCAGGACTCGTGGTCCTGCTCGAGGTCAGCAACAACCCCACGAAACTCCCGCTGGCTCTCTCTGTAGGGGTCAGTGTCAAGTTCCAGGCTCTCTGCAGAGGATATTAGTGCCTCACTCTGTTGTGAGTAATCTGTATAGGACTCGCGCATCTTCTTCCTGAGTGTCTCGCCCTCGATTATGACTGCCGAGAGCATCGTTGGGTCCTGATCGTCCCGGAACTGGACTTCCAGGCGTTTTAGGTCAGTAAACCGTTTCTGGTTCTCAAAGAGCGCACTCAGGTACTCCTGGTTCTTCTCATTCGCCTTCTTGAACTCTTCCACCTCGCTTCCCGTCATATCCAGGTTCACAACGAGGTTGTTCAGCTGTCCACTCCACGCGAGGTAATTATCGAGTTCCTTCCCGGCACCCTCGAGGTCCCGCGACCTGACTGTCAAAACAATGGTCCCTGTTGAACCGATGAGATCAGACAGCAGGGGGAGGACCTCCCCGGATGCGTTACGGGTGGCAGTTCTCAGATCTGTAGGATCAGTGTGGAACTGGGTGGTCTCCTGCCCACGTTCATAGAGTACGGTCGTCGTTGCATGGAGTGCTACTATGGCAAGGGAGGCAAGAACTGCTATAGTGAGTGCCAGGTGGAGGACGATACGTCTCATGAGACTAGGATCTCCATCACTTTGCGCACCACGATCGCGCCAAAAATTATCACACCCACTGCTATCAGGTAGCGGACTCTGTGGATATGGGACGGCCGGGCGTAGGCCGGGTCGATAAGTTCTACGATGACAAGGAGGCCGATGAGCGCGAGGACAAAGTAGACCTCCAGGTCAATAGACCGGGCCAGGACTGCGAATCCTGCAACTACCAGGAGCCAAACCGTAAGTGCAATCAATGCGGCGTCTTTTCTATCCATCAGACCGGTCCTGTCGGCTTGTGCACAAGGGAGCTGGGCGGTCCGCATGCAAAAGCCTTGCCACAAACCTTTTATTGACTATCCCTCTACTATACTCCGGTGAAGTCTATGCGGGCGATCATTGCCATCTGTGCCTTTCTCGTTACCCTCACTGCGATCACTGTACCGGTGGCGGCATTAGTGGCCGGTCCCCTCGATATCGCGGTGTATGAGAATGGGGATGCATGTATCACGTTCAGGTACGAACTCTCGTTCTTCGAGACCTTCGCGGTCTATCTCAGGATCGCCGATCCCTCTGCCGAGCTGAAGGCCGCACTTGAGAAGAACTTCAATAAACCGGTATCGGTCATATCAGCCGGGAGTGGAATGGCCCAGTTCACGGTTTTTGATTTTGCATCGGTTTATAGGAATGAGGAAGCGGTGACCTACACTACACCATCACTCTCATTTGCCGAAGCAGCCCGGGTGATCGACCAGTACTGGTTCCGGCCACTAATAACCCTCGACCTCTCCCCCTCGGTGACGACGGTCCGGTTCCCGGATGGATATACCGCGCAGTTTAATGATGCGATCAGTATCCCTTCACTCACTCATACCGTTCCTGTAGCGGAAATATAAAAAATCCCTGGGGTGGGGGAGACCTGACTCCCCCCAGTAGTCCATTTTCCCGTACATTATTACCCCACTCTCTCCAACCACCTCCATGGATCTCGAGGAGTTTGTCAAGCGCAAGATAAGGGAGGGGTGTCTGATGCCTGATATGGTAGCTGCGACTGCAGACCGCATCCAGGAGTTTAAAAGTATAGACCGGCACCATGCCGAGGCGCTTGCAGCAGCGGTTATTGAGGAGGTCAGGACCACGCTTGGACACTGCGGGGACCTCTTTACATTCGAGAGTGCCGGTGTCACTATGGGAGAGTTCGGTGTAGGTTCCCGTGGCACCGGGGACGGATTTGCCCACAGGCAGATCGCCCGGGTGGTAGGCAGTACGGCAGCTACAGTGGGTGTGGACCAGCTCGATGATGCTGGGGCAGTCACGCTTCATGAGCGGGCCGGAACGCATCCAGGTGAGGTGCGCCATGTGCTCTGCACAGTGGACGGGATGCACTCACGCCTCTCTGACTACCCATTCCTTGCAGGGTTCCATGCAACGCGGGCGACGCTGCGGGACCTCTATGTGATGGGAGCAACACCACTGATGCTCTTTTCAGACATCCATGTCGCTGATGACGGGGATGTAGGAAAGATCTTCGATTATACTGCAGGGATAACCACGGTTGGAGAGGCGATGGGAGTCCCCCTGGTGAGTGGATCGACGCTTCGTATCGGGGGCGACATGGTGCTTGGGGAGAGGATGACCGGATGTGTGGGTGCGGTCGGGGTCGCAGGCCACCTCACTCCACGAAGGGGAATGATGCCCGGAGACCGGATCCTCATGACTGAAGGGGCAGGAGGAGGGACGATCGCCACCACCGCTATCTATTCCGGGCACCATGCGGTAGTGGAGCAGACCATCAACCTGCGATTCCTCCGTACCTGCCAGGCGCTACTTGCAAGTGACCAGCTCTATAAGGTCCACGCAATGACCGATGTGACCAACGGGGGCCTTAGAGGGGATGTTCACGAAATGGCGACCTCTGCTGGGGCATTGGTGATGATCAAGGAGGATGTCGTTCGGGGGCTTGTAGACCCGACTGTCGCCGGGATGCTTGCAAAGCTCGGAATCGACTACCTTGGGGTCTCTTTAGATGCGCTCCTCATCACCGCGCCTGCATCAGCGGTGCCTGGGATCGTTGCGGTGATCGAGGGTGCCGGAGTGAAGGTCTGCGAGGTTGGATGGGTAGAACCCGGGGGTCCTGGAGCAGTGCTCATCCGGGAGGGCAGAGAGGAGCCATTTTCTCCCCGCTTTCGTGAGGCTCCCTACACACCGGTAAAAAGGGTGGTTGATACCTGGAAAAAGGATGAAAAGACGATGGAGCGGGCAGTGACCCGGGCAGCTGATGCAGCAATAAGAAAGAAGGAGCGCATTGTTGCCCGTCTCACCAGGGGGACCTAGTCCCCCTCTCTTTTAGTGACGCCCGGGTTTTGTTCCCCTCGCGCAGATGTTATAGGCGAGATAGGGGAGTTTCTCCTCTACGAATGGCTCCATCCACTTCGCAACCGAATAGAAAGGCCAGATAAGGTTCAAGTGTGCAAATGAGCAGCGTCGTGCCTGGACGTCCTTGAACCCTGCACTTGTTAGGAGCGAGTACATCTCATCCTCTTTATAGTAGCGCTCGTCAAAGTCACCCATGCCGACATGACGGATCCTCATCACCTCGCCCATGGTGTAGATGGCAGGGAGGCCATATGTGAGGATGTTTCGGCCCAGGGTGCAGATGGCAAGGGACCCTCCCGGACTGAGGACGCGATACGCCTCCTGGAGCATTTTATGCGGGTTGCTCACATAGCTGAAGGCGAGCAGGCTCGCAACGGCATCGAACGAGTCCCCTTTGAAAGGGATATGTTCGGCAGTGCCCACTGAACACGTACTCTCTCTGCACCTGTGCTGCGCCTTTGCTACCATTCCCGGACTGATGTCTATGCCTGTCGCAGTCCCGCCCGATGCAAGGTAGCGGTCGATAAAAAGCCCTGTCCCACAACCTATGTCGAGGAGATGGCCCCCACGGGGGAGGCAAGCAAGGATGGTATCGCTGATATGGCTGTAGTAACACCTCCCACGGCGCTGGTGATGGTAGCGGTGGTCGTACTCCGCCGCGACCGAGTTATAGTGCTGTTGGACCTTGGCCTCTACAGGCGTCATGGAACACCTCTGTCTGTATCCGTACCGCAAGTGCGTTCAATTGGATATATTCATTGTTACAATGGCCTATCAGGTGATCGGTGTCCCCAAGCATCACCGCTATGCGCGGGTCACTCCACTCTCGCCTCATCACCCCACGAAGCTCCCTGAGAACCTCCCTCGCGTTCATCCCATACTCACTTATCAGGGACTCGAGACGTCGCTGTGCGGTCACGATGTCCCCCTGCCTGATTGCACCAAAGGCGGACGATGCCATCATACCGGTCTCGGTCTGGGCAGTCCTAGTCAGATCAAATGGCTCTCCGATCTGCTCTACCACCTGGAGGAGCATGATCGCCCGTCGAAGGTCCCCATGAGCAGCGTTAGCTATCAGTTCACAGAGGTCGGTCCCACATGCCTGATCAACTCCCCGCTCCTGTGCGAGGGTAGCAGAGAGGGCGAGGGTTATCTGGTCGGATGAGATAGGAGCAAAGGCGAGGGGCATGCAGCGGGAGCTGATCGCCGGGATTAAGGCTGCAGGGCTTGTGGTTATCAGAATGAAGCGTGAGGTCGGGCTGAACCGTTCCATGGTCCTACGGAGCGCGTGCTGAACCTCCCGTGAAAGAGACTGGGATTCCTCAAAGACCATGAGCCTGAAGTCTGCATCAAGAGGCCTGAGGGCGGCGTACCACCGTATCACCCCCTTGATATTGGAGAGTAGGCCCTGGTCACGCCGGAAGATATGGGAGTAGCGTGGATCAGATTCCAGGAAAGCCTTTCCCCGCGAAAAGAGCTCATCGGTCGGGATGATGGTCGTGTTCTCCAGAGCGGTCTCTCCATAGAGCCCCCTCGCGAGGCATTCCACCGCACTGCTCTTCCCAGTGCCATGAGGCCCGGATAGCACCATATGGGGGACGGTTCTTGTACTGGCAAACGACCTCATGCGGGATACAATCGCGTCCTGGCCCACGATTGCATCAAAAGTCGCAGGACGGTACTTCTCAATCCATAGCATTGCAGAGTCTCTCCTGGATCGCATTCAGCGCTGCAGTTAGGTAGTACTGGTTGTTGATAGGCCTTGTAGGTGGTAGCATTTCCGGGCATTCATTGATCTCCCTGCAGGCATTGGTGATCATGGGCAATGCACGGGTCAGTTCGTCGACGATGGTTAAGGTGGCAGTCCTCGCAGTCCTCGAGAGGGGGTTTAAATCGATAGTTATCACTTCCTTGCCCATTGCACAGAGGGCCTCGCAGCGGTCACCATCTTCGAGAGGCACCAGGATAAGGTCGGCACTGAAGATGCCTTCTTTGAGGCAGAGGGCACGGTCATGCGCGAGAGGGATATTCCGCACGGGAACGCCTGATAGGACGTCCACCCCATGAGATTCGAGATAAGCGGTTATCTTTCGGATCCGCTCATCGGTCCGGTGGAATAGGTTCACCTCGACTCTGGCACCCGATGCCGCCTGGAGGGCAGCGACCTCATCAGCTGCGAGTGCTGCGGTGTTGCCATTCACCGAGATGACCGGGCGCTCTGCTGAGCAGATCATCCTCGCGGCGAGGCGGCAGGCAGCGATTGCGCTCTCTGTAGACACTTCTCCCAAAAGGTAGTCAAAGGCCTCGCCCCTTCCATGGGCGATAAGTCCCTCATGGGTGACAATCCCCTTACAGACCATCGCCACGAGGTGCTCCCGTACCACCAGGGAGCGGTACCGGGGGTGACTCTCCGGGATCACCGCACCACTTCCCGGTGGTCCAGGAGGCGTGGCCCCTCGGTAGCGACAGATAATGAATATAAGGTCCCAAACGGCTCCAGGACTGCTTGTGCACCGTCTCCGTAGGCAAAGACCCCGCACCCTAGCATGGTCATGCTTGCCATGACTGCGGACCGGTCGCATGCAGTTAGGACTGTTCTGACTTCTGGTGGTATTAGGCCGCTGTCCTCTGCGAACCTGCGGGAGAGGGCCATCAAGTCATAGGGGTCCCTGGGGCACCTTCCTGGATATGCACGGGTCACTCGGGCAAGAGTGTCCGGTGAGGAGAGTACACTCGGCGAGGGCAGGTCTGCAAAGGAGAGGGCGAGAAGAGGCTCATCCATATCAAAAGAGCGTATCACCGGTGCATGGATCCCTGCACTCTTCCTGCAGTCCCTCCCACCCCCCTGGCACGCCGTGGCGTCCCCAAGCCCGGTCCTATTCACCACCTCTGCGTGGTGGGCAAGTTCAGCGCACCGCTCTTCCCCGATCCCAAGAGAGAAGACAGCGTCCACTGATGTCGCAGTTGCCATCACCGCGGCAGCTGAAAGGCCAAAACCCGCACCTATCGGGAGGTGGCACCAGGTTGTTACCGATGCTCTCACCCCACACAGTTCGAGAAGGGTCTTTACTGGTGGTGACCCTGAAGTGACCTGGTGCAGACCGGTCCGGGGGTCATCCCGGATGATTGTCACATTCGTAGCCTTGGCAGGAGATACCTCTACGGTCACCCCCTCGTTGATAACGACTCCTGCTCCGATACTTCCGGATGTGACCACGTCGTCCCCCAGTACTGGCATGAAGTACCCGGAGATATGGCCCGGGCAGAACGCCCGCGCGTAGGTGCGCTTCGTTGCCTGTGAGATATCCGAATTTGTTGCGATATCCTCTGTCTCTTCCTCGTTCATCTCTTCGGTCCCAGCGCTAATTAAGGCCTGATATGAAACACTTCGTGTCTGATAGGCTACTATGAACCCTTTCGTTTATCTCTGTCTTACCAGATGAGGCCACCCTGCCCCTTCTGGATCTCACGGAGGAGCCTTCTGATCCTGCCAAGGTTGATCTCAGGCGAGGTGAGGATGCAGAGGTACTCTCCATGGAACGGAGCGATTATCACATTACCCCCCGGGACCTGGAGGGTCATCTGAACAAACTCACCCATATGCATCATACGCGCAATCCCGCGCGCTGACTCGAGGAGGTCTCCGGCCATCACGGTGAGGGACTCGACATTCACCTCGCCAATGGAGAGGAGTGAGAGGTCCTCATTGAATACCGAGACCGAGATCACCCCGGGCATAGTCAGGATCTGCCCAAAGAGCATCCTTCCAACGAGTTCATCCGGGCTCTCCCCAAAGGATTCGAATCCTCCTATTGCAGGAGTCGACTTAACCATTGCGGTGAGAACACCCACCTCCTGCTCTGGGACTGCCCCCATCTCGGGAGAAATGGAGTTGGCGATCTTGGGTATTTCAGATGAGGGCGGGACCTCTTGCTCCCTCTCCCGGGTTTGCAGGGAGACGGGGACCTGGTGAAGGGGTTCTGCTGTGATACGGAGGATAGTTGCCGCATGCGCCATCTCCTCCACGGTATAGCGGTGGAGTGCGAACCAGATAACACGCTGTGACCTGAGGTACTCTTCGGCTGCCCTTCCCCGCAGTTCCCTGCTCTCATGGTGGATGTAGTAGAGGAGAGGGATCCCGCGCTGGATCAGGATAACCCCCTCGCCGCCCTCGATCCTGATGATGATCGCACCGACAAAGCGGACCGAGTGGTTGAGTACCCATTCGAGTGGTGCCTGCATCTCCCCTATCTTCACCCCGAGGGGGATCTCTCCTATCATACGAGTGCCCCCAGTTCCCCCTTGAACCGTCGGTAGGCCTGCTGGACAGACGCGATGTTGGTGTTCAGTCCTCCAATGATCACCAGGTACGTCTCCTGGTGTATCGGGAATGTGAGGAGGACGCGTTCTGAAAACTCTACAAAGACCATTGAGAGGTCACGGTCACCCACTGCACGGGCAACACCCCGTGACTCCTCCATCACAAACGAGATTACAGTGGCGAGGGCGTCCCGGTCTACTGGTCCGGTAATGACACTCCCTCTTACAACACCGTCGTGCTGCACAAGAACTGTTGCAAGCACGCCGTCTATTACCATATATGCATGAAGTAGGCGGTTAAGCTCTGCAGTCCTCTCCTCTCTCTCTTCGCCACTCTCCGACATGTCCACTCTCACCCTGGGCCCTGTCCACAACTCCAGCAACCCTGCTTCAATCTGAAATTCCCCATTTCTGGCAGACTGCACGGGGGGAGTACAAGGGTTTTTTCAACCTGACCTATCCTGAATCCTCCCGCGAGAGGGTGTCTAGGATCTGGTACGTATTCACCATCTTGGAGAACGCGATTGCGAGCTCCCCGATCTCGTCATTGCTCGTGACCGGTATCTCGGTCTGCCTCATGTCCCCGGTACTCATGCGTTGGGCAAGATCTGATAGTTGGACTATAGGACGGGTGATGTGGCTTGCAAGGAAGAAGCTCCACATCACAATGACGGTGAGAGTGACGAGAGTGATTATCAGGATGCTGACCTGAAGGCCGTACGTGCTGATCGCACTCTCGGCTCCCCCAGTTGAGACGATCCCGAGGAGGATGATGGGCATCATCGCCACGAAGAGCATGCTAACCATCAGCTTATAGAAGATGGGGATCTGAATACCCCTCTTACTACCCTGGGAGGTGGCTTCCCGACCGTCTGGAGCGCGCATATGTCACTATTCTCCACATGATCTATAAAAGGTGCACGACTTCACCCTGCCATCGGAGGATCCCCTGTGCTCTCCATACCAACGCTTCGTGCCCCCCTCTCTTTTTTTCTCCCAAGGGATCTGATGACCTCGCTCCAGATCCCTTCTGCTGCCTCTTCCTTGGTCCCAATGACCTCAAACCTTGTGGCAGGGCCGATTACAACAAACCTTCCACCAACACTTCCCATCTCATCTGGGGTGTTTGCCACCACAAGGTCGGCTCCTGCCCCCAGGAGCTCTGCCGCGCCGCGCTCTCCGTCCCACCCAGCTTTGAATGCCACGGTGAAAGGGGCGTAACTTTCCATCACTGCTGCTATCAGTTTGGGGAGTGGAATAAGACGTATACTGACCTCTGCTCCACTCGCGATCTTGCCAGCGACCCGCTCAGGTGCATAGTCAGAGATCGCTGCCGCGCTGATGTAGATGTCCACATTCCCTTTGTGAAATACGGCGTGCACTGCCTGGTGCATCTCTTCGGAGGTCTCAACCGGGATGTGATCTGCACATAGCGCACCCTCTCTGGCAACGAGTGTCACCTGAGCTCCGAGCCTGAACGCCTGGAGGGCGATCTCCCGACCCATGAACCCGGTTGACCGGGTGGTGAGGACACGCACGTCATCTAGGGGTTCACGGCATGGCCCTGATGTGATGAGTACGTGCGTTCCTGCCAGTGGATTCCCGAGGACGGCCCGCTCGCAGTAGAGGACGATCTCATCAGGAGGTGCGATCTTTGCTTTTCCCTCCTCCATTCTTGGGGGGATGCAACTCAGCCCCCATCTCTCCAACATGGCGAGGTGCGATAAGATCGCGGGGTGCCGGTACATACTCCCGTGCATGGCAGGGGCGATGATGACCGGGATACCCGATCCTATTGCGGTGGTGGCAAACGTGGTGACCGGGGTGTCATCGATCCCCAGGGCAATCTTGGCAATGCTGTTGGCAGTAGCAGGTGCGATAAGGAGAACCGCTGCACCCCCACCCTCTCCACACCAGGCAACATGCTCAACCATACCAGAAAGCCGGGTGATGACCGGCTGGCCGGTTGCGTAGGTGAGCGCATCAGGGCTTATGATCCCACATGCCGCAGGGCTCATCACCGCCTGGACCCTGGCACCTCGCCTCTTAAGAAGGTGGACGAGTTTCACCGTCTCAACCGCGGCGATACTCCCGGTGACACCGAGGACGACCCACTTCCCGCTGAGGGGTAGGGCGTGATCACCACCGCTCATCTGATCACCAGGTCCTGGACCGTGTGAATAGCATTTGGACCGCACTTCTTCACGGTTATGACCGATATCGCAGCATCCACACCCGCCTCTTGTAGGGCCGGTCTCACATCAGGGGGCGATGCACCGCAGGCATGAAGGTGGAGAATGCTGCCGGGACGGACATGAGCAAGAGCATCCGCAAGCATGGAATGAGCGTCAAAGTGTCCCATGATGATCCGGTCATACACCCCGATGAGCAGGTCCCGGCAGTCACCGCATGCGGGATTGACCCGGGATGCAACACCATTCTCACTAATGTTGGTAAGGAGGTACTGGTATGCACCGGGGTTGATCTCCATCGCATGGACGGTGCCACCGTGCAGAGCGACCGGGATGGTGAAGTAACCTATCCCTGCAAACATATCTGCGACTCTCTCCCCGGGACCAACACTTGTAGCGACCCTCACCTTCTCGGTGTAGTTTCCCTGGGCAAACATAACCGCCATAGGGTCGAAGCGGAAGGACACCCCTCCCTCCCGGTGGCATACCTCGCCAGAACTTCCATAGATGACCTCAGCATCCGGGAGGCGCATCGGTCCCCTCACCCCCCTCATCCATATCACCGCTCCTGGACGCCGCCACCTGATGAGGTCTTCTATTTCACCTTCCTCTGGCCTGGGCCCATGAATTACGGCACAGTTACCAAGCATCATATACCTTACCCCTTTGTACGGGACGCGATCAGGGAGGTCGGTCTCCCAGGAGAACCCTTCCCTGACAGGTACATAGGCATTTTCTCCCTGTACATAGGTCCTCCGGGTCTGGTCGACCCACAATCTCCCCTTGACCACCTTTAGCATTCCTTTAGGGATGACCCGGACTTTCATACTGCATCAGACAATGACCAGGTGGTCCTGATCCTTCAGTACCTTCACGCGGTCTCCTGCCAGTACCTTCCTCCAACTGGCGGCCTGGCACTCCAGGGTGGCACCGCTGTCGGGATCGAGGACCCCGATGACAGGTCCCTCGACATAGGCGACGATAGTCTCTTCTGCATCACGGATGTTTCCGACGAGCCTTTGTATGTCGGCACTTCGGCGCACGCGGACGCTACCCGTATTCAGGTCGATATACCGGAAGGTGCGGGACCCTGGCTCAATCACCTTACCATAGGTCCTATTCAACCAAATGATGTCGCCTTTCGTGAGGTTGGGGAGCCGTACAGCGTAGGTCACCCGGTAGAGGGGGCGTCCTGCCCGCTCACCTGCAAGTTTTGGGTGCGTCGTCACCCGCCCCCCCATCGCCCTGACAATCGACCCTGCCACCTCATCCCCAATCTGGTGGGAACTCACGATCAGGTCAAGGCCGTCCTTTGTCTCCTCCTCGCGCACGATAACCGAGAGGCGTTCACCTCTCTGCTGCATCGTCTCTTCCACCTCTGCTGCGATGCGCTGGGCTGCCGCAAGTTCAGTAGGGGTGGGTCGCCTCCCCTCTGCCCTGACCTGGATGACGCCCTCATAGTAGTTCCCAGAGATCCGATTGCAGCGGTCACACTGCTCTTTGTTCCAGAAAACCTCTACAGAACAGTCCTTCTCTACCGGTTCACCCCATAAAGTCCCTGATAGTGTGAAGATAACCGTTGTCCTCTGCGGGTCCTCCTCTCTTACCAAGGCTTTGATTTCGCCGGGCATACATTCAGGATGGAGGTGAATGGCAGTTTTTGCGACAACGGTTGCGATCTCATCCCGTGTGAGGTCCTGATCCCTCCATACAGATCCTGACCTGGACGCCCCGCAGGTGGAACATACGACTGCACGGACACGGGCATCACAAGAGACCCAGGTCTCCTTTGCAACCCTGCACCTCCCGCAGACCTCTCCATCAGTTGAATGTCCTCCACACTGCGGGCAGATGCCTTCCAGGATCGACATACTCCTCACCACCTACATCGAGAAGATCTGGGCATGGGGGACTTGTCCTATCATGAGGCACTCGCCCTCGGATATGAGTCCCATCGCGATCGCGATGCCGACTGCCTTCTCCCCCATGAGGTTCACGTTCTGCGCTCCCGACAGTGCTGCTTCCACTTCGTCGTCACTCGCAAGGCGGGTGCCATAGAAGGTATCCCAGATAGTCACCTCAAGGTCACCGGCAGAGAGCGTGGTATTGAGGAGATCCCGGTCACAGACCGCGACGACCTCCGCACCGTTGGCCATCCGGTGTATCTTCAGGTACATAGGAGTTATCTCGGCTTCCTTCCGTAAAAGACCAGGGGATAGCCACACCTGTCAGAGGTCTATCCCGACCCCATACACTGCAGAGGGGGTCGTGCTATGAATGCGGATAGCGTCTTCAACAGTGATCGCACCCTGCAAAAGGAGACTTCGCGTGGTGCGGGGGACCGACTTAGGGCCGATCACTGCCCCCGGGCGGCTGTTCTCGTCCATGTAGTCGCTCTCCATAGTGAACATTCTCCCCTGTGCTGCAAGGATCGGGACCGCGGGATGCGTTGCGAGGAGGGATGGGACAAGCGGTGTGTCAGGGGTTGCGTAGTGCTTCACGACCTTTCCCGGAATGAGACCAACGGCAGCTGCAATCTCTATCATATCAGTACATGGCCCGGTCTCGGCATGCACCTGGACCGCACAGCAACACTCTCTGGCAAGGTGGAACGCATGGGCCAGCACACCGTTTGATGCGGTAATCACGTCTGGTGGTACCTCGTAGTGAGGGCGCCCGCTTTTGAGGGCCACTGCCGCACCCTCAGCGACATAGGACGCAGCTATATCGAGCCCCTCCTTCATCACGAGCGCGGCCTGGGGAAGTGGCATCCGGGTAGAGAGAGTCGATATCTCTGCCGGGTGGACCCCGAGGACGGGAAATACCGTGAGGCCGGTCTCGCGGACCAGTGCTGCCACGCGGAGCGTCTCTTCAAAGACCTCTCGGTAGTCCTCGCCCCGGGCCGGGAGAACTCCAAGGGACCCTGCGGGTTTACTCACCAGGAAGAGGTGGGTCCCACCCGCCCTCTTAAAGTCCTTGGCTGCTTCGATCCCACGGCCGTTTCTGGGATCGATGTGGATGTGGTCATCGGTGATAGGGTGGAGGGGGGGCTTCATATGGGCCCTGCCGAATCGTCCGGGCCACACGCAATGATCTCCATCAGGGGGTATCCCTCGCTCTGGTGGAGACGGGCCTGGCAGGTCGCCTGACCCACCCGGGTCGTCACCGTGACCTCGAGCATAAGCCCGGATAGTTCTGAGTACCCAAAGACATTGGATGTCATCATGGCACGGTTCAGCGTGACGTCTACGCAAGTGACAAATGGCTGGAGCGCAACGGCGCTGGCTATGGCGTCTTCAATCCCGGATGCAGTAGCAGAAGAGACAGGTGTGCCTACCCACTGATGATAGAGGGCTCCGAGCTTGATACCGGCTTCAAACGCGGCTTTTTCCTGATCAGAGTGCATAGTACCGTATTGTTCTCCATTGCTTGGAAAGATCTTCGAACGATCCCTCTAGAGAAGCTTGATAGACCCGCTCCCCGGGGCCATCGACTCGCCACCGTTATGCAGGATCTCTAGAACCCCTTCTATATCTTCGCGGGAGAACCCCTTCTGCTCAAGGCTTGCAATGACATCATCAGTCCTCGCATAGCCGTTCTCGTCAGCTCGGCTGCGAATGGTCTCCTTGACACTCCTGATGAGGTCGCGCCGCCCTTTTGAGATGCCGGTAGCAACCTTGTCGATATCATAGGACTGTGATCGCACGTCGTATGCCACCTGGCGAAGGCATGCGTCAACGATGTGGATAACCCTTGATGCGTCCTCTTTTGTGATATCAGGCGAGAGCCTTACCCGTGCGCTCGCCTCGGCGAGGCGGACTAATGCTTCCAGCTGCCGGGCGGTTACGGGCACCGGCTTGCTGCTGTCTGCAAGACCGCGGAGGCGGAGATAGTAACTCGTGAGGCCATCTTTGGCCTCGGCTGATAGCATGGGAAAACAGGTCCTCTTTGCGTATGCAACGTACTTCCGAAAGATCTGCGGGTCAATTTCAGGAGTGACAGGTTTGAGCTGCTGGGTGATGTACTCCTCGTTCACCCCCGGGATCGGGTCTTTGGTATGGCGCGCCACGAGCTCCCCGATGCTGTGTGCCTTGAGGATATGGTCGGCGATGGCGGCGTCACGTTTCTGGTCGGGCCGGTCGGTCATAATGAATATTAAGTCAAATCGTGAGAGGAGCGAGGGGGGCATGTTGATCTGCTCCCCGATGGGGGCAAAGTCGTCAAAGCGGCCGTACTTGGGATTTGCTGCGCCGAGGAGGGCACACCTTGATTTGAGTGTTGCAGTTATCCCGGCCTTGGCAACGCTGATGGACTGCTGTTCCATTGCCTCATGGAGAGCGGCACGGTCATCCTTATGCATCTTGTCCATCTCGTCGACCGCTGCCACCCCCATGTCGGCAAGGACGAGTGCCCCGGCTTCAAGGGTCCACCTGCCATCGCCAAACTCGTCTTTCACTGCAGTCGCTGTGAGCCCGGCAGAGGTGGACGACTGCCCGCTCGTGTAGATCGCCCGTGGTGAGAGCTTAACCACATAGCGGAGGAGCTGGCTCTTGGCTATCCCGGGATCTCCGATCAAGAGGACATGGATGTCTCCTCTGAGATGGCTCCCGTCAGGCATCTCCTTCATGATCCCCCCGAAGAGCTGGAGGGCTATCGCCTCTTTGACATCTTCGTTTCCGAAGATTGTGGGGGCTATTGAGTGGACGATCTTCCGGTAGACCTCAGGGTCGCGGGAGAGAGAGAGGATCTCTTCCTCGTCTTTCTCTAATATCTCTACCTCTTCAAACTCCTTCTCTCCGATCTCTATGGAGTTACACTCAAGGTGGATGTCGAAGATGGTGCTCTTCTCCCCATGGCTGATACGCTGGACCGATCGTAAGATCCCGTTTATCACCACTCGGTCCCCCGGAGTTACGACCCCAGTCAAGTCGTCGGTCACATCGACATCCAGGGTCTGGGGCTGTTCCCCACCACGGAGCCCCTCTGGGGACTCCTGGATCCTGATCTTTTGGGAGTCAGTGAACCGGGAGCGTTTAGGTACGAGGTCGAGCTTTCTGTGGGTGCACCCCTCTACTCCGCACACCTCAGGCTCCTTAAACCTCCCATATCCCTGGTCGCGTTCGGTGAAGTGGCCTGCAGGGCAGCGAAAGACCGCGGTGACGATCCTGGGGCGGACCTCGGTGGTCTTTCTCAAAATGCCGTCCACTGATACGAACCGGTTGATATGGTCTGACCTGATCTGCCGGATCGCGACCTTGCGGGGGAGGTTGATGAACCTGATGTTGATTGTCTTTGCTGACTGGCCCTCCTTCAGCTTCACCAGCTGGTGGTTCCTGATTGCCTCCTGGGCGTCCTCAATCACCTTCCCTGGGTTTTCCAGTAGTTTGTCGGCGATACGGAGGCCAGCTTTCCCAAAGCTCTCCAGATCCTTGTAGTCGATCGGCAAAGACCGCCTGAAAGGGAACTCGCGGGCCAGATCAGAGAGCTGACGCTTGCACCGCGTCCGCAAGAACCGGCTCCAGTCCGCATCGGCGCTTGTCACCTCTCCAGCCTGGTCTTCCAGACCAGGGTTGCCTCCTGCCCCTTCCCGGTTCCCCACAGTCACGCTCACTTCATACTACGGTCTGCAGTGAGGACAAACCGAGCGATCAACGCCTCCATCTGGATGTCGGTGTCAGCCCCCTCAGAGAGGCGGAAGTCGGTCTCCCCCAGGTGGTCAATGAGGGCCACCTTGAGGGCCGGGTCCATCTCACGGTTCACCAGGGCGCGAAAGATCTGGGTTATCAACTCGTCCGGGGCGATCCCCCGCTGATGAAGCAGGTTATCGAGCACGGTGAGCGAGCCTTCGAAGTCTCCGGATGTGGTCACATCTAATAGCTCGCTGATCTCCTCAGGTCGTGCTGAGGCGGTGATGGCATAGATCATCCCTGCTTCGATTGTGGAGTTGAGGATCGCTGCTCCCTGGAGGGCGTTGATGGCTTTACGCATGTCCCCCTGTGCGATATAGACGATAGCTCCCAGTGCTTCAGAAGAGATCGAGAGCCCCTCGCGCTCAGCTATCCGGCGCATCTCTTCTTCCACCGCCGCCGCACCCAGGGGTCGGAAGCGGTAGATGGCACACCGGCTCTGGATGGGATCTATTATCTTGGATGAATAGTTGCAGGAGAGGATGAACCGGCAGGTCTGTGCATAGCTCTCCATCGTGCGCCGCAGTGCTGCCTGGGCATCAGTAGTGAGGGCATCGGCCTCGTCCAGAAAGAGGACCTTGAATGTAACGTCTCCGAAAGGTGAAGTCCTCGCGAACTGTTTTATCTGGTTCCTAACGACATCGATGCCGCGCTCGTCTGATGCATTGAGCTCGCGAAAGTTCGAGTGCCATGTTGCACCAAAGAACTCCCTGGCTAGGGCAACAGCTGCAGTGGTCTTTCCCACCCCCGCAGACCCGGTGAAGAGCAGGTGCGGGAGGCTCCCGGTCTTCACATAGGACATGAGACGCTCTATGATCTCATCCTGGCCTACGATTGCCGAGAGCGTTACAGGGCGGTATTTCTCGATCCAGATCGCATGATCGTCTTCCATCAGGGCCTCCGGGGAGCGCAGATTTGGGATCTGTATGCTCATCCCGCATGATATCATGATCGGTATTGGCTCAGCTGCTACCCGGGTGGTGGAATTATATTATTATGGCTGGTGAGGAGGCTTCATACCCGAAATATTTCACGATGAATGACCCATTAGGGCTGCTAGTGCTCCTAGTCCGCTTGCAGGAACACATCCCCGCAGTAAAGATGATGAAGCGCGCAAATATAATTGGTGCTGGTACAGGTGGCAGGGTACATGCCAGGAATGGGCAGGTACAAATATCCGATCTGACTCTTTATCAACGAGAAGAATCTGTGTGAGTGATGTCTGATGAAGATATGGTATCTGAGATCTGATGCGGCACCCGATTTCAGGCGAAGCCGCACATGAGGAGGAGGTCCCCCCATGATCCTGTCGTCATTGTTAAGAGGACGAAACTCTCTCTGGAATGCCGCCATCATCGGCTCGGCAGTTGCAGCCATCCTCATAAACCTCATCGGACTCCTCGTGGGGATCATCTCTGTCCTTCCCCACCTCCTCTATATCCCTGTTGTACTTGTAGCATACCGGTATCCCAGGCAGGGACTCATCTATTCAGGGATCCTTGGGGGAATATATCTCCTCCTCGTCCTTTTTTTACTAAGTTCCTCCCTGGTGATCATTGGAGAGACGCTTGTCCGCGTCACTGTGATGGTTATCATCGGGGGCTTACTCGCATTTCTCACCCTTAGGTTGCATGAGCAGGAGTCCCTCTATATGGGCCTGTTCGATCACTCTGAAGCAGGGACCATCCTTGTCAGAATTAAGGAAGATGGAAATTTTATTGAAGAAGTTAATGAAACGGCTGCCGGGTTACTCCAGATAACGCCCGAAGACCTAAGAGGTACTTCACTGAGCTCGTTCTGGAACAGGCAGGAAGAGGGTCTCATCTTTACCCGTCTTGCCAGTGAGGGTGTGGTGCATGCATCAGGTGCGGTCTTTTCCACCCCGGACGAGGATTTTAGGGATGTCCTCGTCTCTCTTGCCCCCCTTCCTGATCACAGGGCGGTTCTCACGTTTGTGGACATCACCTCCCGCGTAGCTGCCGAGCGGGCGCTTCAGGCGGCGAATGAGAAGCTCAACCTCCTCTCTCGTATCTCTGCAGACCGCCTGCACGGGTCGGTTGATGCGATAATTGAGACTGTTGATGAAGCCTCTGCCTATGGCCCTGACTCTAGGATATTAGAGATTCTGGAGCGGATACGAACTCTTGCCTGGGACCTCGCCAGGCAGATCTTCCTCACTGAGGCTTACCATGACCTTGGTTCCTCACCACCGGGCTGGATCCGCCTCCAGCAGGTCCTTCTCTCTTCAGGGCCCCTCCAGAACATAGGGGATATCTCTCTGCGTATCTGGGTCGAACGCCTTGAGGTGTATGCCGACCCTCTCATCGGTGATGTACTCATTCACCTTGTTGAGAACGCGGTCAGGCACGGGGGCACAGTGAAGAATATCGTCGTGTCCTGTCACCATGCCGTGGAAGGGCTCGACCTCATAATAGAAGATGATGGTGTGGGGATCCAAAAAGACCGGAAAGAGATGATATTTGAATATGACGCAGGAGGTACTGCAGGACTTGGCCTCTTCATATGCCGCCAGATCCTCGCGGTGACTGGTATTTCCATCACAGAGACCGGGAGAGAGGGACAAGGTACACGCTTTGTCATCCATATTCCGGAGGATAACTACCGCACCGCGGGGTCCAGTGAGGATGCGCCACCAGTCCCGATTCCCCGGACCGAGGGGGAAGGAAGAGTGCGGGGGGTCCCGCACAGGTCCGGGACACTTGTTCGGGAGCTCACTGCTCTGGAATTTCCTATCGCCGAGGAACTCTGGGTCGATTACCATGAGACGAAAGGAGACCCGGCGATCGATCGTATCTTTACGGCTTTTTTAGATGGTGCTGCGGTATCACTTGCACGCTGCCGTCGCCACCCGGATGGTCTTGAGGTGGACGCCGTCTTTACTCCCGTGAACTACCGTGGACATGGCTATGCGGACGGTGCAGTCAGAGGCCTTGTTGAGGCCTGTGGCTGGGAAGCCCTTTACATGCATTCGGTACGCAACCTCACCGGTTTTTATGGCAATTACGGGTTTGTACCCATTGACGAGAAGGAGCTCCCACCCACAATCCGCGAGCGGTATGCATGGGCTGGAGGACAGATGGAAGGGGCTAATGTATGTCCAATGAAGAGAGAGGTCACCCCTGGGATAGATCCGCATCCGCTTCCTCGATAGATCTTTCCCTACTCTTCAAGCGGAAAGCGTCTGATGGTATCGTCAAAGTAGGCCGGGAGGATTCTTCCCAGGGGGCTTGTTCCACAATGTCCGGGTTACTATTCCTGATATCCAACTCTTCGTGTTGCATAGCCTTCTATGAACCTTCGTTCATCGCTGACTTTATCCAGCCCATCTGGAGGTACCACTCGTACTCGTGTCGCCAGAGGTCCTTGTTGGCAGTCACAAGTGAACAGAAGTAGGCCCTCCGGGTCTGATGGATCTCGTCCTGCTCTGGGTAGCGGTGCTCTCCCCGGACCGACTGGGCTAGCTTCCTGCCCAGAGCTCTGGCCGTTTCTTCGGCACTGGTGATCACTTCCGGGTTTCTTCCGATCGCGACCCCCACGCCTCCGATCGCGGTGGCTCCAAGAGCTGTGAGTGCATAGTTCATGTACTCCACTACCTTGTCCTGGTTGCTCCCTCCCGCAGTGCAGACTGAGCACCCGAACTTTCCAGAGAACATCTGGCAGTGGATGGCATCTGCAGTCCGGTCAAGGAGTGCTTTTAATGGCGCAGTGACCGCGTCGATGTAGTTGGGAGACCCAAGCACGATCCCATCCGCGTCCATCATGCGATCAAAGAGGTCCTGGAAATCATCCAAAAGGATGCACTCCCCTTTCGCATAGCAGGTCCCGCACGCGGTGCAGTACTCGATCCTCATCTGGTAGAGGTCAATTAATTCGGTGGTTGCACCCTCTTCTGAGGCCCCCCCGAGGACTGCGTTGACCAGTCTGAGCGTCCGGCTCTCCTTGCCCCTCGGGCTTGCATTCACGCCGATAACTTTCATAGAATCTGCCTCATGATACGAGAGGAGACTCATGGCGATTTAGAGATAAGGGTGTCGGTCGGGAAGGGCCCGATGAAATTTGTGAATTGGATCAGGAGTGATGACAGAACTTAACTCCACTCTCCTTATCGGATCTGGTCGCCTCCTCAAGGTCGCAAATCGTGCACCGTACCACCGATGCAAGGGGTTTTTCCAATTCCAGTCAAAGGGGTCGCTCATAGGTCCGACGGGTAGGTTTACTGAGATTTCGTTAAACTGTCTTCACGAACCAAAACGGCAGTGTTTTAAAGTTTCGGGAAGGGGTTGGGAGTTAGAGGTACATTACCCGTCACTTGCAAAGAAGATCGAATCAGGTTCTTCTGAACCTTCTGAAAAAAGGAAGAGATCAGGGAAAACGATTCCCCTTAACCCC
>JAPKXQ010000028.1 GCA_026394765.1 Methanomicrobiales archaeon
GGATATTATGAAAAGATTAGAATCAGCACTTTCCATTATTAACGATATGAAACTCAAAGATATGAAAGGTTATCAGTATAACTTCACGCTTATCTAGTTTAAGTTGCCTTAAAACTTAAAAATACCGAAAGTCATGTAATATGAAATAAGTTATTGAAATAACTTTTCATCTTATTTGGAAAGGACACGAAAATTGCTTAAATCAGCCTTATTTTCTGGAAATGATGTTGGTCCCAGTGAAGTCAGGGGAAAAATAGGCGCTCCCTGGCCCACAGGAGGCCCATCCTGATAGGTCCATCATGATCACTTCCTTATCCCAGGGAGACGAGGAGTCCATTTTGTTCTAGGCCGGGAGGCAGAGGGGGATAGCAAGGGTCCACCTGTAAACGATGAGAGCCCCGGGGGTGCCGAGTGACCTATAGTAGCCACATCGGGTTGACCGGTGGGAGTGAGCAGATGGTTTGAAGTGAGCCGAGCGGGGGGAGTGCCGTAAGAAAGAAAAACAATATTCTCTATCGGCAATTTCAATCGTTCACGGTCGCTAACCCTCGTTTACGGTGCCCTGGTCCTGCACCGAGATGGTAAAAAACACGCAGACTGCTGCGGCGATAAGAAAACTTGCAAAGAACCCAGGACCATAGCCACTACTTGCAATAATTATCCCGGTTACGAGGGGGCCACCCGAATGCCCGATATCCATGATAGAGGAGAGTGCCCCCATCGATGCCCCAATCTCTTCTTTTTGTGCAATGCCCGTGACATAAGCACTGGTAGCGACTGTTGAGAGTGACATACCGAGACCAAGCAGGGAACTCACGAGGATGAACGCTGCATAGGATGACGCAAAGGGAATAGCAGCCACAGAACAACCGAGAATGAGGAGCCCGACAACAATCTGACTTCGCTTGTCCACCCGGTCGGCAATCCTGCCGAAGAACGGTTTTGTCACTGCGATTATCAGCACCTGGATAGCGAACAAGGCCCCGGTCTGGATGGCCCCAATCCCCTGAGAGAGAAGAACCAGGGGCAGAAACGTTTCAAAAGCCCCGAATGTGAAGTAGGTCGCCATGTCCACGAATGCTGTTGCCCGCAGTCTCCGGTCGGTGAAGAACGTGACAAAACTCATGCGAAAGAGAGAGAAAGGGAGGATCGTGAGTGGACCTGGGTTTTCCTCCCGGTACAGGAGGGTCAGGATTACCACAGGCACTGCAGCAACTGCTGCTGCGAGGTACACCATCCGGTACGGAATGAGCCCGGGGTAAAAGACGAAGAGCGATATGATGGCCCCGCCTGCCAGCGGGGCAATGGTCCTCCCGATCAGGGTCGCGGAAGAGTACTGCCCGAGCATCTCCCCTCTCTTTTCAGGAAACCGTTCAGCGATCATCGCAGCTACAACCGGCCCAAGAATAGCGGTCGCCGTGCCATGGAAGAACCTGACCGGGATGAGCCAGAGGGGACCCGATATAAAAAGATAGAGCAGGGGTGCCACGAGAAATACCACCCCGGATGCGATGAGCAGCCTTCTCCTGCCCAGGTGATCGGAGAGGACACCAACAGGAAATGAAAACAGGATCCCTGCGAGTGGTGAGACTGCAGCAATCAGTCCAATAACCGCATCACTGGCACCCAGGGCTTGCGAGAACAGGGGCAGCACCGGGTTCTTCGAGAGGGTGGTCGAAAAGATTGCAAAAAAACCGAGAAGGAAGATTGAGTACATCGTCTGACGGTCCGGTGCGGAGCGGGTCTGGGATATTCCTGGCATTCTATTGTACCAGGATAAGGAAGGGAAATGGAATAAGGATGGCGGGGGTTACCATTTTTTTAGTGGTTTCGAGTATTAGGGTATTCATTGCAAACAGGAATTGGGTTTGATAGCAGTTCATAAGGTAGATTTTCAGATGATTAATCACAGAGATCTGCTTGATTAGGATACTGAACTGTCCATTTGCCACGACTGCCAATGCAAAATATAATAGTGTTAAGGATTAAAAAGTATATTCAGTCTCAAAGGGAAAATATGAACAAGTTAAAGAACAGTACTCCACTTACTGAGAAAGTTCTTGTATCCGTGGATACGAAACACGATTTGATGTCTATCAAAGAACCAGGAGAACGATATGGGGATGTCATCGCTCGTATAATAAAGGATTGGAAACGCGAGGCTTTTATTGCACATCTTGACAGGATTGCACAAAAAGGTGAATTTGTTCCTCTTGACAGTGATCCCGAATACGTGGCGATAAAAGAAGAGATGCTTCGTGAGAGTTGATATCGAAAAGAGGGTGCTGAAGTATATTAACAGCCTGCCAGAAAAGGATCGGCGGATCATCAAAATTCACCTTTTCAAGCTTGAAGATCCCTACACCGCGCCTGATGTAGAGTTATTACAGAATGGGCACTGCCGGATGCATATTGCACATTCCTACACTGCATTCTTTGATGTATTACCTGGGGGTGTTGTTGCAATCCTCGAAGTGGTGACGATCGAAGAGGCGCATAAAAGGTACAAACGTTTTGGGAGATAATCTCCTGATATGAAACACTTCGTGTTTCATAGCCTTCTATGAACCATCGGTTCATCGTTGACTTTATTGAACGTACACAAATTTTTTGGTTCCGTCATGATGTAGGCCACAAAAAGGTAGAATAAAACTCTTACCACCACTTGATATGATCTGTTAAATTTTTTTAGTTGAGCCTGACGATGTAACGCCCCTCATTCAGATTTTAGATCAACTGCCATTCCCCCCCTTATTCTAACCGGATCTCGCTTCTGGCCACTATCTCATACATAGAGCAATAAGGAATCGGTATTCGACCACCGCATTCCATACACAATAAGCCTCATCTCCCATGAGCCGGTGGCTAAAAGTCTTTACGAGTTGATGACCACACCCCTGGATATCATCACGGACTGAGGTCTATATCCGCTCCCAAGTACTCTTCCCAATACAACAGGTACCGGGTATTACCGGGCGATGTGTGCGGGCGTGACTCTCATCCTCGTATCAGTCATCACCTTCTTCAATAATAGCCAGGGATCGCAAGTATTAGACGTAATTGGAATATGCAGGCGTTTAGTGGGCGTTCATGCATCTCCATTTCGGGTGCAGTCGGTGTCACAAGTTTGGAGATTTATACCAGGGCGGGCAGCCTCTCCCCCGGTAGTAGTGGGTGTGCGATGTGTGATGCGGAGGGCCCGTTGTTGGGTGAGTAGGATACGACGGCGATCATTGTTCTTTCCCCCGCTGATCGATGGGGGGTCGCCCAAACATGTCGAAACGGAGGCCAATTCTTCGAGATCATGGATTAATTGGAGGCTATTCCAGGGATTTTACTAAAAAATCGATTTGAGGGATTTTTTTTGGAAATGGCCTCTGGAAACCACCCCTGTAGATTGACGAGGAGGGGCTAAGTCGGACAGGGGGATATTTCAGGTAGGACTTTTGGGTATCGGGGCTTATTATGGCGCTATGGGGCTAGGGGGGATGAGGTTATTTGGGATTTTTTAGGGTTTTTAGCCACAATTGATGGTTTTTTTATGTCGGACCCTAACTTTCTGCCGGTTTTAAGGGAGTTAATTTATTAGCTAGAAATTTAGGCACCCCCCAAATTTGGGGCTGCCATCACATCCCACCAGAACGTTCAGTCCACCCGGTATTTTCCGGAGAGTAATACACGGGCACGCCCAACATGCACGCTTCCTTCAGCATTTCGCCGGATTCTGACAGAACCATAAGAACGCCGGCCATGAACCGGGTAATGGCGAGATACCTTAGAAGTTCCATGCATCGCAGGGATTGCCTGTCTGGAACCTTCCGCCGGGAAGCCCAGGTTTTTCCTGATGGCCCATTGATAACATCTGTCTCTTCCGAATGGCGAGGTACAGGGGGCAATTGCGGCTATGCCTAATATTTTCCAGGAGAGTCGGGCTAGAATTCAAATCGAAGGCGTAATTCAAAATTTTTATAGGTTAAGCATAAGGCGAAGCCTCATCTGGGTTTTCCGGGAGATCGTGGGGGAGACTTAAGTGACTGCATGTACTGCGACTTATCCCCAATACAACGCGGGGGAGGATAGAGAGATGTAAATAGAGTACAGGAGTCATTTGTGTACAGTAGGGGGGGGAGTTGCAGCGAAAAAGTAGGAGTACTATCACCCACTTACCAAGCGGTTCAATACGACCCTGCTCATACCACGTCTCCTCGGAGAGAGGAAATGAGAAGAGATTATGATAAAGAGGACTTAAGATCCCCCTTAAATATTTGTTCCTGCGAAAAACGCAGTATATCTCAACATTCAGCAGGTTCCCGGTAAAATCAATAGGAAGAGGGATGTCCAAATCTGCGAAACTGATAGTTTTGAGATGGTTTCGCACCCCGGTCCGAATCAATACTTCTACGATTTTTACTTGTTAAAACTTCATAACCGGGATCTATCCCCCGACGGTGAGTATGCATGCCCTAAAAGGTATGCTGGGACTTGCAGGAACTCAAGCGCATAAGGGTCTCATATGAATTCCTCCGGGCGTCTGGCAAGCGATTGTATCACTTCATTCGCTTCTCTTACCTTCTTATCCCAGTTGCCGTTTGCGAGCCAGGCGTTCGAAATAGACGGGAATAGATCTGTCGCTCAAGAGCTCTGAAACTCCAGTTCTGGATTATTGCTTTGCCGAGGTAATGTCCCTCAGCCGGTTGGGCTCTATGCCAGTATCATGTGCCGGCAGCATTACGAGCTCAGTCCGCTACAAACGGTGTAGCCTGTCTCATCCGAAGGAATATCCTCTTTTAGGCAGTCTTTTTTGAAAAGAAGGAAAAAGAATTATCCTGTTTCAATTGATTCAACAAGTGCAGCACATGTTCTTACGAAAACTTCTGCGTGATCTATCATCGAACGTGAACGAACTTCATCAATTCTTCGTTCAATAGAATAATCTGCTTCTTCGCGAATGGTCTCTCCAATAGCGAGGAACTCCAAGGTTTCATGGGAGATAATCCCAATTTTCACAAATCTCTCACTTATTGATGTAGTGACCCCTTGATTGAGTCTTCGGGATAACATTATACGTTAGAAGTAGTGAACGAGCGGCTAAAAACATCGCATAGTATGATCGTGAGACCGCATCTTCATAAAATCCATCATAGTGAAGAGAATTCGCATGCGTCGAGTCTTGCCAATGTTTTTTTCAAGCAGAACCAGGCACTCCTCCTTATTAATCAACTAAAATCCCATCCTGCTGGACATTTTTTAAAAAAGAGATACTATCTGCCTGACTGAACGCATCAGGTGTTCTCACTTTTACTGATAAGATCACGTTTAATTCAGGATAAAGATCATATCCCATCGCAATAAGCCGATATTCCGTGTCTTGATACGGGAGGTATACTATAAAGTCGCCTCTTCAATATGCGTATCAAGCGATAGCTTGGTTATATGTCTCGATTCTTTCATGATACTATGTACCCAAAACCTCTTCGCTTGAATATAATAATTGATCTCGCGTCTAATCCCGGTTGGGCCAATATGACAGACTGGCATAAGTAACACATTAGCTGTTTGACACAGTCGTTCTTAGTGTGCGGGGGAGTTAGAGAAAGATAGAGCGCTACTCCTTGAACTCATCAAAATTGTCAGGATGATAGTGGTGGAGTTGGCTACAGGATGCAATAATCTTGCCCTTTTCAGCCCAGATAAGACCCTGAATAGGTATTCACCAACTCAATGGCATGGAGAGAGACAGTTGAGGCATATGCACTCCTTCGTGCACCGCAAAATTGTGCAACAGATGATCGTAATTTACCTGAGAATATTGACGGTATCCAACCCGGAGGGTACACGCCGTACAATGGGGAGCACTGCTCTGTCTGCAGTAAATATGGTGATAGAAAACTGCGTGTCCGGAGTTGCACTGGTTGGAAGGCCGATAAAGAGGACAACCTGCTCATTAGGCTCGAGAAAGTCGAACCCCAAATTGCCCCCACCAGAGGGAATGGTTTTATTCACACCCCATACTGCGGTTCCATCAAGCATCTGGGTGGCATTCACAGGGTAATCTAGTCGCTTATAATCAGCACTTGACCAACGCTTTGACTCATCAATATAAGCAATATTCATCTTTGTTATGTCCAGGGGCGTTTGGCCGGCACTCAGGATCAGCGTGAACTTGGTGTAGTTCAGATAGCTCGTACCATTTGCAATCCCATACACGTCTCCAATTATCTCGAGGCTGGAACTCGCTAACTCTGCGCCTGAGTACGCAGCCTCCTGACTCTTCTGTGTGGTCAGGAATCCCGCGCTCAAGATAGTTTGGGTGAAGACCGCAGCGACGACGATAGACGTTATTAGTAGGATAGCTGCCTCAAGACCTGTAAAGGCGTCTTCATCAGTCATACCGGTGCACCACGGATACCTCCCCCCGTCTCTCCAGTGCTATCTACTGTCAGCCGTCCTAATAGGTGTCTTATCCCGTGCCCGGTGTGAACTTCAAGGATATAATCTATGATGAAACAGTGTTGACTGGGTACTACATTCGAGCACCATAGCGATGCGAGGTCAATAATTATTGACTCATCTGACATAGCCAAAGCTCGCTATACTGCTGCCTCTCGGACTTGCCGTGACCGGTCAGAACCTCTCGGGAGGAAAACGCTCCTGGGGGGATAGGTACTCCGTGCCAGTCTCCCCTTGCTGGACTCCCCGCACCGATGCCCGCTTTGGGACCTCTCCGCGACGCTCCATAAGGACCTCGATCATATCGCGATCGAGGGTTGCGTCCTGCGGGTTTAAGATGTGGTTCAGCTCGTAGAGCTCGGTGACGAACTCTTCTGCCGTGATGTCGTGGAGGTCACCGAGCGTGGAGGTCATCAGTCGCGCGATGTCTTTTACGAGCTTGCACGCGTCGTCTGAGATGTATCCCATCCCCCGGAAGGACTCAAGCATGAGGTCCACGCGGTCGTGGCCATACCTCTTCACATTCTTTGTCGTCCACTCAAAGAGGCGAAAGACCTTCTGGAGACGGACTTTGCTCGGTCGCAGGGGCTCCTCCCTGACCTCTCTCTCAGGCTTTATCTTAGCCATCTGCGACCGTAGCGCTTCGAGCATCGCAAAGTCGGATGAGAGGTCCTCCTTTGCCGAAGCAAGAATGGGTTCCGCGGCTGGGGGTCCGGGGGGTGGTGCAGCGGGGACAGCGGGGGGCTTAACTTCAGCTACTTTCACCTCCGGAGTCTCTGCATATTCATCCCCGGTGGCCTCTTCCTGCATCGGGCCCTCAATGTCCTCGACACCGGCCTTGGCCTTGAGCTTACCCCGGTACATACGGGAGAGCGGGTTGTCAAGGTCGTTCATCCGCTCCCGTATATCGATTAAGAGGCGCTTGATGGAGGTCTTTATCAGCTCCACCTCGTCCTGGAGCTTGGAGAGCTTCACCTCCGGGTCATCGGCAGAGGCCGTCGAGAGTATATGGTCGACCTGTGCCTGGTTGACTGCCATGGTGAACGATCTCCGAGGGCGAGTAAATAAAGGTTTGGGAGGAAAAATTTGGGGGAGTTACATAAGGATTGTTATGTTATCTATTCCGGCGGGGACAGTACGTGAGATGGGATATGCGGCACCACTTGCCGGTTGCATGGTTATGGTGAACCTTGTACCAGCTGTTGACGTTTCTGGTGTACCGATCCCAATTACAAACTGCTCACCTGGCTCAAGCAGATCGTCAGTGTCAGCATTCAGTTTCTCGAAATAACCCCAAGATTTATTATTTATTAATTGGGCATTAGTTACAGGAGTGCTTGTATATTCTCCAAAGTCAACACCAGTCCATCGCTTTTCCTCATCAACATAGTCGACAATAACCTTGGTCATATCAACGGCGGTACCTCCCGCAGTATTCCCAATGGTGAACTTCACAAATCCGAGGCTCTTTGGTGTAGTTGTACGGTTCTGTGACCCATACACACTCCCAACTACTTCGAAGCTGGTAGTAGCTGACTTAATTCCTCCGTACACCGTTTCCTGACTCTTCTGGGTAGTGAAGAATCCTGCACCCAGTACCACATACGAGAACACCGCGGCGACCACGACGAATGCGATCAGCACAATTGCCGCTTCAAGCCCGGTGAACGCGTCTTCCTGATATCTACGGTTCTGCGTCATCTCAGTACACCTCGTAGAACTTATTACCTAAAAGTAATCCAGCCGGAGCGTACTTTTGGAGGAGGAGCGCCGCTCCCACATCGGGCCGAATCTCAAGCGCAAATTGGTCTCCCTCCTCAATTAAGACCTTATCTGTAGCCGTATTTGCACCGACCGTGACTTGCCACATCTCATCGGGGTCCATCAGGTTATCTGTGTCCCCCAGTACCTCCAGTCTACTGATTTTATTGGTCCCAGCAGTAACTGTTTGGTCCACAAATGTTGCCGACGAATTAGATGTTGTGAGAAAGTATGTGACTTTCGTCATGTCAACAGGTGATCCCCCGGCAGCAAGCTTCATGTTGAAAGTGATGTTTTCTACCTTTGCAACAGCACCATTAGTCTCAAGAATGAGCGGCCCTGACTGCGCCAAATTCGAACTTGCCTGTTTCGCGGCGGTATACACCGTCTCCTGGCTCTTCTGGGTGGTGAAGAAACCTGCACCCAGCACCACATACGAGAACACCGCGGCGACCACGACGAATGCGATAAGCACAATCGCGGCTTCAAGCCCGGTGAACGCGTCTTCAGTTCTCTTGTTTTTCATATACTACACCTCGAAGACACTGTAAATCCCTCACAGTGCCTACAGGGAGGAACTTACTCTCTCATGTGATAAAGATAGCGGGATGTCAGCGCCGCGGTGGGGGAGCCATCAGCGAAGTGGTGGCAAGTATATAAACGGGCCCTGCACAACCATACCCTTGGTACCGAAGAGCTCTTCGTTATCTCTCCCGCTGTGAAAGTGCCCCGGTCCGCATCCCTTCGCGGAGCACCTGCCTTGCCCTGGGGTCCTTCATTCCCTCAAGTACCTGGGCTGCCCTGAGCCGTACTGCTCCGTCCTCATCCCAGAGTGCTGCTTTTAGGCCCTCTATTGCGTCCCCTCGTTCACAACGGGAAAGTGCCCCGACAGCCCGCAGGCGCACGGTATGGTCCTCGTCGGTTAGGGCGCCGAGGAGGCAGTCAAACCCCCGCTCGTCTCCTATCCTCCCCAGACCCTTCACCGCCTCCCGCCTGACAAAGACATTGCTGTCAGATGCCGCTTCGATCAGGGAGACTATCGCACGCCGGTCACCCCCAATCCTGATGGCAACCACCGCCCCGACCCGCACCCGCCACTCAGGGTCCCTTGCAGCCTCGATGAGTGCCGGGACACCCAGGGGGCCGAGGTCGGCGAGCCCCTCAGCAGCGCCCTCCCGGGTGGCCCGGTCATCGTCCCTAAGTGCAGAGAGGAGTGGGGAGACTGCGCGCGGGTCCCCAGTGCGGCCCAGTGCCCGTGCCGCCGCCCGTCTGACGAACCGACTCTCGTCACCAAGTGCTTCGGTGAGGGGAGCTATCGTGCGGGGGTCATGGAGCTGGCCTAGCTCCCTAGCCGCTTCTTCGCGTGCGTCCTCGTTCCCGCTGCCGAGAGCTGAAACGAGCGTGCTAATGGCAACTGACAGGTCGCGCTGGATCTGGGGAGCTCCTTGGGCAGACCCTATGTCCACCCCGCCAGACTCTCCGTACCGCTGGAGGAACCCGCGGATGACCGATTCAACGAGAGTCCGGTCCTTGGCATAGAGAGCGAGCACCACAAAGATGGCGATGTCCATCCCGGCGTTTAAGAGCGAGAGGACCGGGTCAATAACCATCCCTGCAAGGGAGGCGCCACCGATGAGGATTACCACTGCGGCAATGATGAGGATGGTCACCTGGAGCCCACGGCGCGGGTACCACAGGGCGAGTAGGATGATGGGGATGAGGTAGAGGTGAGGGACGAGAGGGTATATCTGGGAAGAGACCGGGGTCCCTCGCATCTCGATGGTAAAGGTCGTGAGGATGAGCGCAGTCAGGGCAAAGACCCCGATAACTGCGAGCCGCATGGTCTCCCGCTGCCGCACCAGCTGCAGGAGCCGAGTCTGGAGTGCAGTCCGGGAGATTGCCATCATTGTTCATCAGTTTCCCCGCGAATAGCAATAAAGTGGCCTCTTATCTATTCGAGGACAGGAAGAGATGTCTCATGAACCCCTTTGGCGGTTCGAGATCATATGCCCGGGGTGGTCCCCCATGCATCGGATCTGTCGAGTACATTGGGTATGCAATGCCAGGTATCCGGACCGGTTGTATGCATCAGGCAATGGTTTAAGAAGTTCCTCAGTCCGATCCCTATTCATTGCTATGAACATTATGAAGGTAAAGACCTGGCTCATCTTCTATATAGCCTGTGCTGCAGGACTTCTCTGGGCCTCGTTCCTCCTCACCCAGGGGATCATGCTCGGTTTTGCCTTCACCATCATGATGATCGTGATGGGATTCAACTTTATACTCATATCAGGGGAGCTCAAGGAGATGGCGCGGAGAGAGCAGATCATGAGAGAGCTGAACCAGCCCAAGAAGAGGCCTTCAGGTAACCGGTGAGGCCGGAGAAGGAAGGGAATTGAGCGCGCAGGAAGGCCGGGTGGTCCTACATACCCTTGAACACGAGCAGGAGTATATCAGACGGACAAGGACGCTGCGGGTGATGCTCGACCACCTAAAGAAGAAGACCGCTCTTGCGGAGTGCATCAAACGCGAAGAATCGATCCCTGAACAGGCGCGGGATATCGCGGTGCAGGCGATCAGTTCCGAGGTCGCCCAGGGGAGAGAAGTCCTCTTCGAGTTCCTCGCCAACTTCATAACACTCGCTGCGCAGACCCTCCATGCCATCGACCTGGAAGCGGGGTTCACCCTCCTTGACAGCGGAGCGCTTGAACCCGCCGGATGCGCAGCTCTCCTGGACGGGACCAGATTGGACTTCCCAATTGAAGTAGCACAGCGACTTGCTCTGCTGGTCCTCGGCCCCGGAGGATCAAGGGCACTTGACGCCCGCGGGGTCCTGCAGAAGGTCATCGCGTTCTATGAAGCTGAAGAAACTCGGTTCGACCGTATCCTCGGGGGCGACCTCAGCCGTTGTTCCCTCAAGGTGCATAAGGAGATCTACCCCGGGAGCAGGCACCTCATCACCATCCGGCTTCCTGCCGAGGTGATCACGAGGCCAACTGCGCAGTTGGTGTCCACCGGTGCGGTCATGTCGAAGAGTGCGTCTTTCTCTCCATACTCTCCGCGCCCTTCAACTCCGCACGGATAAAGACCTTTTGAAGGGGACGGTACGACTTGAAGAGGTGCTCGACCTCGCGACCGAGGTACTCTGACATACCCATGATGTAGTAGCCCCCTGATGCGAGCCCCTCATGGAAGGTACGTGCCACCGCGTTCTTCTGGGACTCGTTGAAGTATATAGTGACATTTCTGCAGGTTATCATGTCGAGATAACGGGCGACTGGCATCCCACTCATCAGGTCATGGTGCTGGAGTCGGACCTTCTCCCTCACATGGGGCTTCACCTCGAACTTCCCATCAGGCCGGGTAGTAAAGTGGCGGTTGATCTGGTGGGCACTCAAGTTTTCCAGAGCCTGCTTCTCATAAATCCCCTCTTTGGCCCGTTTTAAGATCTCGTCATCGATGTCGGTTGCATAGATGAACCCGTCCAGGTCACGGTTGATGAGAGCGAGTTCAGATAGGATTATGGCAAGGGTGTAGGGCTCCTCTCCCGAAGAGCACCCCGCACTCCAGATCCGAATACGCCGCTTCTCCTTGAGGATCTGGGGAAGGATATCCCTCCGGATCACTTCGAAAACCTCGGGGTCCCGAAAGAACTTGGTGACATTGATTGTGAGTGCATTCTTGAGGAGTTCGCGCTCCTCCTGGCTGGTGGTGATATGCGAGAGGTACTCACGGTACGAGGCTATCTTTGTTGCATTCATCCGGGACATCAGGCGGCGCTTGATGTAGTCTTCCTTGTAGTTCGAGCACTGGATCTTCAGGTGCTTCTCAATATACTGGGTGAGGCTCTTAAACTCCTCATCCACTTTTTTTTCAGCCCTTCCTGCCCCTAAAACCATTAAAAAACTCTTGCATAAAGTCTATTGAGAAACTCCCCCAGGGGGGAGGTCATGCACTCCCGGGTTTAACGCCTCCGCATCAGCTCTTCGATGACACGCTGCATGTCTATCCAGATGACGAGGTCGCGTTGCTCTCCTTCCTTTTCATGTGCGTCCAGGCTGTGCTTCCCCCGCATCTTGATGATACCCTTGATCCGCCCACCGGTTTGAGAACTGGTGAGGGCATCACCGAGCTGGTCGATGTCATCTCCGGCAACCTGGGTCACACTCCTGACATCGTCCACGATGATCCCGAGGTTCTCCCCACCAGCCACCTCGGGTGAGAGGACGATTATCTTCTTTCCCTCTCTCTCCGAAATTTCAGATAGGCCAAGGAGGGTGTTGATGTTGAGGACTGTGGTTATCTCGCCCCGTAGGTTCATCACCCCGACGATATAGTCCGGAGACCGGGGGATTGGGGTGATAGGCATCATCTCTACGATCTCCCGGGTAAATCCTATATCGAGGGCGTACTCTTCACCACCAAGTTCGAACTGGACGATCACCTGGTCGGCCTGGACCTTATGTGTAGTGTCCTCCTCATGACCTTCCAGGATTGGCTGCACGATCTGCTCTATTTCGTCTATGCTTCCTAAATCAGGAACAACCTCGCTTGATAACTCACTGCTAACTGATAGATGCTCGTCATCACCTTTACCCTCTGGTATAAGCGGCTCTTCTTCTATTGGGGCACTCTCTTCCAGGTCATCGCTGTTTTGGTCATCACCTGTTGGGCACCCCGGTATTTCGTCTGGTGGCGTGGTATCGGGCACGTCAGGAGTGATATAGGGGACGACTTCTTCATCTGGAACGCTCTTATCTGCGCAAACATCCTCCTCTGCGGGAGGTACCTGAAAGACATCATCACTGGAAGTGAGGTGGAGTGGGAGTTGTAGAGGGGGTGGAAATGAGAGTGGCAATGAGAGTGGAAGTAATTGTGGAGGGAGCGCCACCTCTCCATAACCCACCTCGTTTTTTGGGGTTTCAGGCTCTTCATCAGAGAAAACGGCTTTACCCTCCTGATCAGGAAGGTCTTCTTCCTGCTCTTCTCCGCCATCCCCGGAACTTACCTCTTTCCTAATCTCCTTAACCTGGAAGATGAGTAGTGTTCCTCCCGGCATCGCTGGGCCCTCTGGCAGAGGAATGGTCTGCAGGAGGATATCGCCTTGAAAGGACGGGAATTCAGCCCGGAACAGAACACCGTCGTCTTCTTTTGCATCGATTGGCGGCATATCAGTAACTGCCTCATGGAGTGTGAGGGGGAGATCAGACCTCTCCGTCCCAAGGAGCGCTGGAAGGTCGTACCCGCTCGTGGAGAGGAATGCAGAGGTCGCTCCTGACACGGTGCCTGAAGCATCGAGCGTGACGAGCGGGACAGGCAGGTCGGTTAGGAACTCATTCCATAGCGACCTCGCGTCTAATGAAACCTTGATCAACGCCTCATCTCGCTCTTTGACCACATCAGAGAGCTCCAAAACTTCTTTTTTCACACGCTGGAGGGTGGATTCAAGGCTGGTCACCTCTTCTGCCTTTGAGAGGAGAACCCTCTCAAATCGTGTCTTCTCGCTGGCGACGCGTTCCTCAATTTTCTGCGTAATTTCTTCCGGGGTGGGGGTAGGAGGAAGGTGCGGGGGCACCTCCTGAAGTATTATTAGGACATTCTGCGCATCTCCCCTGCCAGACGGAATCGGGATGGCTATTCGTTCGAATGGTCTTGGTTCAGACCCCGGGGTGGTGACCGTGATCTGCTCACTCACTTCACCCCCCCTTGCTACTGTCATCAGCAGGTCTCTTGGGAATGCAATCTTTACTCCAGGTGTTGTTGCACTCCCGCCAAGCACCTGCTCGCGGGAGGCTCCTGCGAGGACGGTGTATGCATCGCTCACTGCGAGGTGGCGGCCTGATGGGTCCATCACCATTAGTGGAAAGGGGATCAGATCCAGGGCTCTTGTCGCACAGGAGAGGCGCAACTCCTGTTCGTGCATCTTCTGGAAGAGGGTGTTGAGGGTTGTTGCGAGGGGCTGGAATGCGACAGGGAGTCTTCCTGGTTCCAGAGTCATCTCCTCTCCGGCAAGGACTCCAGATAAGGTGGCCAAGATCTCTGAAGGGATCTCGACAACATGCTCCTCTATCTCCTTCTCCTGGACTTCCTTCTCTTCAGGAAGGCCTATGAACAGGGCCTTTCTCCCGATCTTCTCCTTTACCGGCCCGGTGCGCATGCTATTTACTCCCTCCCCTGGTGACCTGGAGTGGTCAGGACCATCCGCTGATCACCGCCGCGATCTGCCGGTATGCGACCCCGGCCGGACATTCGGGGGAGTGGTGCGAGATCGGGACTCCCGCGCGCTGGGCCTCGTCCACCTCCCTGCTGAAGGGAACGGTATAGACCACCGGTATCTTCTCTCTGATTGCGTCTAATGCTCCGTCTGGTGCGACCCCACCTGAAACCTCCCCCTGCGTCCCTCTGAACCGCGAAGAGAGTCGCTGGAAGAGATTGCCAAGACCACCTCTCTCCTGGGCCCCGGCCAGGATTTCCCATTGGGTGAGGATCGCCATTGCGGGCCTGACCTCGTCGCCCACCATCTCTTTTATATCAGAAAATATGGTCATCAGAGTGTCAAAGCCCCGTATTGAGAATACTCCACGGTCAAAGGTAACAACGACATGGTCTGCAGCTATAAGGCCATTGATCATGAACTGGCCCATGCTTGGGGGCGTATCGATAAGGACCATGTCATATGCCCCTTTTACTTGCGCCACTGAATTGGCTATCAAGTGGAAGCGGTCGTTGATCTTATACATAAACGGCTCTGCACCGACGAGATCGAGAGTGGAGGGAACAAGGTCGATCCCAGACCTGGTCTCCCGAATTGCTTCACGCATCGTCACAACCGGGTAGTCCTCGATCCTGCTCATCAGGACGTCATATATGGTGTTTCCTCCGCCGGATGGGTTGATCCCTAGGCTGATGGTTGCATTTGCCTGCGGGTCTAGGTCGATTACGAGGACACGTCTCCCCTCTTTTACGAGGAAACCGGCAACGCTCACGCAGGAGGTGGTCTTACCTGTCCCCCCTTTATGATGTGCGAACGTGACGGTGGAAATAATTCCCCTCCTCTCCAGTGATATTCACGGTGGCCAGGCATGAATGTATTTCTATGATATGCGAACACTCCGTGTTGCATAGCCTTCTATGAGACTTCGTTCATCGCTGACTTTTTTAAAACATTCGTGCCCTCATCCCCGTGGGACTCTGCTCGTCATTGCGACCAGGGCAGATAGGGGTATGCAGGACCTCATACGTGGTTACCATCAAGTTCTCTTCTTCGTCCCTGGAAAGAGATGGGTTGCATCGTTGAGTGGTCGACACCCTGGAAAGAGCCCGTGCATACTTTTATAAGTAATCCCACAATGAGAATCCGATATGACATGGATGGAGGGATATGCTTGGATAGTGAGTGGCTCATCATTCTGGGAGGCGTTGGTGCAGTGACATTCCTTGTAGGGCTATTGGCCGGTTTTTTTGCCATGCGCCGGTACCATGACGCGCGGTTCTTGGTGGTTGCCCAGGAGTGCTCGGCAAAGGACTCGCTTGTCCCGCTCATCATCGAGATGGAGAGGGAGACCTGAAAGGTGAGGTGACTCATGCTCACAGAGACTGGAATCATACTCATCGGGGTTGTGACATTCTGCTTTGGGCTCCTGGTAGGAATCCAGGCTGATCATATCAGGTACATGCGCCGGCTTACACGCCTGGCGAGGCGGTGTCTGGAGACCGGCACCCTAGCTCCGGTCCTTCTCGCACTTGAGACGAAAGATGGCAGGGAACGAGAGGGTGATAAAGGAAAGTGACGAGTAGTAGATGATGTGAAGCGGAATGAGGAATAGGTAGATTATGGTAAAAGGCAGGCAATAAAAGAAGTGAGGTCAGGTATCCAATGGGAAGGGATGCCACCTATGGTGGGGGCTCTTCCATCAGCTTCATGATTTTGTCCATGCAGGTGT
>JAPKXQ010000100.1 GCA_026394765.1 Methanomicrobiales archaeon
CTGTATCGGTAATGACGCTGAGATCGAGCAGGTTGAGAAACAGCTCCACAAACTGATAGATGTCATCAAGGTATCTGACCTCACCGAGAACGAGCGGGTAGAGCGCGAACTCGCACTCATCAAGGTGAATGCTGAGGCAGGCTCCAGTCGCGCTGAGATCATGCAGATCGCTGCCATATTCCGCGCAAAGATAGTAGATGTCGGGTCTAAGACTATGGTACTCGAGGTGACTGGCGATACTAAGAAGATCGATGCGCTGGAAAAGCTCCTCCGCCAGTACGGGGTGAAGGAGTTTGTCAGGACAGGCAGGATCGGGATCATCAGGGGGGCAAAATCAGGGGCAAGCGGGGGGAAAGGCGGGTAGTCCGTCTTTCTCTCTCTCTCATCTCATCAGTCCCGGGTTTTGAAGATCAGCCAGTCCCTCTCTCCGGCCTTAGTAAACCTGATGAGGAGGTAGTGCCCCTTGAGGACGGCACCTCTGAACAGGACCTCGATCCGCCCTGTCTCCCACCGGACTGGTGTGTAGGTCCCAGTGTCCCAGACCGTCACCTCCCCGGCGCCATAGTTCCCTTGTGGGATCTTACCCTCAAAGGTGAGGTAATCAATGGGGTGGTCATCGGTCCTCACTGCAAGGTGGCGGACACCAAAAGATTGGGGAATGCCCTTTGGTACCGCCCAGCTCCATAGTATGCCGTCCCGTTCCAGTCGGAGATCATAGTGGTGGGCCCTTGCCCGGTGGTCATGGACGACAAATGAAGGCGTATCTGCATCGGTCATAAGAGATTCCAATTCACCATGAAAGTTAAACTGGAATTTGATTCTGCGGTTAAATTATAGATTTTCATCGGTTGAGCATCAGGCGAAGCCTCATTAGAGTTTCATCTTCTGTAGTGCGTGGTATCAGAACTTGTGGGTTTGTAGTGAGGCTAGATTCTGTACACCGTCCATCTTTCGTGTGATTATGTCAATAAAGGATGAGATGATAACTCCGACTAATAATTTTTGTTGTGTTTGCACAGGTGAGTCAGAATCTATGAAATCTTTGGATTGGTGGCACTACGCGACTATACTACTTCGGTTTTCAGAAAGGGTACGTTATAGATCTTACCTGAAGTGAGTGACGGTATTGTATGGATAGTTTTTGAGATCAGATTCGGATGGCGGGACAACTCAAAGCTTTACCCGGCCCAGGGGATCGAGGGGGGTATATAGTCCATCACGGCGCAGTAATAAGAAGTGTCAACGATTATCCTCGGTGGGGGCTTGACCGGCCTCGCCCTCGCAAGGCTCCTCCATGAGCAGGGCGAGGAGGTCATTGTCCTCGAGAAAGAAAGTGAATATGGGGGCCTCTGCAGGTCCAAGTCAGTTGAAGGATTCACCTTCGATATCGGCGGTTCGCACATCATATTCTCGAGGGACAGCGAAGTCCTCGCGTTTATGCACCGGGTACTGGGTGAGAACCGCACTGAGCGGCACCGTGAAACCAAGATCCTCTACAAAGGGCGCTTTGTTCCTTACCCGTTCGAGAACGTGCTGTACGAACTCCCAAAAGAAGACCTCTTCTTCTGCCTCAATGAGTACATCAAGACACTTATCGGGGTGGAGACTGGTGCGATACCTCTGCCTGAGAACTTCCGGGAGTGGATGTACTACACCTTTGGAAAGGGGATCGCGGAGTGCTACCTCGTCCCCTATAATGAGAAGATCTGGAACTATCCGACTGTGAAGATGTCCCACCACTGGGTGGAAGGGAGGATACCAAGGCCCCCGGTAGAAGATGTCATCAAGGCCGCAGTAGGTATCCCAACAGAAGGCTACATCCACCAGGTGGTATTCTCCTATCCCCAGTCCGGCGGGATTGAGGCACTCGTGCACGCGATCGCGAAACCGGTTGCAGGTATGGTCAGGACTGATTTTTCGGTGCAGTCAGTTGAGCGAATTTCTGGGAGATGGCATGTGAGTGATGGAAGAGAAGAGGTCGTGGCCGACACCTGCATCGTCACAATCCCCCTCCAGGACCTAGTCCCGTTGCTTGCCGGTGTCCCCCCCGTTGTGAGAGACGCGGTGCGTAACCTACGGTACAACTCCCTCATAACCGTCTCCCTCGGGGTGAAGGGCAGTGTCCCCCCGTACTCCTGGCTCTACCTCCCTGATATCGGTGGCGGCCTTGCAAACCGTGTCTCATTTCCTTCTAACTACAGCACAGGGGTAGCTCCTGAGGGGTACGGGAGCGTGCTCGCTGAGGTAACCTGGAATGAGGGGGACCGGGTATCAGAGATGACTGACTCTGCAGTTATCGCCGATGTGGTGGGCAGCCTTGCACGTGCAGGACTGATCGACCCGGCCTCGGTGGTGCATCAGAGTCTATTCAGGCAGAAGTATGCCTACGTAGTGTATGACCTTATGTACCTCACCAACATTACCCCCATCAGGGACTATTTCAGGCAGATCGGGCTCCCGCTCGTCGGGAGGTTTGCCCAGTTCGAGTACCTAAATATGGACGGCTGTATCAGGATGGCAATGGACTTCGTGGCCGGGAGGGCAAGATGATATCAGTGGTTGTACCGGCGTACAACGAAGAGCGCAACATCGGTCGTTGCCTATCCGCCCTCTGCCAGCAGACCATCCCGCGGGATGAGTTTGAGGTTATCGTGGTGGACGGGGGATCAGAAGACCGGACGAGGGAGATAGCAGAGCAATACGCGGACCTTGTCTTTATTCAGGAGAGCAGGAAGGTCGGTGGTGCGAGGAATGATGGGGTGATGAGGGCTGAAGGGGATGTGGTCGCGACTACCGATGCGGACTGCATCGTCCCAGATGACTGGATCGCACGCGTTATAGAAAACTTCACCCGATACGAGATAGTCCAGCTCTATGGCACGGTAAGACCTATCGAAGATGAGATCAAGCACCATGTCTCACTCGCCCTCGCAAACAACTTCTCCCGTATGGGTTACTACACACGGACCCTCTACTACACGCTCGGCTGCAACACCGCATTCGACCGCGAGGCCTTCATCGATGTCGGGATGTACCAGACGATCGATGCCGGTGATGACTTAGAGATCGCGCAGCGCATGCGAAAGGTTGGTAAAGTGCGTTTTGACAGCCGCCTCAAGGTCTCTTTCTCGATGCGGCGCTATGAGCAGTTCGGGACATTAAAGTCCCTCTATGAGTGGCTCGCCATCGTTGCTGCAGGGGGTTCCTCGGACCGCTTCCAGTATACGGGCCGCAGGTACCGATGAAAAGATGAGAGGGAGAGACGCCCTGGCGCGTGAAGAGCAGGAGCGGAGGGCTGCCACAGTCATAGAGTTCAACCTGTCTCCTTATGCCCGCCACCTTGGGATGATAGTCCTTTCGACCTGGCCTGGGGGAGCACGGGTCCTCATGGAGTGTCCCACTCTCCATAATCCCCTCTATGGGACTGTGCATGGGGGTGCGATCTTTTCACTCGCCGATCACGCGTTTGGACTCGCAGCGAACTGCGATGACCCTGGACAGATGGCACTGAGTGCTTCTATCACGTACATCGCCCCCGGAAGGGGGCCTCTCGTTGCGGTTGCAGAACAGGTGGGCGACGATGGCACCCACTCATTTTACCGTGTGGTCGTTAAAGAAGAGGGCCGGCTAGTGGCGGTCTTTGAAGGGACCTCTATCAGAAAGCCGGTCCCGCCTATAAAAGAGGGGAGACCGGGGGGAGATCCCACGCACTCCCAATCAGTGGTATGACCGGAATGGGAGGAGTTGGTCATATACCTTGTAACTCTTCCCGTCCACCAGCACTACGGTCACTTCGACCCTGTCATCCCCATTGGTGCCCTCGATGGTTAGTAAGTCGTCCATTTTGGGTTTTTTAAGTTCACCCGTCTTCACAACACCATCCGAGCGGGTGACTTTTGCCTGAACAGTCGAGACGAAGTTGATCCCTTTCCCGCCCCTAAATGTGATGATGATGTCAGGGCTGGTAGAGACACTGTTCCTGTTGACCTGGGTCTCAACCACGTAGATTGCGGGCAATGTCTCGACCGGGCCGGGGGTGAGCGATACGGCAGGTAGAGTGACCGGGGGGGCCGTAGTGGCAACTGGCACGGTGGTCGGTGGTGGGGTTGTGACCATTGTTGGTGGGACAGTAGTTGCCACCGTGGTCTGGGGGGCCTGTGGTTGGGACTGTGTACATCCTGAGGCCAATAGGAGCACCACCAGGACTCCCATGGCGATGAAGGAGAATATCCTTTTCATGCTATAATATTCACCAATGATGCTATATCAGATTTCTCTCAAATTTTGTCCTTTTCGGATATCAGGGCCATTAATAAAAGTCAGCGATGAGCGAAGGTTCATCCTGACTATTTCTGCAGAGGTCCTGTTGAATCTGGGGAACAGAACGGTTGTTGAATTGATCTATGGTCAAGGTCAGTACATTGAACCCTGCACTTCAGATTATCACCAGGGGAAGGTTCTTGTGGGGTGGGACGAGACGGATTGATGATACAAAGGTCCGTGACCCTGAGTCACCGGGCTAGATGGGATGACTTACCCTATGGTGATACGATACCTACCCTATGTCCTTATATTTGTCCTAATAGCGCTTGCCGGAGGAGCGTCTGCTGGGCATCTTCCATACATGACTGCATCAACTGAAGTGACCCATTCCCCAGTCCTTCAGCTCCTCGAGGGGAAGGAATACTCTTCGGGAGAGGTTATCGTCCGGGTCAGGGAGGTCACTGGGGAGTCACTTGAGACGACTGCTTCGCGAATCCACTCTGGGATCGGAGCTACTGTGAAGAGTGACTTCCGAGGGGCTTTTGTGCCCGGGCTCCAGGTCGTGCAGCTCCCTGCCGGTCTCAGCGTGGCCGGCGCCCTGGCGTACTACCTCGCACAGCCTGATGTCACCTACGCAGAGCCAAACTATGTCTTGCGTCGGAAAGACCCCATCTCCTCTGAATCAGCAGCCCTCATTGCCAACTCGGTGACGAGGGAGGCCCTCGCTGCAGTCACCCCCAATGATCCCTACTACAAAGACCAGTGGGGCCTTGCGACAGTCCGGGTCCCTGAAGCATGGTCCTACTCAAAGGGTGCAGACGATATCGTGATTGCGGTCCTCGACTCTGGGGTCGATACCACCCACGCCGACCTGAGGTCAAGCCTATGGAAGAACCCTAACGAACGTGAGAACGGGATCGATGACGATGGGAACGGTTATATCGATGATATCATCGGGTATGACTTCTACTTCGATACCGCGCGGGTGACCGATACCGACGGCCATGGGACCGCATGTGCAGGTCTTGCGATGGCTGGGACCAACAATGGCATCGGGATAGCAGGAGTCCTCTGGACGGGATCGGTCATGATCCTCAAGACCGGCCCATCCTATACCAATGTGGAAGCCGAGCTCGATGCGATCGCTTATGCCGGGAGGATGGGAGCCGACATAGTCTCCTGCTCGTTTGGGGGCTATGAGTACATCCAGTCAGAGCGGGACCTCATTGCGGCGTCTCCGGCCCTCTTTATCTGCGCGGCAGGCAATGACGGGACCGATAATGACATCTTTCCCAGCTACCCCTCTTCGTACGACTGCAGCAACATAATCGCCGTCGCTGCGACCGACCGAAGCGATCGCCTCGCTTCAGAAGGGGAATTCTCCTCTAACTATGGGGCAACTTCGGTGGACGTCGCCGCACCTGGTGCACGTATCATCGTTCCACTGCCAGGCGACCAGTACTCCTATGGGAGCGGGACCTCATTTGCAGTCCCCTTTGTTGCAGGTCTTGCAGGACTGGTAAAGGCAAAAAACCCATCCCTCTCCAATGCCCAGATCAAGGACCTGATCCTAAAGACTGCAACACCTCTCCCTGCCCTGGCAGGAAAGACTGTTTCTGGTGGACGTATTGACGCTTACCGGGCAGTCCTCGGCGCTCCGTCTCCCGGTCCGCAGCCAACCCTCACTCCCACCCAGGCACCTGCCTATGGGTCCATCTCGGTCACTTCAAGTCCACCCGGTGCGACGATCAGCCTCAACGGTGCGTTTGTGGGGTTCTCTCCCAGGACGCTCACCGCGCTCAGGGACGGGACCTACAGGGTAGTGCTCTCCAAGACCGGGTATGTCACCTATGAAGAGACCGTGGTCCTCAGGGCTGGAGCGAAGGCATCGGTCTCGGCGACGCTTGTGAAGAAGAGCGCTAAAGGGGGATCTATTACGGTCACCTCTGTCCCGTCAGGGGCATCAGTCTCAATGGATGGCAGGCCCAGGGGAAGCACTCCTATCACCCTCACCGAGGTCCAGACCGGGAGCCACGAGCTGGTTCTTAAGATGACAGGATACCTCGACTGGCGCACCACTGTATCAGTCGCCGAGGGGGGGACAACAACTGTCTCGGCATCTCTCTCCCAGAGCGGACCTACCCCTGGGGGGTGCGAGATATCTGTCAGTTCAGTTCCTACCGGCGGAACAGTCTTTGTTGATGGGGTGAACCGGGGCACGACTCCAGTCAGGGTAACTGGCCTTAGTGCAGGCACGCACGAAGTTGGGGTGAAGAAGACGGGATATTTTGACTGGAGCAAGCAGGTCACGCTACGGCAGGGAGTACCTTCCTCGATAACCGCACTCCTCACCTCTTCCGGGGTGACCCCGGTCCCGACAGCCCCTTCCCCGACGGTAACTCCCAGACCTACAGGCCCTGTACCTACTGCTACTCCAACAACTCCAACTCCGGGTGGGACCGGCACCATCGCAGTGAACTCATATCCCTGGATGGCTCCAGTCACCATCGACGGGACTTCGAAAGGGACTACTCCCAGGACGGTGACCGGTCTCTCTGCCGGGTCTCATGTGGTGGTAGTAACAAAGACTGGGTATTATCCCTGGGAACAGACCGTCACGGTCACTGCCGGGGCGGTCACTACGGTCACTGCGACGCTTCGGAAGATGACGTGATACGGGGTATAGATGTTGTAGTGCTCCGTGTTATCAGAACTCGGTGAGGGTTGCCTGGCGGGCCCTTCCCCCTGACAGGTTGGAGAGCCGGACTCCCAGGAGCCGGACTGCCTTTCCCGCAGGGAACTCTGCCAGGAGCCCTTTTGCGAGGTTTTGGATCTCACCACCTCCCCGGGGGGGTCGGACCGAGGTCTGACGGGTATGGGTGGTGAAGTCAGCATATCGGATTTTTAAGGTGAGTGTACGGAATAAAAACCGCTCTGCAGTCAGGTCTCCTGCCAGTTCAGCTGCAATGGCGCCAAGCGCCTCATGCAGTGAAAAATAGTCATCGATCTCTTTTTCAAAGGTCGTCTCTCTGGATACTGACTTTACACTTCCCGTTTCCCTGACCGGACTTTCGTCCTCTCCTCGTGCGAGGGCCTGCAGCGAGGCCGCGGACCGGCCTAACCTGGCCATGAGGTCCTGGGGGTCTGCAGCAGCGAGGTCACCGATGGTGGAGATGCCCGCCTCAGCAAGGACCAACCCCGTTTTTTTCCCAATGCCTGGCAGAGCCCTAACCGGGAGAGGGTCTAGAAACGCACGAACTTTTTCAGGGTAGACCACCGTGAGGCCGTCAGGCTTTTTGAAGTCTGAAGCTATCTTTGCAACGACCTTTGTCGGTCCGACGCCTATAGAGCAGGTGAGCCCTTCCTGGTCAAGGAGCTCGGTCTTGATCGCACGGGCGATCAAAGGGGCCGACTGATAGTCGCACCAGGAAGAGACGTCGAGATAGGCTTCATCGATGCTCACCTGTTCAAATTGGGTTGCATATCCCCTGAGTACCTGCATCACCCGGTGCGAGACCTCGGCATAGAGGGTATGGCGGGGAGGGAGAAAGACAGCCGAGGGGCAGTGCTGATATGCCATTCCGATGGGCATGGCAGAGTGGACTCCGTACTGCCGTGCCTCATACGAACAGGTGCAGACAACCCCACGGCCCGTTCCCCCTTTTGGGTCTGACCCGACAATGACTGGCAGTCCCTGGAGTGCAGGGTTCTCCCTGACCTCGATGGACGCATAGAAACTGTTCATGTCGACATGAAAGATAACCCTGGGGATGTTCATCGCATTCGCTACAGGATCTCTGGTGCGAGGGTATTTGGGGTTCACGCTTGCAAGGGAGCTGGTCCTGATGTTATGTTGGGATGTTAGGCTTCTGCAAACCGTTCCAGGAGATCCTGGTACGGTCCCAAAAAGAGTCCACGCAATAAGGGTGCAGGCCAATAATTAGTGCACACTATACGGTTTATACCGAAATAATCCATCAGGGGCCGTTATCTCGAAGCGTGCCCCGGCATCAGGCACGCCGTTCTCCTGGATGGTAATGTCGGTGATGGAGAGGATCTCCCTGGCAAGGAAGAGCCCAAATCCTGTGTTCTCCCCGACACCGGGATCAAAGATCTCCTCCTTGCGGTCACCTAAAACTCCTACGCCATTGTCAGTATATGTCAGGACCAGGTCCCTTTCGTGGTTGCGTACAAAAAAGGAGGCACGGTTCGCGCAGACCCCGTGGCGCAGGGTGTTCTCATAGAGTATGGTTATGACACGTTCAAAGAGTGGGTCAGCAAAGACTTCCAGGTCACGAGGAATGTCCACTTCGAGGAAAAGGCGTTGATCTGTCAGGGCAGACCGTCCCTGGTGGATGAGCACTCCCACGTTCTGCCACGTTGGGGAGAGGATGCCGAGGTCTTTATAGGTCCTTGTGAACTCGAGGTCCTTCTGGATCGCGGTTACGATCTGTTTCGCTTTCCCGATAAACTCTCTGGCCTCCTCCTCATCAGTGTGATGCTCAACCTGGACCAGGTAGCCTAAAAGGGCATTTACCCTGTTCAGTACATCATGACGGACGAGACTACCCAGGAGCTGGAGCTTCCGGGACCCTTCACCCATCGCACGATCGTACCGCTACCTCTCGGAAATATCACGTCCGATAATCGAAGCACCGGTGATAACTCCTCCAATGGTGCTTACCGGGGATACCGTAATCGAGACGTCGATCACCGTGCCGTCCTTGCGCCGGCGCCTCGTCTCATAGTGGTCGATCTTCTCTCCCAGGCGCACTTTTTTGAGTATCTCGTTGAGATCATCAGAGGACCCTGGGGGAAGGAGAAGTGCGACGTGCTTTCCTATGATCTCGCCGGCTGAATACCCATAGACCTTCTCGGCGCCGATATTCCATGTCTGGACCGTCCCCTCCATGTTCTTGGAGAAGATGGCGTCTTCTGAGCTGGAGACGATCGCAGCGAGGTTTCGGACCTCCTCCTCCCGCATACGCTCTTCGGTGATGTCGAGAAATGTCCCGAGAAATGCAGGGCGACCCCTCAGAACTATTTTTGTCCCGGTAAAAGAGACCCAGCGTTCTTTAGCATCAGAGCGGACTATTTTAAAAGTCCTCTTTACCATACACCCCTGCGTGGCAAGGCTCGATCTGATCTCGGGCTCGACTATCCCTGAAAAGTCCGGGTGAATCAGGCTGTAGAAGCCACGTATACCGAGTTCCTCTATAAAAAACCCTGTGATACGGGTAAATGCAGGGTTGATGTAGGTAAGTGCGTCTCCATTAAGGATAAAGATCCCAACCTCGGTCTCCTCTGCAAGTGTCCGAAACTTCTCCTCACTCTCCCGTTGGGTGTCTTCAGCGAAACGCCGAGCGGTGATATCCCTGGCAAAGCAGCAGGTCAGGTCGCGGTTGCGAAACTGTATCCGATTGAGTGTCATCTCGACCGGGATGGTACCTCCGTCTCTTATCACCAGGTCGCCAACGAATGTCCCCACCTCACCTTCTGCCACTGTTGAGATGAGCGATCTGACCTCTTTTGCACCATTTCCAAAAGGGCCCCCTGGGGTGACTTCTCCTATCTTCATTCGACCCAGTTCGCTCCATGCATAGCCCAGGGTAAAAAGAGCTGCCTTGTTTGCATAGAGGAACCTCTGGTCTTCATCGAGCCAGATGATCATCTCACCCGCCGCGTCGGTTGCAAACTTTGCGAGGAGTAGTTCCCGTTCCAGTCTCTCTCTCCTTGCAATCTCCTGCATCAGCTGCTGGTTGCTCTCTCTGAGATCTAAGGTCCGGGCCTCAACCAAGTCTTCGAGGGTCTCGTGGTACCGCTTCAATCTCTCGAGGGCGCGCTTGTACTCGGTGATGTCAAGCCCCATAGCCTGGTACTCAACCACCTGGCCATTGCCTCCGAATAATGCACGGAGCCGCCACCGCAGCCATCCCACGTCACCCGAACTGAGGATCAACCTTGTTTCGACCGTTCCCTGGGGTTTTACAGGAGATAGGGCAGCAAGGGTCGCCTCAAACCGATCATGGTCTTCTCCCTGGACGATTAGGCGAAATGTCTGTCCTACCATATCCTCAAGCGGAAGGCCGAGGATATCTGAAGCACGGGGATTAGCAAAGGTTATCGTCCCATCTGGAGTGAAGCGGCAGACTGCCTCGGCCTGGTCCTTTGTGAGCGCGAGGTACTGCTCCTCCAGGGTAGGGCTCTTCGTTGTGTACCCTTCCTTTGTGCCTGCCCCGGTGAGGAGGATGGCGACGCCCGGCTTTCCATTCTCAAATACAACCGGGAGGAGTGAGAGGGATGTATCAGATATGCCATGCGGGGGGCCTCTCACTACCATGGTACCAGGAGTTCCCCTCAGTGCAGAACGTATTGCGACCCGGAAAGCCGAGACTTCCCCAGCTTGGTCCTGGGTGAGAAACGGGAGGTCAGACGCGCTCCTCCCGGTCCAATCTGATGTGGTGAGGGAGAAGGTCTTCTGGAACTGCTCGTTTAATGTCGTCACTGCCAGGTTCTGGTCAATGAGGACTGCGGGGCCTGGGGTGCAGGTCAGGAGAGGGGCGGCAGGGACTCGTTGTGAGAGGGCATACACCCTTGACGTGCCGATCCTCCGGGCATCAACCGAGCCCTGGACCTGGAGGAGGTCGAGGTATCGTGTCACGGTATTTCTGTTCAGGGAAAGCGCAGTCGCGATATCTTTGATGCTCATCCCAACTGGGTTCTCAAAGAGTAATGCCCGGATCCGGCTGATCTCTTCATGATACCCCTCTTCCATATCAGTTACCAGTCCCTGCTCGATTGTGGTGTTCGAGTATGCTCTGACTGCGTAATCAATCATATTATATGAAGTCTACTATTTGACGTGCAGATTCGACATGCAAACCGGTTTCTATAAATATTGCACTCGAGTAAAATTACATATCATATGGGTCTACTGGGCATATCATCATCGATCCCGCAGAAGCGATCTCTTCCCAGTTATGGGCCAGGTCTGATCCCAATAGACCCCATGAATGTTTGTGAGGGTTTTGATGCCTCCTAAGAAGAACAACCAGATGAACCGGGACACAGCCAGAGATTCCGGATCAGACGCGGTGGAGAGCCTCCTTGCGAAGGCATTTTCCGGTGATGCCGAAGCACAGGAGGAACTGCGCAACCAGTTTTTCGAGATGAACACCTTCTTTGACGAGGCAGCGCCAATTCTGCAGCGGATGGCATACAATGACCACTCGACAGGGATCGAGGGTTCCTACGAGGGTCGCGTCGGGGAAGTTGCTAGTAACGTAAATATGGTCCGAGACCGGGTCATCCACATTGCAGGGTCGATAGAGAAGATCAGCGAAGGTGACCTGAGTGAGCTGGACGAGTATCGGAAGGTGGGGCGGAGATCAGACCAGGACCGGGTGGTTCCGGGTTTTATCCACATCCTCGAAGCGCTCCAGGGACTTGAAGCAGAGATGAAACGCTTAATAACTGCTTCGCTAAACGGCCAGCTCTCAGAGCGCGGGAAGACGGCCCTCTTTAAAGGTGCCTATGCAGAGGTCGTCAGAGGTACCAACAACATGCTTGATGCAGTGATAAACCCGCTCAACATGTCTGCAGAGTATATCGAGCGGATCAGCAGGGGAGATATCCCGCCCCTTATCGTCGATGAGTACCGTGGCGACTTTAATGAGATCAAGAACAACCTCAATCTCCTGATAAAAGCCCAGAATGACATCGCTGCACTCGCACAGTCCTTGTCAGTGGGTGACAGTTCAGTTTGGATGGAGGAGCGTTCCAGGGACGATGTCCTTGTCCAGAGCCTGCAGAAGATGATCGAGAACATCCGTCACGACGCAGCCGTTCTTCAGAAGTTCGCTGATGGTAACTTAGACGTCGAGATCAAGGTGATGTCTGAAAAAGACATCACGGCAAAGAGTAACGTTGCCATCCGTGACATGTTAAAGGCGATCATAATAGAGCTGAACGTCCTCACAAAAGCAACTATCGAGGGCAAACTCGATGTGAGGGGCGATCCCTCGAAGTTCAAGGGCGAGTACCGTAAGGTCATAGATGGAGTGAATGCAACCCTCGATGCGCTGATCAGACCCCTCAATGTCATGGCAGAGTACGTTGACAGGATCGGGAAGGGGAACATCCCTGAGAAGATCACTGAAGCCTACAATGGCGACTTCAATGAGGTGAAGAACAATGTCAATGCCTGTATTGACGGTCTTCAGGGGCTTGTCGAAGCAAACAAGGCGCTCCAGCGGATGGTAGTGAATGACCATACGCTGCGGGTGAACGGAACATACCAGGGCGTCTTTGCAGAGGTAGCATCGGCAACAAACGCCGTGCAGGACCGGATCAATCATATCGCTGGCTCGATTGAGAAGATCAGCACTGGTGACCTCTCTGAATATGACGAATATAAACGAGTTGGTCACCGTTCTGATCAGGACAGGGTCGTCCCCGCGTTGACCAAGACTCTGGAGACATTACTGGCACTCGAAAGTGAGATGAAGCGTCTGACCGAGGCTTCAAAAGAGGGAAAACTTACGGAACGCGGGAGGCCTGAGCAGTTCAAGGGTGCATATGCTGGTGTTGTTAAAGGCACCAACGATCTCCTCGACGCGATCCTTATCCCGATCGGCGAAGGTAACCGCATCCTGGCACAAGTATCCAATGGCAAGATCGACGAACTGATAACGCAGACTTACAAGGGTGATCATGAGGTGATGAAGCAGAACATCAACAACATCGCCCTCGTACTGCAGAAGTTCAAGGCCGAGATAGACAGACTGATTACGGCCACGAATGACGGGAAACTCGATACACGCGGTAACGCTGACCAGTATAAAGGTGCTTATGGCGATGTGATCAAAGGCATAAACGATCTGGTGAATGCATTTGTTCACCCGCTCAACGTGACAGCAGAATATGTTGACCGGATCAGCAAGGGAGATATCCCGTCAAAGATCACCGAAAAGTACAACGGCGACTTCAATGAGATCAAGAACAACATCAACCAACTGATTGATGTGGCCAATAACCTGCTGAGAGAGGCTGATGTTCTGGTGGCAGCCTCCAATGAAGGCAAACTCGATACCAGAAGCAATGCAGACCAGTTTGCCGGAGGATGGAGAGACCTATACAAGGGGATTAACAAGATTCTTGACGCCATTCTCATTCCCATCGGCGAAGGCAACCGCATCCTGGCACAAGTATCCAATGGCAAGATCGACGAACTGATCACACAGACCTACAAGGGCGACCATGAGGCGATGAAGCGGAACATCAACAACATCGCGATAGTACTCCAGGGATTCCAGAAGGAGTTTCAGAGGCTGACCGTGGCGTCCCAAAACGGTATGCTCTCCGAGCGGGGTAAGCCTGAACAGTTCAAA
>JAPKXQ010000060.1 GCA_026394765.1 Methanomicrobiales archaeon
CATTTTTCATAGCATTTATAATTGAGGATACCCGAGTCTGCTGACTCTGTAACCGCATAATAATTTATTGTGGTTCAACTATTTTAATAATATCCTGTGTAAGTTGCCGCATTTTTTATAATTGCCGAAACTCATGTATTAGTGATAGCCGTCCCATTCTCTTCCCATTATTGGTCTCTCTCAAAAGTATATTTATAGAAAACATAATTAGATACAGTATGTTTATTATAATTTTTCGTCATAAAAACTTCTAAATGTAAAAATAACTTCATATTGTAAGTTGATTGAGGGTTTCGCGCGTAGAAAGTGACATTTTATAGTTATATACACTAAAAATGACAGGTCAGGATATATATGGACATGGTCAAATAAAAATGAGATCCTTCACTTGACTGATCATTTACCGAATAGGAATAATGGGGCCATTATGGCCGTATCCAAAATCACAAAACATTTCAACAAGTATATAAATTCCAGTTACATTAAGTTGAATCATGAGATCAAATGCTTATACATTCCCACCACGGATTCTTTCTCTTCTAGCCATCATTTTTATTATATATCTCATGTTCTCCGGGATGGTGACCGCCCAGCCCATCCAGCTCGGAAATGCATACGTCCAGACCGAACGGCCGGATAACTGCCAGTGGCGGGGAAGTGCCCCCTTCACCTGCAACTGGTGTTTAAACCCGACTCCCATCCTCGCCGACCAGGCTGCGGTGACAGACAACATGAGGGATGGGCAGCTCGTCAACGGGCTGCACTCCTGGGCCGGCTATACCATCTGGGCAAACAACTCCCTCCAGTACGTAGGGGCTTACCAAGCGTCAGATAGCGATCCATTCGTGAAGAGCTGGACGCCCTTCGTACAGTCCACACTGTATGCAGACCCGCTCAGCCTCACCTTCCGGAATCCCTATGCAAATGTCGAAGGTAAGGGCCGTGTAAAAGGACTCGTCTTCTCTATGCCAATTCCTGCAGCCGCAGACGGGTCAACATACGGTAAAAATGGCTGCACGCCGGGATCAACAACGTTCTCTCCCGACGGGAAAACACGTGAAATAAGCCAGAAGGGACAGTGGGTATCAGGGCTCCGTGTATTCCCGGCCGCGAACCTGACCGACACTGAACCCGGCTGGGGTACGGCATTTCCCGATAACCTCCTCACCGACCGGATGGGGGACTGGGACATCGATTTCCTCCTCAATAGAATGGATTCAAATGAACAGGTGAAACTTACGATGGCCAAGGGGTCCCCGTTTGCGTATTTCACCTGGTACGGGGTCCCACAGAACGAGTCGATGGCTTTCCAGGTTTATGACGGCTCGCCGTTCAATACCAGTAATGTGGGGCGGGCGCAGGTTTACGTCGTGCCTGCAGACACGGAAGTCCCCGGACTTGGCTGTTACCTGGTCGGGACGAACCAGGACATGTTGTTCCTCGGTGATGTGAATGACGGCACCACCACGAACTGGAACTTCTTTGCGGTGTATTACGATACCGCCGCTTTCAATGCAAGCGTCTTTAACGGGCAGGGAATATCACTCACCCCCGTATCGGCGGGAGAGACCCGGCACTTTGTCATCGCAGGTCTGCCTGTCATTTCGTACCCGGCGGGAGTGCTAAACCCTGACCCCAACATGCCCACTTTGAACCAGGCGGTCAACGAGTCATTGGCTTGGGCATCTGCAATCGCCCCCTACGCCTTCAATTATGTCACAGATACAGCGGTAATGTACAGTGTGGACAGGACTTCCGGCCTTCTCCATACAAAGTACACGCCGACAATCGTTACCCAAGGCCCAATCGGAAATGGGATATTCGGGGAGACGGTGATGCTCCTCCAGAGACACCAGTACGAAACATTCAATGACGGCCGGAACCAGCCCGTGTATGACGGGAACCTCGCGGGAGACATGATCGGACCCTCCAGTCCCGGCCAGTGGACCTCTTCCATGCCTCCTGTCAATAACGGTCACTACCAGTACTGGATCGCCAAAGGAAAACTCATTCCTGTCGGAGTGAGCTCGTTTTCCACGACATACGTGACCAATAACCTCCTGCCCTTCATGCCGCCGATGGACATGAATGCAACCAAGGACGGGGTGCCGCTCTGGTATATCGTCAATAACGACGAGCACGACTATACCCAGAAGAGCCTTGGGACCTATCCCCCGTTGTTTACCATGCTCGACGGCGGAGACCAGAACGCTGCCTACAACCTCGCGAAGATGGTCAGGTACATGTCGGCAAAACTCGCAATTACCAAGGAGTTAGGGAATATAGCCACGACGAACCCGGAGATAACCGGGATTACCGATTTTAACGTCACCTCGTGGAACCCGGGCCCCGGGTGGAATGGGACTGAGTGGTACTCGAATTATTTCAACAACCCTTACGACCCGACGCTTGCGCATTCACGGAACGTGCAGGGTATCGAGGACTTTTTCACCCTCTACACGCAGCAGCAGGCGTTCCGGACGAATAAGATAACACCCGGGTCGCCCAACCAGTACTCCCCTTATTACTTCCTTGCGGACCCGACGCTTGGGACACTCCACATGTTCCCCTCACAGGGGCCGGACACCGACGACAGTGAGCCTGCATATGGCTACTGGCCGATGGCAGACCTGAACGTCACCTACCCGAGGGATTGGGGGGAGGACGGTTTCGGGAGCACGACGGAGTGGAACGATATCCATTACCTTCACGGATACCTGATTACTGCCGCTGCGCAGGCGGCCTGGTTCGACCCCCAATGGGCGGAACAGGATAACTATGGGGGTTTTATCGACCAGCTGGTCATGACGATCGCCTATGACCCGGACCGGGATAATGCATATTACTCGGTCCCTGGACTGAATTATGCGAAGATGAACTTCTTTGACCAGTGGGCCGGCCAGGCATGGACGGAGGGGCTTCCGCAGACGGGTCCGGGCGGAGGGATCGGTGTCGGGTCTCTCCTCGAGGACGGAAAAGATGACAATTCGCTCGGCGAGACGATGCAGGCTTGGGCAGGCATCATCATGTGGGGGACGGTCACAAACCGGGAGGATATTGCCGATACCGGTATTTACCTCTATACCACGAACCTCTACAATGCAGATGCCTACTGGTTCGACAAGAAACTCTCATATGTCCCGGACACAGCCGGAATACCATCTCCCACCCTGACGAAATGGTCGAGGAACGGGGACTATATTCCTGCAGCAAGCATCCCGAACGATCAGACTGCCTTCTCAATCGGCGAGACCATGTGGGACCGCTGGTACAACTGGGGGAACCCGAAGGTCTCGTCCAACTGGCCGGTGATGCCGCCAGGGTACCCGGACGCCACGTCATTCGCACCAAAGATGCCCCAGTCGGTGGTTCAGACGGCCTCGGAATTTGGGATCTCTCCCACCTCCTCGATGTACAACATGTGGCTCCCTATGGCAGCGTATACCCTTTCGTTCGGGAGAGATAAACCATATGTCGAACTCTCGGAACGGGCCCTCGACTATGCCCCGAACGGGGGGTTCTGCGATATCACCGATCCGGCCGGTGTCCCATACCTTGCGGTCGTGAACCAACAGCGTGCACTCGCCGGGATCATGGACAGCTCGGCCCAGAATACGCCGCTCTCCCCATACCGGTGGTACTGGAATATGCTCCAGTCCTCACGAAACACCGCACCGGGCCAGTATCCGTATGATCTCGGGACATGGTGGAATTCTGTAAAGAACCAGATCGACGATTCCACGAGCCCATCCGAAGTCCTGAACTGGTTCTGGGCGATTGATGCATACGGCACGCCTGATTTCTCATACTTCGGATACTCCACCGATGCAGCATCAAAGGGAATTGCACAGCCGCTCTGTGCGGCCTTTACCTCTCCTGATAACCAGGAGACCTTCATTGCATGGAACCCCCACCAGGAACCGGTGTCAGTGAACTGGTGGAACGTCGGCACACAGGTCGTGTCGGGAGGGGGTGCCCTTCCCCAGGACCTCGTGGTGCCACCCGGATGGTATGCGGTAGCCGGGACGGCCCCGCCCACCGATGCACAACTTGTCGTAAACGTCGACGCACCGGGACAAACAGGTCCTGGCAGCACAGTAACGTTTAATATCACAGTTACTGCAACAGGGTCAGGTCCAGTTTCCGGGGTTGTCGTTTCCGATTATCTGCCATATACAATGGCATACGTTTTGAGCAGTCCCCCGGGGACCGTGTCAGGAAATGCGGTGAGCTGGAATGCCGGGACGCTCTCACCCGGGGAAACAGCCAGTTACCTGGTGACCGGTACATTCCCCGGCACTGCAAACGGCATGTATACCGGTGTTGCAGAGGCAGCCGGGAGCGCAACAGGCAATATATTAGTAAAAGGCACCCGTATCGTGCCCATCCAGGTAGGAGGGGGCCCGTCAATTAATTTCACCGTTACGGCAAACAGCACAACAGTTGCACCAGGGGGACTCCTTACCTACAATATCCTCATCAACAACAACGGGACAGAGGACCTTGTCGGCGTGGGTGCCTATGATGTGCCACCACAAGGTTCGACATTTATCAGTTCGAATTATGCTCCGCAGAACATCGCATCCAGCCGTATCGTCTGGACTCCCAGCCAACTTCCATCCGGGGGCTCACTTCCGGTGGGGAGCACGATGATTATCAATGTAACGATGCAGATTAGCACCAGCGCTTCCGGGGTTATTGTGAATACTGCCGGTGGGGGTGGTGCGGTCCCGGACAACTGGATTACCGGTCAGGGCTCGCTGGCAGTGGAGGTGACAGGATGAAGATGATACCTTTCCATGCAGGAATCGCTGCGTTCACCCTTGTGCTCTGTGTACTTGTAACTCCGGTATTGGCTGACAACCCTGGGTTGTTATGGCAGAAGTCCCTGGGAGGCTCTGCTGATGATAATGCAATCAACATCCAGCCCACCGCTGACGGTGGGTACCTTGTCGTCGGAACCACCGAGTCCAATAATGGAGATGTTACAAAGGCACACGGCTTAACGGATGTCTGGGTGGTAAAAGTCAATGCCACCGGGGCGATTTCCTGGCAGAAGGACATTGGAGGTTCGATGGACGATGTCATAACCTGCATAGAACCGTTAAGTGACGGTACGTTCCTGCTATCGGGATACACCTGGTCACACAACGGTGACTTTGCCGATAACCAAAAGCCCTATTCCGTCTTTAATATCCAGATCGATACCTCCGGAAATATACTCTGGAAACGTTGCTATCCGGGTAAAAGTTCGAGCTTTGTCAATGACGAAAAAGAGACCCCTGACGGAGGGATGGTCATGATTGGCCAGTCATACACCGATCCTGCATTCCCTGAGTACCATGGAGGCTATGATGTGCTGGTCGTGAAATCCAGCATTAACGGCACAATTGTTTGGGAGAAACTCCTCGGGGGGTCGGGCGATGATTTTGGCGACAACATCCTCCCTGTTGCGGACGGCGGTTATATCGGCATCGGGTACACGAATTCCAATGACGGGGACGTCAGCGGGAATCACGGGTCATATGATGCCTGGCTGTTCAGGCTTGATGGGTCAGGAAATCTTCTCTGGCAGAGATGCCTCGGTGGAAGCCTTTTCGATGAAGGTAGGGAGATCGTCATTGCTCCCGGCGGTGAGTATGCCGTGATAGGATCGACAAATTCCAAAGATGGGGACGTCCGGGGGAATCATGGCTCCTTTGACTATTGGTGGCTAAAGGTATCCCCTAACGGGAGTATCATCAACAGCAAGTGTTTTGGGGGAACCGAATATGACAACGCCTACGACCTCGAACTCACCCCTGACGGGAACTACATGGCTTTCGGGTTATCGAATTCAAAAGACGGGGATGTCACGGGTAACCATGGGAATAGCGATTACTGGGTTATGGAATTCGACCAGAAAGGTTTGGCCCTCTGGCAGAAATCCTTCGGTGGCCCGGATTTCGATATAGGTGAGTGCATCAAACCGGACCTTCTCAGAAATGGCAGGTTCTCTTTGACAGGGTACTCGTATTCCAATGGAGGGGACGTTACTGGGAACCATGGCCTTGCAGACTTCTGGGTTGTCCATATGCAGGTCCCGATAGGGCTCCAGGCTGATTTCACCGTGGAGCCTCTCGCAGGGACTGCTCCGCTGACGGTAAAATGCACTGACAAGTCAACAGGGAATCCGACCTTGTACAATTATGATTTCGGCGATGGAGTCAAAATATCGAAGCCGAACCCGAGTCATACGTACCAGTTCCCAGGAAAATATACGATAAAACTGACAGTCACAAAATATGACAGGACTACCCACTCCTATGTAGTGTCCCGCACGAAATCGCAGCCGATAACTGTGCTTGCAGTTCCCTTCGTACCACCTGTTGCGAAATTCGTTGTCAGCCCGGTCAATGGCACTGTCCCCCTTACTGTTACTGTTACTGACCAGTCCAGTGGAAAACCATCATATTACAACTACGATTTTGGGGACGGAACAAAGAGGATTGGCCCGAACCAGAGTCACACATACCAGTTCCCAGGAAAATATACCATAAAACTGACGGTCGCGAAATATGACAAGACCAATCACTCCTATGTAGTATCCCGCGCAAAATCGCAGCCGATAACTGTGCTTGCAGTCTCCTTCTCACCACTCGTTGCGAAATTCATTGCAAGCCCTGTCAATGGCACGGTCCCACTGACCGTTACATTTTCCGACCAATCCATTGGATACCCGTCAGTTTACAAATACAATTTTGGGGATGAAATCAACACGACCGGCCCAAACCCGGTGCATATTTACCGCAATCCTGGCAATTATACAGTTACCCTGGCCGTTATTAAAAAAGACGCAGCAAATGGTACATTACTGAGTAATATAACCATTCAAAAAGATCTCATCATCGCCTGGGATAAATAATTCCTCTTTTTTCCCTTAAAATTACACCCTGTAAAAAGCAGTGAATACTTATATAATTGGAAACTAGATGAGAATTCAGCGCTTTCGAATATAAATACACTATATAATCACTTTAAATTAGAGATCAAGCAATATCAAAGCGTAAAGGAGATTGTTCCGGAGGGAGATACGTGTTTTGCACATACAACATACTCCCCCTGAGTGTGGATTTGAGCACTTACGTAGTATAGCAGTATTTCTCAAAATTCCGTGGATAAAAAGTGGGTATCCCTGATCTACGGTACATTGGTATTGGAAATCACCGCCCCGGAGTGGGAAAGCGTAAACTGGTCTCCTGTCCGCCATTCCTTCGTGTCAGTTTGGTATATGTTCTGGATGGCACTAATGATCCCTGCAGTCTCATTCACCGTTACCAACAGGTAGCCTACATCATTTCCCGTATTATCTGCTTCACTCACCGGGTACTCAATCGTGAGTGCGGGATCTACCGCTGACTGGTTGAGGGAATGGCCCATCGCACCGCCGTTGCCGGTGACCACCTGCTGGAGCCCGTCTTTTACTCCCCTGGCATACAGGTGGGTATGTCCGCTGATATATGCAGTCACGTGATTTTTCACAAGGCTGTCCCAGAATATATCCCTAAGTGCCGGGTGAACTGCAAGGTCATACCCTCTGTCCTCTGGGTCATCCTCTAAAAGGTAAGCAGGGGTATGGCCGAATACGAAGGTAAAAGGTCGTGTATCAGAGATAAGCTCCTGGTCTACCCAGGTTTGGTTCACCGTTTCCTTAAGGTCATTATGAGGGAAATATTCGTCAAGTGCGATGAATTTCGCACCTTTCCAAGTGAATGAATAGGTGAGCCGCTCTTCACCCGGCGGGCCATTGAGTGGCATATCAGCAGCTGCCGATTCACGATAGGCATCAAGGAGAGGCATTACCGTTTGCTTGGGGCCGTCCTCGTGGTTCCCCCTGACCACGTAGAGTGGGGTCCCCTTTCCCGAAGTATAGTTATGGATCGGGGCGACCGCATCCATCCAGTTCTTGAACTGGACTTTATAATCCGTCGCCACAGGAGATGCGTTTGAGATGATCCACCCACTTACAAGGTCGCCGGTATACATCACCAGGTCAGGTTTTTCAGCTGCGATCGCAATTGCAATCAGGTTTGTATAGGGACTGACCCCGGTCAACGTGTCTTTGGTGTTGTCACGGGAATCGCCGAAGACCACGAACGTCCATGTTCCGGAGGGAGCGGGAGACGCCGTAGAAACATTCGTGGGGGGCGTACGGCTGGACTGGGGAGGTGATGGCTGCACGCACCCGGCAGTGATGATGATCATCAAGAGCAGCAGAAGAATTACAATGTGTTGCAATTTCATGCATAGCTCTGCCTTTCTCAGACATATAGCAATGATTACATGAGGATGCGGAATCGGAAGTGGGATCTGGTTGACAATGTTGCCAGGTTGATCACCGAAAATCAGTGGTGGGGAAATAAAATGAATCTTCCCGCATATACCGGATAACCTGGTCAGAGTTCCGCGGCTACCGGGCCTGGATAACTCAGTCTATTCTCTCTTCTATGAGCGACCGTCTAAATGGGGTGTTTATTCTCGTTCTGCGCTGGCTTTTATGCCCGGACCATCTCCGGGCCGAATCTGCTGGGTGGACCAGGGGTCCGCATCGGGAGGGATTCCCTCGAAATCTAGGCTATACTTCATGAGAACGCGGTGACAGGACCGCGATGGCAGAGATGAGGATCAGATCAGCTTCCGCATATTTCCGATCATTCTCCCTGGTTTGCATATCCCATCGTCATCGCAATTCTTGCACCCCTTGCACGACGGCTTTGCGACCAATATCTCGCGTAAACGGTTGCCTGCAAGCATCACCATGCACACATCAGTAGGCTGATACGTTCACCTGTACCAGAACAATGCATGGAGACCATCCCCATCAGGATTCGGAAGGTGATGAAAGAGGTCCTCACGAAATTCCGGGCACACCCACGTGAGACGTATGATGAAGTCATTAACCGTCCTTCAAGGTTGAATTGTTAACCTTGCGAGCCACATGACGCGCGAGATTTGATGTTCCGGATTGTGAGGCGATATCATAGAGTGAAGCACGTAAGGAACTGTTATTTGAGATATTGAATGAGAATGGTACTAAACCATAGTTGACTAATGAAAAATTTAAAAAACCATCATGTAGACTTGACTGCTTAAAACTTCGTTGAATCAAGCAATGAAAGCCCAAATTTTTCGGAATTCTCTTGGATTATCCAGTAAGTAGTTGAATTTCACAGAGTCACCATACATATGATTTAATATCCCCTCATTCAATTTCTTGCTTATAATCCGGGGTCTTAAAAAACTCACGGACTGGGAGGAGGAACTTCGATGCCAGGAAAGGTTCAATTCCTGATTATTATCGGACTATTCGCCACGTTCTGCATCGTACCGACCGTGGCGGACGTGGGACCGGTTGAAAAAATATACACTCTTCAGGCCTCTCAACAACCAATTGAAGGGGTTGGGTTGTCTGAACTGAACTGCGGACTCATTGCCCAGTATATCTTATTCAAGACAAATAATCAGCGTATCAGTAGAGGATTGCCCGCATTGGCAAAAAATGCGTACCTCACCACCGATGCCCTGGAACACAGCAATGACATGAAAGCGACCGGCAGTCTTCATAGTGACGTGCACGCAGGGGTAGCCGCCCAGAACGTCCTCTACACGTACGCTGGCAGGACATTAGGGTTCCCCTGTGGTGGAGGGGCTCACCACATCGGGAATACCGAGAATGATGTCGCGACAGCGGTCGTGGACCTGTGGATGAACCATAATGCGTGTGCACCGCGGTATAACAAGGATCGCAATAACATTCTCAAAGCCTCTTATACCAAGATAGGTGTGGGTGTCGTATACTGTCGGACGTGGCACAGGTACTGGGTAACAGAGAACTTCGCCTAATATTCTTTTTTATTGGAGACTCTATATTACCGTCTCGCGGAATGGAGACAACACACCGATCCGCCCCCACCGGAGATTCCGCGTCTTCTCTGAAGGTGACCCTACTATCGTTACCCGCGATCTCCTCGAACGACTCGCCCAGCACCTCCCGGTCCAAACTCCCACCCCTCTACCATCCACCGAAAGAGCTGGAATAGGTGTTTCAATCGACTTAGGGCGGTGGTTACGGGACCACGGGCTCGGATTCTCGGGGGAGAAGCCCTATCAGGGCGGAACAATCTACCCCCTCGACGAGTGTCCGTTCTCAACCGCTCATAAGGACGGGGCGTTCGCAATCCAGTTCCCGACGGGGGCGATCTATGCGGGATGCCACCACACCTCCTGCGGGGGAGGGATGCAGCGGTGGCAGGAGCTACGGGAACGATACGAGCCGGATAGGAAGAAGAAGTTCAAAGAATACGAAGAACGGGAACGGCAGTGGGCAAAAGAGAGGGCCCGGTTGATCGCAGAGTGGGATGGATTGAGTACCTCTGCTCCAGCAGGTTCGCTCCCAGGAGAGGTCTCTCCTGATCATGCAGCAGCCATCGCCTTACTCAAGAGCGGGAATCCGGTGCAGGAGATGCTCCGGACATTTGCCTTCGAACACTTTGAGGATGAGGTTCTAGCGGAGTGCCTCATTCTCTCCCTTGCTTCTCGGTCGGTCGTAAACACGAACGGACTCCACGTCTCCGTAACAGGGGAGAGCGATAAAGGAAAGAACCATGCGTTCAAGACGAGGCTCAACCAGGTTCCTGAGCGGTACCGTCTGGCAGGGAGGATGAGCAACAAGGCCCTCTTCTACATCGATGATCTCGCTCCTGGGTCGGTGATTGTGCATGATGATACCACACTCTCGGAAGAGATGAGGGAGATCCTGAAAGGAGTCAGGACCTCGTTCCGGGAGCCGTTCCTGTATCGAACGGTGACGTAGGACCGGAGGGGGCAGATCTGTACCATCCCGGAGCGATGTGTCTGGTGGGTCGCGAAGGTGGAGGGAGTTGGAGATGACCAGGTCTTTAACCGGATGCTCACCTGCTGAATCGATGACTCGGTCGAGCAGGATGGCCGCGTATTAAATCAGATCCTCATACGAGATGCGAAAGTCCCAGACCAGAAGCAAGAGATCCAGGATGATATTCTCATCTGTCAGGCGATGTGGGAGATAATAGGGCAACAGATGATCTATGTCATCATCCCCTATGCCCCGCAGATTCGGTTCCAGGCCTCTTCAAACCGGAGGAACCCGGAGATGCTGCTCGATCTGATCAAAGCGAATGCTGTAATGCGGTTCTTGCAGCGAGAGAAGATCGAAGTCGAAGGGGTGTCCTGTATCAGTGCAACGCAAGATGACTTTGACCGATCTGTTCGGCTCTTTGGTCTCTTGAATGGGACGTCGGGGGGCCAGACAACGAAACTTACCAAACGAGAGGCGGATCTCCTTGCTGTGATTATTCACCACAAATGGCCTGAGTTTACCATCCCGATGCTGCAGAAAGTGACAGGCCTTTCGAACTCGTCTATCTTCAAGGCAATTCATGGATATGATTCCCGTGGGACCTCGTACACCGGCCTTCTTAAAAAATGCCCGGCAATCGCGTATACTGACAGGACAGTCGTATGCGAAGACGATCAGGTCACAGGGTCCTCAACTAGGAGGCGGTCAAATGCCTATACCTTCGACCGTGATCTGTACTCAGCCTGGTGTGCAGGGGGATATGTTTGGATCGATGCACAGATTGATCCTGATTCTAATCCTTCCGCACCTTCTGCAACTTTCCGCAATCCTACGGAACTTTCCGGAGGAATTAAAAACGAATTAAAATCGAGCATTGCGGAAAATCTTAGTACTAACACACACATGTACTTAGGTACTAGTGTATCCTCCGGAAAATTCGAAAACACACAGAACGATGATCATCGCAACGTACAAGAGTCTTTCTCTCTGTGTGATCCTGAATTTTCAGGAGGACAGATCGCGATCTCGTCAGATCAAAGCAAGATCGACGAACGGAATTCTCAAGAAGGCGCTGGAGGCTCCGGAACCTTCCGGAGGGTTGCAGAAGGACAAACTGAGAGAAAAAAAGATCGAGGAGATTTCGACGAACGTGATGTTTTACGAGGGGGGAAATCCTCCGGAAAGGGGTTTATAACTGCGGAAGGATTCGATCCCCGCGACTTCAAGAAGTTGGACTCTCCTGACACGCGGTCATGCTCATCCTGCGGGAAAAAGGGAGACTCGTGGCACATCGAGAAGGTGACCCCTCGACGCAAGAAGGACCCTTCGGTCGGAGCCCTATACGCTCTGCCGACGGTGCTGGCAGAAGGCGGTCAGGAAGCACCAGGAATTATGTATACCGCTCCCTGGTATGATCTCGATAGGATCGCTGGAAGTGATCCGGACCGAGATCGGGAGATGTTCGATCTGCAACCTTGAACGGGCGGTGTGGGTGGATCGGTCCCGTGATGTGAAGGTCTGTGGGTATTGCTATCATCGGGCGGTTAAGGAGCAGGGAGAGGGCGAGGTGGTGGGGTGAGATTGGTTCAAGGTCCTGCAAGGTATGGGCGAGATGTTGTCGTAGATCACATCGATAATCAGGTTCTCATCATCCTGCTGCGAGTGCAGGTCCAGCTCATAGAAGAAGAGATTTCGCCGCACTTCTTCGCGGGTGAGCAGAGTATCGATCGTCAGCAGCTCAAGGCCGCCGAACTTTCCGCGATACAGGCCGGTCACGATTGCGACCGGCTACATATTATCAGAATCCATGATATTCCTCCTTGCATTGTTCGTGCTCGTCCCGGAGTTTCTTGAACTCTTCGACGACCTCATCGTATATTCCGATCTTCTGGTAGATCGCAAACAGCATGGGATAGAGCGGAAGCACCGTTGCCAGCACTATCCCGAGGATTTCCGTATCCATGACTGTCCCTCGAAATGACGATAATAAATTTTGAATGCCCCTGGCCGCCAGTGCCGTGTCTGTCTTCATACCATTCTATCCCGATTGAGGTCTGTTGTGTAAGTCCTGGTTGCTCCTGAATCAACGATGACAACTGAAAACTATGTAACTCCGGTATCCTTCACGATCAGGTTCAGGATAGCCGGTCTTGCTGATGGTTTCTTTGTGGCAGGGGGCATGCCGGGCACATGGCCACACCTGCCGGTCTTCCTGCCCCCGGGCAATTCGTCCAGGTCTCCAGACCATGAAGCATCAGCCGGCAGGTCTCACGTGCGGGCCGTCACGGTTGACTGGTTATACATGCCTGCCCCAATCCAGTATGTCCCGTCAATATCGTGCACATAGCAGAGCTTCGGTTCGACCGTGAAGTTATGGGCGGGATTGGGGAAATGGATGATGATGAACCCGCCGCCGCTTCGTGAGAGGTTGATCTTGTTGCGCATGTAATACTGGCCGGTCAGATCGACATCGTCGTAGAAAGACGTATTCACCCGCTGGGGCAGGGCAATGGATGCGAGGGATGTCCCGTTGTAATCGGCTGAGAATATGTACAGGTCTTCCCTGACGAAAGAGCCGTTC
>JAPKXQ010000020.1 GCA_026394765.1 Methanomicrobiales archaeon
AACTTGGAAACGAAGTGGAATCATTCCATGTCAATTTGACAAAAGATGTTAAGGACCAACTTGTGGGAATTGGTATGAAAGATCTGTTATTGGATAGGAGATGTGTGAAGGTGTAGTGTACATCAACTCCTCTGTTCAGGTTGTGAAGAGTGTCGGGATAGGATAATCGCATGAAAATATCCAATATCGTTGGGACCGTGAAACTGTCAGTACCCCTGGATATAGGTTACCTGAATCAGAATATTCCTGGGACCGTAAAAGATCCAAAAATTCACTGGCTCAAATATCGAATCCCTAAAAACAATTCGTATGTGGCGTTTTACCAGTCAGGAAAATTTCTAATAACTGCAAAATCGTTCGATCTTGTTGATGAAAACGTTCGCTATATTTTGTCTGTACTAGAAAATATTGGAATTTCTACTGCGGACTGGAAACTCGAAATTCACAATCTGGTAATAGGAGATACTGTCGATATACCCTGCACCATTGAGAAACTGATAGCAAACATGGATCCGAAAAAGTCCTCTTTTGAACCTGAGCAGTTCCCTGCTCTGATCTATAAAGACTGGGCCGTGAGTTTTCTCCTGTTCTCCACTGGGAAAGTGATCCTGACCGGAGCAAAAAGCCTGGAACAGGCTAAAGATGTAATGGAGAAGTTCAGGCAATTATTGAAGGAATTATCGTGAGATTTGTTCCCCGTTTTTAGATCTGTAGGTGTTCGTTGCCCTTGCTGTTCGCTGATGGCGTTGTGCGATGAGGCTGGAGGCACGGCTGAAAGTGCGGGGGGTGTGTGCAGGGGAATCTGGCGGGTATTAGGGCGAATAATGAGCTCGGTTATGCGAACTCTATCGGTAAGGACCTCATGGATTACGGCTGGTTTAACATCGGTGAGGACATGCGGTGGAGCTCGTTCGCGAAGACCTTTGATTTACAGAAATAATCATGAATCATACCACGATTCCCTGATATGAAACACTTCGTGTTTCATAGCCTTCTATGAACTCTTGGTTCATCGCTGACTTTTTTATAGTGTTCTTTTGGGTACCAGCAATTAATAGGGGTCCATCGAATAGGGGACCCACAATATTCAATAGGGTTACCCTTCCTGATAACGTACCAGTACATTGCGGTGAGGAAACGATTTTGATGCAAGGATGACCCTGCATCAGTTGGTCCTCTGTATCCTCCCGTCAACTGTTACATTCACCGGTTGTGGCAATGACCCCACGTAGGTAACTAATGCATCGATATCGACCGGGCCGTTTGTTATATTCTTTCCTTCAATAAAAGTCGTGTACCCGTCGCCGCCACTTGAAAGGTAATTGATAATGGAAACGGTATAGACCTCTTTTGGGTCTAACGGGACACCTTGGACCGTCACCGAAGTCACTTTACTGCCTGCGGGTTTTGCTGCATCCCAGGTATACACAAAGCCCGAAACAACGAGATTTTGCAGGGGAAGCGGCTCCTGCCACTGCTGTTCAAGGACCCTATGGATCTGTTCACCAGTCAGGGTCATTGACTGGACCGTGTTGGCAAACGGCTGGACCGCATACAGGTCTCCCCAGGTAATATTTCCTACTGAAAGGTCTGCCCGAATATTTCCTGAGGTATCAAATCCCACCTCTGTTTTCATTGCTGCCCGCTGCCCGTCCGCAACCATATCCCCCAGTGCATCTTCCCCGGCACTGTTCTGGGTCCGGGTGATATCCAGGGCAGCAACACCGATAAACTGGTTCTTCATCGGCCCGACAACTTTCTGATCAGCTGCAAGAAACGCGGTTGCTGCAGGGTCCGGGCTGGAACCGGGAGGTTGATCTGCATATGCCGGGACAATCCTTGCGGATTTTTCCACGATATCCCCGCTTGTCTTGTCGATCACAAGATCGATATCGGCAAACCCTTTACTATACATATATGCCTGGGTGACGAGCACGGGTTTTTTGCCGGCATTGTCCAGGTAGGCGTTGGTAAACGCATGGGTATATCCGGACAGCACAACATCAACATCGCTGTCAAGTTGGGGGATAATACCGGCAACCCGCCCGGTCACGGTTCCGTTCGCCTGGGTGGGACCATCATACGGGGTCTGGCTCCCGCCTTCGTGAAGAAGGACAACGATCGCGTGGACACCCTGCCTCTGGATCTCCGCAGTGTACCGGTTGATGGAATCGGCTTCGTCGAGAAAGGTCACACCTTCGACATTAATTGCCTCCTCTAGCTCGGGTGTGTTCATCGTATCCACACCAATGAATGCAACAGAAACCCCGCTGAGATTTCGCAGGGTGTAAGGGGGAAGGATGGGGGTGTTGTTGGCTTTCCAGACCACATTTGCGCAGACATAGTCAATTCTCGTGCCCGGGTACGGATCAACGAGGTGGGTGATATTTGTTGACCCATCTCCTCCGATTATTTTTCTCATCAGTTCCGTTACTCCTTTGTCGAATTCATGGTTGCCAAGAGTTGCAACTATATTACATGAGGCATTCGAAGGATGTGGTCCAATGTTACAATACTGATTTGCCCAGGTATTGAAATACAGCATTGTCGGCTCGTCGAGGAGCAGCCCGGATTCTGGAGGCGATGCTCCGACCAAATCCCCGGGCAGGGCAATGATGGTGTCATCAATATTTCCTGGTGCCATCGCCGATTTGATGTAGGAAGCCAGAACCGGTGCACCTCCGACCGGGCGCTTGTTCAGGGTCTGTCCCGGGGGCAGTTGCCCATGGAAATCGTTTATCGCAAGAATTTTTACATGAACTGTTGTTTTTGCAGGCGATGCCGGGACATTCCCGGGAAGAGACCATGAGAGTAAAACCGGTGTCAGGATAAGAACACAGAGGACGACGAAACCTAAGAGAATCTGCAGCCCGATCGGGATACTGTCCCACCGGGAACCGGGTGTCATTAGAATGCTCTTTTGTAAGTGATCATATAATTGTTGAGTTTCCCGCTAAAGATACAGGTGGGTATAATGTCCGATGGCCCCGATCGGCTTATAGTAAGAATACCTCGGTTTTTGGGATAATTATGACCGGTTCACTCATGTATCTGTCAGCAGGTGCGATTAGCCAGGGGGTAGTGAAGAGCCGGATTTTTCCGGCGATGTCCTTATCACCTCTCTATGCCAGGATATTTGTACCGGCCTCATTGTGTGATTCATAGGCGACTTTTCCTATTTACCTCGTTTATGTGTAACCCCTTGTTTCTTCGTCTTTCTGATTATACTGCCAACAGGGTAACAATGAGAGGGATAGTCACCAGTGAGGCGATGGTAGACACGAATACTAACTGCGATGCCAACCTGGAGTTGGCACCGTATTCCTCAGCAAAGATTGAGGTATTTGTGCCGACAGGCATTGCAGCGAGCGTGATAAGCACTCCCAGCAATAAGGGGTCAATGACAAAGGGCCTGAGTACTAACCAGATCACGACAGGGATAGCGACGATCTTGACGAGGCTTATCACGCCGGTGCGCCAGTCTCCTGCCATTTCCCGGGCCGGGAATGTGGCGAGAAGCGCTCCCCCGATAATCATGGCAAGAGGTGAAGTTACACTCCCGAGGAGGGTGATTGACTCGATGAAAGGAGTGGGTATCTGCACCGACCAGAGAAATAATATAAACCCAATAATAGTTGCAATAATGCCGGGATTTACAAGGACTTTGGGATTGAATCCCTCCATACGTCCACCTGTCATCATCACAACGCCCAGGGAAAAGATCAGGGTATAAAAGAATATATTGGCTATAGCGACGAAAAATAGCGCATCGCTCCCGAAGATCGCGCCGACAATCGGAAAGCCCATGAACACTACATTCCCGAAGACGATCGCGAACTGAATCACTCCCCGGTCCCCAGTTGAACCCGTAAGAACCCTCGACAGGAGCCAGCCAATGATAAAGGAGAGAAAATAGAGTCCCGCAGTGAGGGCGAGCATTTCGTAGGTCTGGGTAAGTCGGTCGGTTGAGAAGGGGACCTGCATCGACGAGAGGATCAGGGCCGGGATAGTGATATTAATCAGGAACCCGGAGAGTCGCCGTGTGGACGCCAGGTCTAAAATCCCCACCTTGAGGGTAAGGTAGCCGACGGCAAGCAGGATGACAAGGATTGAGACCTGCATTGCTACGGTAAAAAAGCCAGCGACTATCAATTCTGACGTAACTCGATCCTGTCCATCTCCGGCATCTGGTAATCAGAGATGATGACATCATATTGTTTTGTATTCAGCTGATCCAATACCACAACGATGGAGGAAACGGTATCGACAGCAAACACTCCGTTCTTCTCAAGGTAGATTTTCGCCATCTCAAGCAGCCCCGGGGTCGTCATCCCCGTACAGAACGTTGTTCATACCGAATGTGCCTTCAATCTACAAATTGATTGGCCTCAAGTATCAATAGGTACGAGATTTTTAAATTTGTTCCAGCCCGGAGAATAACTCTCCTATCCTGATAGAGATCGAGCAACACTTTAACAAGAAAATTCAAATGCAGATTCATGGAACTGCCCCAGACAGGTTCTCATAAGGAAGGGGTCAACCTTCTCATAATTTCAATAGCACTCGCCAATTTTATGGCTGCGTTCGATGCAACCATCGTCACCATTGCTCTCCCTACGATAGCTAAAGAGTTCAGTCTCTCGACAAACATGGTAAGTTGGGTCATCACCACATACGTGCTAATAATGGCAGGGTTCGTACTGATTTTTGGCAAAATATCTGACATGATTGGGTATAAAAAAGTCTTCCTCTATGGTTTTTTTATCTTCACTGTTGCATCATTAGCCTGTGGTTTCCTCCCGATCTTCATCAATTCTTTTGGCATCTTTATTGCTTCACGTGCGGTCCAGGCGATTGGTGCTGTCATGATCACGGCAATCGGACCTGCGATGGTTACGGCATTTGTTCCTATGGATCTGAAAGGAAAAGCAATGGGGATGATTATCACGTTCGCAGCATTGGGGATGACGATTGCTCCAACTGTTGGGGGAATCCTTACTCAGTACCTCTCCTGGAGTTGGATTTTTTACATTAACGTCCCAATTGGCATTTTCGCGATTATTCTTGGTGCAAAAGTTATCCCGCAGAGAGAGGTAAAAAAATGGGAACCTGGATTCGATCGTATAGGTTCGATACTGATCTGTGTCGGTCTTGCTTCTCTGCTTTTTTTCCTTTCGGAAGGTCAGGCCATTGGGTGGACTGATCCGATAATCCTTGGCTCCTTTGTTCTCGCACTTCTGACGCTCAGTGCATTCGTATGGTGCGAACTCTCCGTTTCTGACCCGCTTCTCGAGATACGTCTGTTTCGGCAGAGAAACTTTTCTCTAACCAATCTCACCATTGTTCTGGTGATGTTCGTCTATGTGGGAATCATTTATCTATTCCCCTTTTACCTCCAATTTGTTCAAGGGTACACCCCTTCGGTAACCGGGTTGATAATAACAGTGCTCTCCGTCGCCTTAATGGCGGGAGGAATTCTGGCAGGCATGTTTTTTAACCGGGCTGGAGGCAGGACTATTAATATCACCGCTGCTGTTCTCGTTTTTGCAGGATATCTCCTGACTACCCGTATCACGCCGGACACTGAGATCTGGATGATGGCACTCTGTCTATTTCTGGTCGGAGCCGGTGTTGGGTTAATGGTGACCGCATCATCAAACATGACGATGAACTCGGTTGCAAAAAAATACCAGGGGATGGTATCGAGCTTAATCTGTCTTGAACGGTTTGCCCCTATAACCATCGGCATCGCTATTTTTAACATCGTGTTTATTCAGGGCATGAGTGCTCTTTCTCTCAACAGCGGAATTGTCAAAATGGCTTTAACCGATATCAAAATAGACATTCTTGTGGCAGGATTTGATAAGGCGTTTTTGTTTGGGTTTGTGGTCTGTGGTATTCTCCTCGTCGTGGCAGTTCTTGCACGCNNNATCCTGATTATCAATCAGCCAAAGAGGATGAACCGGTTGTTTGAGCAAGAACTAGCTATATCTGGAGATACTAACGCGTCAGTCTCCCAAAGAACCGGATACCGCATAATCAGGTATCTTCCTTTTTGCCGGGGGGCACACTCCTCTCCTTGAGTATTTCAATGAAAAGGGGTGGTTCATCAGTCAGACCGGCTGCTCCCAGAAAAATGAGCAGTAATGGGGCTGTTTCACAAACCTAAAATTATTAAATCGGAGCGAATTAATCCGACATCAAAATAATTAAATAATTAAATTCAGCTTCTTTGTTTTTGTAATATTGTTAATAAAAAATTATTTGTGAAACAGCCCCTAATGAGCTGATGAATCCACTGGAAAAGGACCAATTCATATTTCTAATCTATAATCTCCAAAAATAATGGATAGTTGGCAAAGGGTTTCAATGTCAATCTCTTTCCTCTGCCCGCATAAACACAAGATAAGACGCTCTCTTTATACGCGTGCATTTCTTGGGGCCGGCCTTTAAAAATAGTATTGCACACCCTCAACCTGCAAATTGGAGGATGTATACATCTGTCGTCAATACCAAAAACCACGATCATCTTGCCGGGTTGTCCGTTTCGTTTTATCTGATACCGCATCCGTATGGTGAGGCCCCCTTCTGGCGAAGCGTTTTACAGAATCGAAAGCAAGAAATCATTAGTCGAAAAAAACACCGGCACTCTCCCAAACAGTAACCTCCGTCTCCATAGTCGAGACGGGGAAGGTGATACGATTGGTATTGGGTCATCTTGATCGATTCAGTTTTGTTTATGCTCGGCCCTCCATTTCGGTTGGGTGCATTCCAGAGTGTGTTTTATGAGCGTTTTGCGTCGTTGTTGGTGCCCCAAGCGTAGGTCCCAAGGCAATCCGCTTGATCCCACCCCAGTCTCTGTTTCAGTTGTCAACCGGTACAGGATGCAGCCGGACAGGGTTTACTCCGATCCAGTCTATGGCGAGATCCAATCGTCGGAGGTGTTCCCGATGCGGGCAGTCTGCAACTGTGCCCAATACAAAAAGTCAACGATGAACAGAGGGTTCATAGAAGGCTATGAAACACGAAGTGTTTCATATCAGGCTCCCAGGAAGGTTCAGGAAGGAACCAGGAAAAATTGATTGAGTTGGTGCACTACCGATTCTCGCCGGAACGATCACCGCCTCTCCCGGGTGAGGTGGCTGATCATCGCCTTTGCCTCTCCGGGGCCATCCTCAAGATAGATGATCTCCAGTGTATCCGGGGCCGTCAATCTCCCGATGTTGATACCCTTCATATCATCGCTCATGTATATCTCTCCGCTGGGAGCGAGGATCCCGGCGATAGTTTCGTTCGAGACCTTCCCGTCAGGCCATACATACTCTTTCATACCTTTAAAGGCCTGCCCTTCCTGTTTTGTGATGTTCAGTCGGAAGGGTGCATTTTCGAGAAACCCTGCCGATTTTAGATAACCGGTGCTTGATCCGGTCCAAGTACCGGTGAGGTCGGGAATGGCTGCTGGTACAGTGACCGTAGGTGAGGCGGTCGGGGGAGACGGTTCTGGCGCCTGGGTCGTGCAACCGCAGGCAAGCATGGCAAGGATGACGGCTCCCATCACTAAGAGGGTCGCTGGGATCTTCATACAGGTGGATGGTTCTGCTTGGCAATGGATAAAGTGCTGTGGTCTGTCGTTTGCTGCAATGGAGTGACGCGATTGCTGCCGTTCTGGCACGATCATCTCCGTTTCAGGTTGGCCTCCTTCCTGCCTGCCCTTGCGGCGGGTGAACCCATGCAATGGTGATGGTATACCGAGGTTCTTATCTCTTTCAGATTGGAGCGGGTATGGCAAGGACATCGATACGCTCCTCTAGAGAGTTTGCACTTAACAGTGGAATCTGTTGGGGGGTGGAGCGGGACCACGCCTGCAGGGGCTGCGATAGCAAATTTCTCCGGGGGACTGTAGTGGATGACTATTTTGGCTTTTCTATCTCGATCTCTGATTACAGAGCCACCGCACTCGTCGGGGCATATAAGCAGGGTGCTCTTGACGTTGGTGCTGCGTATATCTTCCGACCCCCCTAAGTTACCCCCACCTGACCCCAGTCCGGGACCCTTTGATGTCAACCCACCCAGTTTAAAGAACATCGTGCCGCCATCCGGGAGCCCCGTTTCCTCCTTCACAACGACGGTGACGGGATCCAACTTCATGTTCGGCACTCCTCCCACAGGTCTCCTTCACCTACGGAGGGATGACGGGCGGGAAGACCACGACTAGGTCGTTCAAGGCGACGCACTTTAGGGTCATCACCTCCTCTCACCTCACCTGCCACATGAAGGTCCCCAGCGATGCAAAACCGGGGCCCCTACACCGTCACGGTGAAGAACGGTGACGGTCAGGTGGGGATCTTGAAGAATGGATTTACCGTCACATCATCCCTGGCCCCCATGGTCTCCTCGCTTACCCCGGCCCAGGGTGTGGCAGGCAAGAACGTGACCATAACGAGCCTTTCTGGGAGGAACTTCACTCAAAACGCGAAAGTCTTCCTTAAAAAGGCTGGGTTAAATGCCATCGCAGCGAGAAATGTGAAAGTCGTCTCGTCAGGGAAGATCACGTGCCTCTTTATGCTCCCGATCGGCACCGCGAAGCGGAAGTGGGATGTCGTCGTGAAGAACCCTGATGGGACTGCGGGGGAGAAGGACGGGGCGTTTACGGTGCGTTAGGGTCTGTTCCCCACCATTCTCGCATTTCATTTTCCTGGGCCCTCATTGGATGTTTTCTCTCCTATCAGACGAGATGTTGTGATAATGATGACGTGTGATGGGGGCCGACCTGCATATCCTCTGCCGGTCCTGCTACGCGAAGGCAATTTGGATCGGTCCAGAACTCCTGCCAACCGCTCCCGGGAGTGGTCTCCCTTGAGGGGATGGAGATGCCCGGGCATCTGTAGGGCTGTGTTCGGTCTATGACCTGGAGAAACCTGTGTAATATTACCGTCAGGGCGATGTGAAACTCTGTCAGGGCTGGTAAGAGATGGAGAGAGGTAGTGCCAGGTCGTAAATGAAATGTTGTGTTCCCTTCCATTCGCCATACGCGGGGAAAGAAACTAGATATTCTCATAATCTGGATGATGCACCTTCCCCTCCCACCCCCTCGATTCAGTTCTATATTCCTGTGAGATCCATGATCTCCCCATACCCTCTTGCCAGAATGTGCAAAGCATAGGGGCGTAAAAGGGCATTCTGCAGAGAGATCAAAAAGGAACACTTATTACCATGCATAACTCCGAGACGTACGTGTAAGATCATGGAATGGGCCTGGCCGTCCTGGGGGGCTCTCTAATGAAAAGGCCTGCCTATATTTCTTCCGGAGTTTTTCCCATGAATACTCGGTCCCACGTAAATATCCGGGGTGTATTCCCCATCCTCCTGATCCTGTCGTTGTTCGTCATCCCTGCTACGGCAGGCACGGAAAATATTCAGGATATGCCCTCTGTTTATGGAGCGGGTCTCGCACACCTGGGACCAGGGATCTCCCTCCCGGTGACATTCTCACTTGGCTCCGGGGAACACCCCTCCCCTATCGGGTGGAGGTCACCCACCGGTGAAGCGAATTCACCTGCTCTGCCCGGAGCTGACCCCTTCACCGTAATCGATGAAAAACTTACACCCGCCGAAGCGGGGGCGCTTAAGTCCGTGATTGAGGAGACCCTCCACGCGTTCTCCTACGATGCAGCGACCAGCTCCTGGACTGCCCGGAACTATGCCGGCCAGGTCCTCTTCATGTACACAAAGGACGGTACGGCCCTGTTCTCCTGTGGTGAGAACTCGTTCGGCCTCTCCCTCCTCGGTGTCGGGAGGACCGGGGACCTCGCCCCTGCCGGGAGTGGTGTGGCCCAGGCGACGGGCCGGCGGCTGGAGATCGCCCGGGCGGTGTACACCGAGTGGTACCTGAACAATAATGGCGGCATAGAACAGGGCGTGACTCTCGCGGATCGCCCGCCAGGGAACGGACCCCTCAGGGTCTGGTTTGGACTCACCCGCGGTGGTTCCCTGCGCCTGAAGGACAGCCAGTCGCTCACAGTCACCGATACCGAGGGGCGACCCCTCTTTGAGTACACCGGGCTCTCTGCCTTTTCTGCCGGCGGGAAACAACTCCCTGCATGGCTCGCGACGGAGGGTGCGGCCTTGTATTGGGTCGTGGACGATGCCGGTGCTGCGTACCCGGTCACCATCGACCCGGTGGTCGTCCCTGCTGCGGGGGCGACCGCGAGGTTTACCGGGGCAGCAGCAAGTGACAGTTTCGGCAAGTCTGTGGCTCTATCTTCAAATGGAACGCGAGCGCTTGTCGGGGCACCTGGCAACGATAATGGCGGTATGGGGGGTAATGGTGCTGCGTATATCTTCGAAATGCCAGCAGAGGGGTGGGGCAGTATTACATCTGCCACTGCTGCCAACGCGACCTTTACCGGAGCAGCTGAAAATGACAATTTCGGCTATCCCGTTACGTTCTCTTCTGATGGGATGCGAGTGCTCGTTGGGGCAGCAAATAATGATACTGGAGGCGATAATGCAGGTGCAGCATATCTCTTCGAAATGCCAGCAGAGGGGTGGGGCAGTATTACATCTGCCACTGCTGCCAACTCGACCTTCACCGGTACTTCAGCCTCTGAAAAATTTGGCTATTCTGTATCCCTATCAGCCAATGGGTCACGGGTACTCATTGGAGCAATAAAAGATACGAGTAGATCCGGTGCTGCATATTTTTTTGAGATGCCTGCAGAGGGGTGGAATGGTTGTACGTCTGCCTCTGCTGCGAATGCGACATTCACCGGCAAAGCAAATAATGACTATTTCGGCAATTCCGTATCTCTCTCTGGGAACGGTACTCGGGCACTCGTCGGGATGTATTTAGGGGAGTTTCCAGCCGATAGTTATCGTGGAGCTGTTTATCTCTTTGAGATGCCTCCAGGGGGTTGGAATAGGGCCGTAATGCCGTATTCTTCTGCAAATACGACATTCACTGGTAGTTCAAATGACCGTTTGGGTGTTTCTGTGTCACTCTCTTCTGAAGGTGACTTGGTCTTAGCCGGAGCGTCTGGGAATAGTACTGGTGGATCTGGTGCTGGCGCTGTGTATTTCTTCAAGGAACCCAGCCACGGGGTGTGGAGCGGGACTACTACAATCCCCGCCTCTGCCGCTGACGCGACATTTTTCGGCGCTGGAGCGGGTGGCCAGTTTGGCTGGTCCGTATCGCTCTCGGGAAACAAGAGACAGGCGCTCGTCGGAGCATTTCTTAGTAACTCCTTTAAAGGTGGTGCATATCTCTTCGAAGCGCCCGGGTGTGTGTGGAGCGGGACAACATATGCCTCTGCCGCAAACGCGACCTTCACCGGCGGTGCAGCAAATGACCAGTTTGGTTATTCTGTTGCACTCTCTTTCGATGGGTCACGGGCGCTCATTGGGGCAATGGGGAATAGTAGTTCGCGAGGTGCCGCCTACATCTTCCAGCAGCCTTATGCAACCCTTACCGCGGGTGGGAACACTATCGGACAGGCCGGCACAGTCGTCAACGGCCTGACCCTCAACCCTACTGGGGTCCTCACTAACGTCGACCTCTACCTGGGAATTTCCAGGACGACCGTGTCTGGGTCTGCGGTGAAGACCGGGATCACACTTCCGATATCAACCGCCACGACCTTAGATGGTGTGGACCTAGCGGGGAAGTCTGACGGTATATACTACCTTATTGTGACTGATGCGGGGACGACAACTGTTCTGGGTGCCACCGGATCAGCGGTTTATACTATAGAAGCACCACCATCTCCCACCGCTTCCTTTACCGGTACTCCTACATCCGGAAATATCCCGCTTACGGTGACATTCTCCGACACATCAACGGGAGACTCGATAACCGGTCGCGTGTGGGACTTTGGCGATGGGAACGCCTCGTGGTCGACGGCTCTCACCAGTTTCACGCACCAGTATACAACCGCAGGCACGTTCAGCGTCAACCTCACCGTGACGAACGTGAGCGGGTCAGACTCCTCTCTGAGAAGCAACTACATCACCGTCAACCAGGTCCCCACCGCCTCCTTCACCGGCACCCCTACATTCGGAAATGTCCCGCTTACGGTGACATTCTCCGACACCTCGACGGGAGACTCGATCATCGGTCGCGTGTGGGACTTTGGTGACGGCAACTCCTCCTGGTCGACAGCTCTCACCAGTTTCACACACCAGTATACTACCGCAGGTACGTTTAGCGTCAACCTCACCGTGACGAACGCGAGCGGGTCAAACTCCTCTCTGAGAATTAATTACATCACGGTCAACCAGGTCCCCACCGCCTCCTTCACCGGCACCCCGACATCTGGAAATGTCCCTCTCACGGTGACATTCTCCGACACATCAACGGGAGGCTCGATCATCGGTCGCGTGTGGGACTTTGGCGATGGGAACGCCTCGTGGTCGACGGCTCTCACCAGTTTCACGCACCTGTATTCAACCACAGGCACGTTCAGCGTCAACCTGACGGTGACGAATGCGAGCGGGTCAGACTCGCTCCTCCGCCCTGGCTACATAACCGTCAGCGCACCCCCCTCTCCCGACCCCGGTCCCGGACCTGGTCCTGGACCATCACCAGGTGTGAATGGAATTGGGCATTCGACCGGAAGCCCCGGCTCCTCCTTCTCGATGACGGTGACGGGGTCCAACTTTATGTTCGGCGCATCCCCTACGGTGACCTTCACGTATGGGGGAACAACGGGAGGAAAGACGGTGACGAAATCGTTTAAGGCAACGCATGTGAAGGTGATCACCTCCTCTAAACTCACTTGCCACGTGAAAGTTCCCAGTGATGCAAAGATGGGCTCGTACACGGTCACAGTAAAGAACGGGGATGGGCAGGTCGGGAGCCTGAAGAACGCATTTACCGTGACGCATCCGATTCCCCTCATCACCTCGCTCACCCTCGATAAGGGCGTGGCAGGCAAGACGGTGACGATCACAAATCTTGCGGGGAGGAATTTCTCGCAGAATGCGAAGGTCTTCCTGAAGAAGGAGGGATCGCACGGCATTGTTGCCCGGAATGTCAAAGTTGTCTCTCCCCGGAAGATCACGTGCCTCTTTATGCTCCCGATCGGCACCGCGAAGGGGAAGTGGGACATCGTCGTGAAGAACCCTGATGGGAAGGCAGGGGAAAAGGAAGGGGCGTTTACGGTACGTTAGGGTCTGTTCCCCACCATTTTTATTCTTTTTTTTGGCCCTCATTGGACGTTTTTCACGATCAGGCGGGGGGATATAGTATCGGGATGGCGTGTGAGGAGGCCGACACCCCTATATCCTCTTCCTGTCCTGCTACGTAAAAGCAGTCCGGAAGTTTCAGAACTTATTTCCTCCGCTCCCGGGAGTGGTCTCCCTCGATGTCTCATTCACCGATGCCTCCTAAGGAACAGCTATCACCAACCGCGTCTGGAACTTCGGTGATGGGAACTCCTCGTGGTCCACGAGGCCTGACACAGGTTACCCACCGGTACACGAGTCCAGGGACGTATAGCGTCACCCTCACCGTGACCGGGGTTGGCGGGACAGATTCGCTCCTCCGTCCAGGTTACGTCACAGTCACGACAGCGCCATTACCTCCCACTGCCTCCTTCACCGGCACCCCTACATCCGGTATACATCTGTAGGTACGTACAGTGTCAACCTCACCGTGACGAATGCGAGCGGGTCAAATTCTACTCTGCGAAGCAACTACATCACGGTCAATGCACCCCCTGTCGTGAGCAGTATCGATCCCTCGTCAGGACGCCTGGGTTCCGCACTGATTATAATGATTAGTGGGTCTCCCTTTATCTGCCGCCCTTCTCCCAGGACGACTTTCACGTACTCCGGGACATCGGGCGGCAAGACTGCATCGCGGGCATTTGTCGCGATACGGACGATTTTTGTCTCACCAACAGAACTAACATGTTATGTGAAGGTCCCGGTAACGGCCGTCACAGGCCGGTACAACGTCACGGTGATGAACGGCGACGGGCAGGCGGTCATTTTCCCGAATGCGTTCACCATTACCTCCGCAAAACCCGTGGTCTCCTCAATTAATCCGGATCATGGTGTGGCAGGCAATACTGTGACGATCACGAACCTTGCTGGGAAGAACTTCTCCCAGAACGCGAAGGTCTTCCTGAAACGTTACATCTCAAACTCCCTCGTCGCAAGGAACGTGAAGGTTGTCTCGTCCCAGAAGATCACGTGCCTCTTCTCGCTCTCTGCCAAAACGGCGAAGGGAAAGTGGGATGTCGTCGTGAAGAACCAGGATGGGAAAACAGGGGTGAAGAGCGGTGTGTTTATAGTGCGGTGAAGGGAGGATTATTCTTTTTATCAAGTACGATTTTGGACAGGGAGGGCCTGGCAAGGAGATACTCTCCCACAGGGGTGGATACACTCTCCTTCCCCCCCGCTGTAGACCCAAACACTGGTCTACCAGTGGGTAGAGTGAGTAAACCCCGGCAGAGTACTCCGAGAGAAGAAATTCCACATAATCGATTCAAACCCGTTTCCGTGCTATTAGTCCGATGAAATTGGGGGTCTCTTGTGTTAATGAGGGAAGATGGAGGGAGACAGTTCGAGGAACACAGATATACTTTCTGATCTCCTAAGATGTAAGAGAGGATTGATCAAAAGTTTATCATGCGAGAGATGATGTAAAATATAATAAATTGGTACTCCTCTCGAATGGCACCGTAGAAATACCCCTGGGATCTCATATGACTACATCAATCCAACGCACACGTCTTCACGGCCTTGCTCTCTGCAGCATGTGGGTTTTCTGTCTCTTCGCCCTTGCCAGCCCGTCTTCGGCTGTATGGCACACGGAGACCGTCGACAGTGCGAGGTCAGTCGGTTATTTTACCTCGCTGACCTTCAACGCCACGGGCCCTGCCATCAGTTACTATGACGGAACAAACCATACCCTGAAATTCGCCTGGCAGGAAAGTGGGGTATGGTACAAAGAGACCGTCGATAGTGGATATGTTGGTTCTTATACTTCGTTAGCCTTCAATACTACAGGCTACGCCATTAGTTACTTTGACAGTAATAACTGTGCTTTGAAATTCGCCTGGCAGGACAGCGAGGGTTGGCACAATCAGACCGTCGATAGTGGGAGTGTGAGATGTGTCGGTGAGTTTACCTCGCTTGCCTTTAATATAACCGGATACCCTGCCATCAGTTATGAAGACTTAGGAAGTCCTAATTGCCTGAAGTATGCCTGGCAGGACACCAGTGGGGTCTGGCATAACCTGACCATTGACACGAACCAAGTCGGCTATTATACCTCGCTGGCCTTCAACAACACAGGATATCCGGCCATCAGTTACTTTGGTTCTGCATCATCCGGATCCTTGAAGTATGCCTGGCAGGACAGCAGCGGGGTCTGGCACAACGAGACTATCGACAACAATTTGGGATATTATGGTGGGTATACCTCGCTGGCTTTCAACAACACAGGATATCCGGCCATCAGTTACTGGGGTGAAGATTCAAACGGAGCCTTGAAATATGCCTGGCAGGACAGCGGCGGGGTCTGGCACAACGAGACTGTCGATGACAATTTGGGATATGTAAATGATGGTGTGTATGCCACCTCGCTGAAATTCAATACCGAGGGCCCTGCCATCAGTTACTTTAACAGCATTGGTAAGGTCGTGAAGTATGCCTGGCAGGACAACAGCGGGGTCTGGCACAAAGAGGCCGTCGATGACAATTTGGGAGCGTGGGGAGGGTACACCTCGCTGGCCTTCAGCCTGACGGGAGAGACATACCCTGCCATCAGTTACTTCAACGCATCAAGTTTAGGTTCCCTGAAGTATGCATGGTGGACCTCATCTACCCCCGGACCTGACCCCGGACCGGGACCCATTGATGTCAACCCACCCGGCGTGAAGAACGTCGTGCCCCCCACCGGGAGCCCAGGCTCCTCCTTCACGACGACGGTGACGGGATCCAACTTCATGTTCGGCGCCTCCCCCACCGTCACCTTAACCTACGGAGGGACGACGGGTAAGAAGACCGTGACGAAGTCGTTCAAGGCGACGCACGTGAAGGTGATGACCCCCTCGCAACTCACCTGCCAGGTGAAGGTCCCCGCGGATGCAATGCCGGGCACCTACACCGTGACCCTTAAGAATGGCGATGGCCAGACCGGGAGCCTTAAGAACGCCTTTACCGTCACGTCGCCAACCCCTGTCATAACCTTGCTAGCCCCTGATAAAGGGGTGGCAGGGAAGACCGTGACCATAACGAGCCTTTCTGGGAGGAACTTCACTCAAAACGCGAAAGTTTTCCTTAAAAAGGCTGGGTTAAATGCCATCGCAGCGAGAAATGTGAAAGTCGTCTCGTCAGGGAAGATCACGTGCCTCTTCTCGCTCCCCGCCGGCACGGCGAAGGGGAAGTGGGACATCGTCGTGAAGAACCCCGACGGAAAGACAGGAGAGAAGAGCGGAGCGTTTACGGTGCGGTAACCGACCTGTAGGGGGGGATCCCCCTCGCTTGGTAATCCAAAAGAAGAGGAATGAACCAAGGTGTGGGGGTGAAAGAGGGCAACCTACTTTTTTCTAGAGAAGAAAGTGCAATAATCCTCTGGAGATAGCCCCGATTTTTCTATAAACTTGCGTAACAACAATATGCCGAGATCTTTCCCAGTATGCACGGGAATGGAGTGGTGGACAGAGGATCCCTCTTTGACAAGGATGTGGTGGCTGCCCTCGATATGGTTTACCCTCCAACCTGCCCGCCTGAACGCAGCGATATGAGCCTCTCCATCTGCCCGGGGGAGTTTAGGCATAGAGTATTCCCGAGGTATTGACATCGATACTCATACGGGAGGGGAGAGATGAGATATGGATTTTTTCTGATGCCATCATCAGTCGCGATTTGATGCAACCGACGATTGCCTCGTTAATATTTTCAATGGCCTCTTTGAGTGTCTCGCCTTCAGTCATGCAACCCGGAAGATCAGTACATTCAATTACAAATCTGCCATCCTCATCCTGTTCGATAAAAATTGAAAATTTCATAGGATTGTCGTACCAGTATGATATGTAGAATTTCTTGATAATGATTGGGAGGAACGGGGGCATGACCTCGCATTATCCCATTTACCATGCCCTTTCAGACGATCCATTCCCTGTTCATATTTCGTCAATCACATGGGTACTGACTCGTTGTTCATCGAGAAGTTGAAGGATCGGAGGAAGAAATGCAAGTAGTCCGACCCCTATATCCTCTCCCGGTCCCGCTACGCGAAGGCAGTTTGGACCGGTCCAGGATTCCTGCCCCTGCTCCCGGAAGTGGGCTCCCTTGAGGGGATGAAGGAGGTCCGATGTTCGGTCTATTATCTGGGAGATTGGTGACTTGGGTTGACCGTGAGAGCGGGGTGACACTAGCAAGGGGTGGGACGAGAGAAGGAGGGTGCAATTGAAGGTTGTATCATGAGCTGGAGGCCATCTCCTCCTTCTTGGTATGGTAATGGGCAGACACGGCAGTCTTTTTCACGACCCGGAGGATATTCCTGACCCAGCCTCTCTTGAAGTTGTGTAATCTCGCTGGTCCCTTCATCCTTACATATACCTTGGCGATAACTGATAGCTATCGCACGGAGTAGGGAGAGGTGCGCAGGATCCAAGATGGTACAGTGGCGTGAAAACAATATTGTTTTATAAACAAGTGACACGATGTTTTAAGTAAGTTAACGAGTTCCTTCTGTGGGATTTTCTCGATAATGACTTCGTTTATCTGTCCCGGAGCGTATCTATGGCACATCTTCCTCATGCACACGTAACAAGGTATCTTATTATTGTTGCGGTCCTCACGCTCCTTATCCTCCCTGCTGCGGCGGATATGGAGAGCGCATTCCCCGGAAGGGAGATCTTTCTCCCTCCGATACCCTCGATCCTCCAGGGGGAGCATTCTCCCTCCCCCACCGGTGCAACACCCCCACCTACCAATGGCGGTACCGACCCCTTTGCCGTGATCGATGAGAAGCTCGCACCCACAGAGGCCGGAGCACTGAAGTCCGTAATACAGGATTCGCTACATGCGTTCTCCTACGATGCAGCGACCAGCTCCTGGACTGCCCGGAACTATGCCGGCCAGGTCCTCTTCACGTACACGAAGGACGGGACGGCCATGTTCTCGTGTGGTGAGGACTCGTTCGGCCTCTCCCTCCTCGGTGTGGGAAGGGTAGGGGACCTCACCCCCGCGGGGATCGGTGTTGCCCAGGCAACTGGCCGGCGGCTGCAGATCGCCCGGGTGGATTACACCGAGTGGTACCTGAACAATAATGACCCTTTTAGCGTGGCGGGTACCGCCTACTTAACATAGTTATACTAAAATATATTTATATTTGTGTGGAAACCAAATTTTGAAGCGAATTATTAAATTTAGAGGTTGTAAATCTGTAGGTGATATATCACCTACATATAAAAAAAGTTAACCTTACAATGTAATCCCCGTTTATTAATAAGAGCAAGATTGTACAATATTTTAATTTAAACATATATTGTGGGTGACACTCTTGACGCTAAAGGGGTAATGACGGTGTGGAGCAGGGTGTGACGATTGCGAACCGACCTTCGGGTAGCGGCCCCCTCCAGGTTGGGTTTACGTTCACGGGTGACGGCTCGCTCCAGCAGATAGACAGCCAGTCGGTCATAGTCACTGATGCTGCGGGAGCGTCCCTCTTTGAGTACACTGGGCTATCAGCCTTCTCTGCCGACGGAAGACAGCTCCCTGCGTCGCTTGCGACCGATGGCACGACGCTATACTGGTCCGTGGATGATGCCGGTGCTGCGTACCCGGTCACCATCGACCCCGTAATAGTCCCCGCAGCTGGGGCGAAGGCCAAGTTCACCGGGGGGGCACCGGGTGACTGGTTCGGCTTTTCTGTGGCGCTCTCTGATGACGGGGCCACCGCACTTGTCGGGGCAAATTGGGACGATAATGTGGGCGGTATCGATGCCGGTGCGGCGTATATCTTCGAGCGACCTCCCGGGGGCTGGGTCAGCATGGGTGCCGCTGGAGCAACGGCTATATTCACCGGGCAGGCACCGGGTGACCATTTCGGCTTTTCTGTGGCGCTCTCTGGTGACGGGCAGACCGCGCTCGTCGGGGCAGGCTATGGATTAGATTACAGTGCCGAATCCGCTTATATCTTCGTGAAAGGTGGCGCATGGGCCAGTAAAAGTGCCGCTGGTGCGGATGCCAAGTTCACCAGGGAGGTAGAGACGGACGGTTTCGGCTGGTCTGTGGCGCTCTCTGATGACGGGGCCACCGCGCTTGTCGGGGCAAAATATGAAAGTACGGCCGCTGTTGATGCCGGAGCTGCGTATATCTTCGTGAGACCTGGCGGGGGCTGGAACACCTATGTGGGAGGATGGACGGCCAAGTTCACCGGGGAGGCACTTGCTGACTGGTTCGGCTGTTCTGTCGCACTCTCCAGCGACGGCAACACCGCACTCGTCGGGGCATGGGGAAACGATGCGGGCGGTTATGTTGCCGGTGCGGCATATATCTTTGAGAAAGGTGTAGCATGGACCAGCAAGGGTGCCGCTGCAGCGACGGCTAAGTTCACCGGGGAGGCACCGTTAGACCAATTCGGCAATTCAGTTGCGCTCTCTGGTGACGGGGCCACCGCACTCGTCGGGGATGTTAGGAATAAAGCGGTCGGTGTTGATTCCGGTGCGGCGTATATCTTCGAGCGACCTCCCGGGGGCTGGGTCAACGTCAGTGCCAGTGGAGCGGATACCAAGTTCACAGGAGAGGCACCGAGTGACTTTTTTGGCCTTTCTGTCGCGCTCTCTGATGACGGGACCACCACGTTCGTCGGAGCATATATGAACGACAATGTGGGCGGTGTCAATGCCGGTGCAGCGTATATCTTCCAAGCACCTTACACAACCCCAACGTTCATCAGCATTTTACCTACCTCCGGCCCGATTTCCGGAGGCACGGCGGTAACCATCACCGGTGGGAACCTTTTTGGAGCGACTGTTGTTACTTTTGACGGTATAGCAGCAACCGGCTTCACCGTTGTCAGTGGTACTTCGATCACTGCGACCACGCCCGCTCATGCGGCAGGAGCCGTTGACGTTGTCATCACCACACCAAACGGAACCACAACTCAGGGAGTTGGTGCATACACGTACACGACCGGTGGCGGTGGTGGTGGCGGTGACGGACCGGGCCCCAAAGACCCCGGCATCTCCGGCATCTCACCCGGTTCCGGGACGAGTGGCTCGATAGTCACAACAACTATCATAGGCACAAACTTCCCAACCACAACAAAAAAGTCAGCGATGAACCGAGGGTTCATGGAAGGCTATGAAACACGAAGTGTTTCATATCAGGATGGGGCAGGGACCACCACCATCAAAGTCTGGCTCTCGCAGTTAGGAGAGAGTAATATAATCGGAAAGGAAGTCAATGTCCTCTCTTCCACAAAACTCACCTGCCTCTTCAACCTTATGGGGGCCCATCCCGGGAAGTGGACGGTGAATGCAAAGCGGAGTGATGGCTTCATTACCGCTGTCCTCACCGATGCGTTTACGGTGAAACCTGCTTCAGCAGTGCCGACCATACACCACATCAACCCGACCTCGGTGAAGGCTGGAGGAAAGGCTTTTGTCATCATCGTTACAGGTGAGAACTTCGCAAAGGGCAATAGAGTCCAGTGGAAAGGAGTTGCGAGAGAGACTACGTTCGTCTCTGCTACTACTCTCAAGGCAAAAGTACTTGCAACCGACATCGCAAAGGCTGGGAGGTACGTGGTGAGTGTGTACCGGCCCGGGAAAGACGCAGCAACTTCAAATGGGGTAGCCTTTACCGTGCGGAAGTGAGGGGGAAGGGGGGAATCTACCCTTTTTCTCTCCATTTCACCTCTCTTTTTTGGTTTCCTGAAAGGTAGGACCTTCATATTGGGTGCAAATATCTCCCTTACGAAATCTTGGTCCTATGACATCGCGGCCCGGTACACCAGGTTGGTCTCCTCCCAGACGATCACATGCCTTTTCTCGCTCCCGGCCGGTACAGCGAAGGGGAAGTGGGACATTGTCGTAAAGAACCCGGACAAGAAGACAGCAAAGAAGAGAGGGGCTTTACGTTACAATGATGGGGAAACATCCAACAAATCCCATTTTTAAAAAAAATATTTGCTCCACCTCTTTCAAACGCATCTCTACGCTTCTACGTCAGGAGAAGTGAAACCGGTGACCCCCACCTGGGTGATAGGTAGACTACGACAACCGCGTGCTCTCCTATGGAGGTCCCCAAAAGATCAGATACTCGCAGTACATCGGTTTTAACTCCCGGGCAAATCTCCCACTAATTAGTATTGTGCGGATCTCGCGACCAAGTTAT
>JAPKXQ010000058.1 GCA_026394765.1 Methanomicrobiales archaeon
TATAATAATTAAATTGTTGAGACACTAGTTCGCCTCCACATTATTCAGGAAGAGATCCCAGTCACTGCCCCACCCTCGTTTCGCCAGCGCATCTACCTGATCTCATACCTACATCACCACCTATTTACGGTTCGTCTATCCAAATAGGATCGAGATCGAACCGCATCGAAGTGACGAGTTCCTCTCACGCACCCGGGCTGCATTCCCAAAATACTGCGGCAAGATATTTGAGGTCCTCATCACTGACCAAGGTCCGTGAAAAGACCTCATTTAGTTCACACCGGTTCACTCGCCTCGGTCGGTGGTGGCACGGTGAGGATGAGGTCGACCTGGTAGGGATGATGAAGAAAAGTGCAACATCGTCTTTTGTGAATGTACGTGGCGTGACCTATCGAAGAGAGAGGCCACGCCAATACTCCACGAACTCGTGGCCAAGGCCAGGTTAGTGAAGTGGCGCAATGATGAACGCACAGAGACCTTCTGCCTCATCGCAAAACGCATCGATTAGAAAGAATCACTGCGACATCAGGGAGTTGATGTCTACGACCTCGATGACATCCCACTCCCGCGTGAATCAGATATCATGTATCATACGGTATGACCAGCGCCCATTTTCTGCAGAGTCAGATTCGAAAAGTTTCCCAGGCTGGAGCCAATGGCACGACAGGGAGTTTTTTGCCCGAAGGAGAGAGATCTTAGGTGAGTGAATCGCCCCTATAGAGATCACATCCCCAGGACCAAAGGTAAGGTCTGATCCCATGCACTACCTCATCACCCGAGGTTCAGGTTTCATCGGCTCTCACCTCGCAGAACGCCTCTATGAGGACCATGCAGTGACGGTACTCGATGACCTCTCTACCGGGAGAATAGAAAACATCCAGCACCTCGTCACAAACGGCAGTATCATCTTCGTCCAGGGGAGTGTCTTCGACCTTCCGCTCCTCAAGACTCACGATGAGGATATCGACGGTATCTTCCATGAAGCAGCTATTCCATCGGTTGTACGTTCGGTGCGCGACCCCCAGACCAGTCACGCAGTGAACTGCAACGGCACACTCAATATCCTCATCGCCGCGCGCGACCTTGGGGTGAGGAGGGTGGTGTACGCCCCCTCGTCCTCGGTGTACGGCGACACTCCCAAGCTCCCAAAAAAAGAGGACATGCCACCCAACCCAAAGTCCCCGTATGCTATCGCAAAGCTCACTGGTAAGCACTACGCTCGCGTGTTCTCTGAACTTTACGGGCTCTCAACAGCATCGCTCAGGTACTTCAATGTCTATGGCCCCCGCCAGGACCCGGCATCTGAGTACGCCGCCGTAGTCCCAAGGTTCATTACGCGCGCCCTCCGAGGAGAACCTCCCATCATCTACGGCGACGGGCACCAGACCCGGGACTTCACGTACGTTGGAGACGTCGTGGACGCGAATGTGGACGCGATGGAATCGACCGCAGAAGGTGCATTTAACATCGCATGCGGCCACCGCACCGACCTTCTCTCGCTCGCGGCAACCATCATGGCAGTGATTGGAACCAAGCTGGACCCCATCCACGAACCACCCCGCCCGGGGGATATCCAGGACTCTCTTGCAGATATCACCGCCGCGAGGGATGCATTTGGGTTCTCCCATCAGTATACGGTGGAAGAGGGGGTCCAAGAGACGGTCGCATGGTACAGGGAGAATTATATATAGGGATAGAGGGCCCTCTGTTCCATGATATACCCAATTTAGACTATTTTTCACCATGTAGCTCCCCTTGATTACGGGGGTATCGCCTCCTTGTGGTATACGAAATTTGATGTTTGCGTATTACGTAGTGCGTAGGTATCATGGAAGTGCTCAGCGTGAGAGTCCCAAAAGAACTCAAAAACCATATGAAAGAGGTAGATTTCAATTGGAGTGAGGAGATACGGCAATTCATTGAAGAGAGGATCCATGCATACCAAAAAGAGCAAGCCATTCAGACCTTCCGGACCCTCCTCAACGGTCTCTTACCAGCACCCCGGGGAACCACGCGCGCATACATCAGGAGCGACCGTGACAGTCATTGATGCATCAGTCCTTGCACAGTACATCCTTCGTGAAGATGGATGGGAGACTACTGAATCTTTTATTATGAGCGATGCGTGCTCCCCAGACAATGGTCATCGCAGAGGTCTATACCGCGATCTGGAAGCATGCAGCGCTCTATCATCGTGTATCTACGGATGCTGCAGACGCTATGATTCAGTCTTTGACAATCATCACTGATGACCTGCTGACCATCGAACCATTCCGACTCCTCCTTATGGACGCATTCCTCATTGCATCGGCCTCACGAATTCCCGTCTACGACGCCATCTACCTGGGTCACGCACAGCACCGCGGACCACTCATCACTTCAGATGTACAACAGACGCGGGTCGCAAAAGAGAGAGGCATTCCTCTCCAATTCCTAAAATAAGAGATTTGATTCCAAGATAAGTCACCAGAAACTGGGATCCGTGCCATTCCCCCTTGAGACCCCTGCCTTTGAGTGCAGTGAGGTCCAGCGGGAGACTCGCACGAGATGTGAATAAAATCTTCTCTTTCAGTCTGCTGCCCACATAAGACCCAGGCCTCGCGAGCGGCCCAGACCTCATAACCTAGGTCAATGCGATAATGGGGGGACGTCTTCAGATCGATTCCCTCAATCATCCCCACGACTCCCACCCGCGCGCTTTGTAGGCTCCGAAAATTCCATGACCTATGCCCAGCCTTCATTGTAAGCCAGTGATCAGTGCGCGGTTTCCTGCACCTCATTTACATTCTCAACCAAGCGGTAGCCCTGAAAAATGGGAGACGAAAAGACGCGAATATTGTTTCGCTGCAACGTAGTTGTTGTCCGAAAGGTGATGACACAAAATCTCGGGGTGCCACACCCTCCAAGAGGGCAGTATCATTTCAGGAATCTAGCGCGCGCGTATAATGTATTCGTACGCTTATGCATAATCACATCTTCCCCGATAATGCATCATCAGAACGCTAGGTATGAAGATTCGCTTGAGCATCTTGGAAGTTACACCCCCACATCTTGTCCGATGACTTTAACTGCCTGCAACAGTATGCGGCTCTGGTTGGGACATCTCCTGGAAATGAGATGGTAGCCAGCGTGCAGATATTTTCACATGATCGAATACGCACCACCCTAAGGCAAACGATGCGCGGAGGCCATCCCCCAGACGATGAGTCGAGCATCTGACCAGGTTCTACGCCTCCTTGGACACGGTCTACCGATAAACCACGTGAAACAAGCGCGCACAAATTTCCAGCCACCCAATAAGCGATGCGATATCAAGTTTCGACTGGTTCATAACCCCGGATCGAGCACTCGAGTGCTCTAATCACCATTGTTTGAAGACCGGTCACAGGTGACTGGTACATAAGGTAGTATGAAACTGCGCAGTGTGTGTATAGAGAAGTTGCTTGTCTAGGCCCCATGCTGCCGCACCATGCACCGGGGTGAGATCAGGGTCAGGGAACTTGTGCGCATACTCCATTACACCCCCAGCACCCGCGCGAGGAACACTCCGGTGTAGCTCCGAGAGTCTTTTGCGACCTCTTCAGGAGTCCCGGTTGCGATCACCTCGCCTCCTAAGTCCCCCCCCTCGGGGCCGAGATCGATTAGGTGGTCTGCAGCCTTGATCACATCGAGGTTGTGCTCGATCACCACAACCGTGTTCCCCTTCGCGACGAGCTCGTCGAGGACGGCTATCAGTTTCTTCACGTCATGGAAATGAAGACCGGTGGTGGGTTCATCGAGGAGGTAGACGGTCTTACCAGTCGCGCGCTTCGCGAGTTCACGAGTAAGCTTAATTCTTTGAGCTTCCCCCCCGGATAGAGTCGTCGAGCTCTGACCCAGGGCAATGTAGTCGAGCCCTACCGCATTGAGGGTCTCGAGTTTCTGCCTGATGGGTGGGATATGCTCGAAGAGGGCGCGCGCTTCTTCAACACTCATCGCAAGGACTTCGGCGATCGACTTACCCCGGTACTTCACCTCGAGCGTCTCCCGGTTGTACCGCGTCCCTTTGCACTCTTCGCACTCGATGTACACGTCTGGGAGGAAGTTCATCTCAATCCTGATCAGCCCGTCCCCCTGGCATGCCTCGCATCGTCCGCCTTTGACATTGAATGAGAACCGCCCAGGCTGGTACCCCCTTACCTTCGCCTCTTTAGTCTCTGCAAAGACCTTTCGTATCTCATCAAAGACTTTGGTGTACGTTGCCGGGTTGGAGCGCGGAGTCCGCCCGATCGGGCTCTGGTCGATCACAATCACCTTGTCAACCGGCGCGTCAAATGTGAGGGAGTCGTACTTCCCCGGGGTCGCGCGGGAGTGGTGGAGTGTCCGTTGGAGCGCGGGGTAGAGGGTGTCATACACGAGTGTCGACTTCCCGCTCCCTGACACCCCGGTCACCACTGTTAAGAGCCCTATCGGGACCGCGACGTCGATCCCCTTGAGGTTGTTCTCCCGACAGCCATTGATCCTGATGTACTTCCCGGCAGCACGACGGGCAGCCGGGGTAGGGATCGTCATTGCCCTTGCGAGGTACTGCCCGGTGAGCGAGGCAGGATGCGCCTCGATCTCATCAGGGGTCCCCTCAGCAACGACATAGCCCCCATGGAGCCCTGCCCCGGGGCCCATATCGATAACATGGTCGGCGCTCCGGATCGTGTCCTCGTCATGCTCCACCACAATAAGGGTGTTTCCGAGGTCCCGGAGGCGCCGGAGTGTCTCGATAAGCTTCCGGTTGTCCCTCTGGTGGAGGCCGATAGAAGGCTCATCAAGGACATAGAGGACCCCGGTGAGGTTAGACCCGATCTGGGTCGCAAGCCGGATCCGCTGAGCCTCTCCACCAGAGAGTGAGCCGGCATTCCGCGCGAGGGTGAGGTACCCAAGACCAACCCGTTCGAGGAAGTCGAGCCTCGCGCGGATCTCCTTTAGGACCTGCCGCGCGATCTCCTCTTCCCGGGGGGTGAGTGACACCCCGGAGAAGAACTCGCCGCATGCGGTCACCGACATCTCGGTCACGTCAACGATCGACTTTCCTGCAACCTTCACTGCCAGCACCTTCTCCTTGAGCCGGCGCCCCTGGCAGGTCGGGCAGGGGAAGACGCGCATAAACTTCTCGAGCTCCTGCTTCCGGTAATCGGACTTGGTCTGGCCATAGAGGCGCACGGCCTGGGGAAGGAGCCCCTCCCAGGTGCCGGTGTGCGACCAGTTCGAGTCCCCGTTCTTCATCTGCATGGAGAAGCGGATCCGCTCCGGGGCACCGAACATGAGGACATCGTACTGCTTCTTTGAGAGGTCCTTTACCGGGGTGAATATAGAGAACCCGAAGTGCTGCGCGACGGCTCCCAGGTACTGACTCCGGTACCCGTCGAGGAAGTTGCGGTACATCGCGACCGCGCCGTCGGCGAGGGTGAGGTCATGGTCAGGGATGATCAGGTCCGGGTCGAACTCCATCTTCACGCCGAGGCCTTTACACTCCTCACAGGCACCAAACGGGCTGTTGAATGAGAACATCCTGGGCTGGAGCTCCTCAAACGTCGTCCCGCAAACCGGGCAGGCCATCACGGCGGAGTAGAGCCTGGGAGCGCCATCCTCTTCCATGGCCATGAGGAGGCCCTCCCCCCGTTTGAGCGCGTTCTCGCACGCCTCGGTGAGCCGGGAGCGGTCGCTGCTCTCGAGCCTGTCTATAACCACCTCGATCTCGTGCATCTTGTAGCGCGCGAGGGTGATCTCCTCGTCAGTCCGGCGGATCTCACCATTCACCCGGACGCGGGTGAAGCCTTCAGCTGACAGGTCCCGGAAGAGCTGCTGGTACGTCCCCTTCTTCTTCCTCACGAGCGGGGCGAGGACCATCACCGTTCCTGAGAAGTCCTCAGCGACCCGGTCCGCGATCCTCGCCGGGGTCTGCGACTCTATCCTCGTCCCATGTTCAGGGCAGTAAGGGACCCCAATGCGCGCGAAGAGGAGGCGGAGATAGTCGTAGATCTCGGTGACCGTCCCCACCGTGCTCCTGGGGTTCTTGCTCGTGGTCTTCTGCTCGATCGAGATCGCGGGGGAGAGCCCCTCAATGCTGTCGACATCGGGCTTCTGCATGAGGCCGAGGAACTGGCGGGCATAGGAGGAGAGCGACTCCACATAGCGGCGCTGCCCCTCGGCATAGATGGTGTCGAACGCGAGTGTCGACTTCCCTGAACCAGAGAGGCCGGTAATGACGACGAACTTGTCCCTCGGAATGGTGACGGTGATGTCTTTCAGGTTGTGCTGGCGGGCTCCACGGATGGTGATATTGCGCATAAGAGATAGGGATCAAATCGGTAGTGGTGGGATATCAGGGATCGGATTGGGGAAGTTGGTGAGGACGAGACACACATGATGAGATCAACCATTGAACTATAAGCACGTTCAATCCGAAATCCTCTAATAGTATATATGTGGGGAGAGAGAGAGCAAAACTACTAACTCCATTTGGAGGGTGAATTCATATGGCTGGTACAACAAAAGAAAACTCTTCATTCTATATACATGTAAGGAGAGTGCGACGCTCGAAATGGATCTTTCTCCTGATGCTAGTACTCGCATTGGGATGTATCCTAATTATTGGGACGGTCAATGCGCAAGTGCTGTCAATTAATCGTATAGCAATTAATGATAGAGCTGTAGCATCAGATTATAATCAGTCCTTCGCGAATGAAACAAATGAAATATGGGTGGAACTGATTAATAATGATCTAGTTAATGCTGCGGTTGCAAGTGCTTACCAAGTTGATATTAAAATTGGTACTACTTCTCATTTTGTGCCAGGTCCAGCAATCGCTCCAGGAGGCGGAACAGCTTGGGTTGAGGTGCCAGCACCAGGTTCTGGACAGGGATATATAGACCCCACACTCCGCACCGCGGGGTCAACTGTAACGATAAACGCAACAGTAGATCCGAATCATGCGGTATATGGAGGTACACACGTAAACTGGCTCCAAAAGACATGGTCGGTCTACAATTTCGGCTATAAAGGAAAGACCTTTACCGGTGGTAGTAACCTCACGACGAGCGGGCGATTATATTCGTTCTTTGGAGGCATATTGGTATCAGGTAAGAGAGGCCCAGCAGTTGTTGGGGATCCGTTCCCAATCCCGCCAACAGGAGACCCGGTGCCTAGTCCGTGGGGTCCCACGGACGTCCAGTGGACCGCTGTCGAATCTGGATGGGCCGCGCCTGCAGGGGGGGCTACACTGAAACTCGCCAGGCTCTACGTATTCTATAGCGGGGATATAAATGGGATGATGACCCCCGCCAATATAACGTTCACGTTCAACGGCAATGCAACAACACCTTTAAATCAATATAAAGACGCCAAAGGATTTGGTACAACTGACACAGGCTACTATGGATCCCTCGCTTACGACGTCACATCACAGTTCTTATGGGCCAATATCAACAATGCAAGAATTGAGCGTGCTACACCAACATTTGGTCCGCGACTGAACGGAATGTTGCTGCTCCTGCTCTATGACGATCCTTCTGCAAATAAAAAGACGATATTCATCAATGAAGAAGCGGACATCATTCAGTATGGAGGCACATGGCCTTGGATCTCTGAGACAGAGGCCGTTGCTTTTGCACCGTTCAGTGGCGCGACAATCGATATAACTAATGTAACATCAGCTCAGGTCTATGCTTCCGCACTACCCCATCCAGATTTTGGGGGTATATTAGGCAGTATAGGTGAAATCAGATTTGTGGGTACCACTACAGGGGTTGAGCCGTCAAATTGGAATATGCCTAATCCAGATACATTCGGCGATACTGCATTTACTATTAATTTAGTGCCACATCTCGCATCAACTGGTAACTACTTCTCAATCTATGCCACACTATTATCTGGAGGGGCACCGTATCCTGCAGGTTCACTCATTCCAGTCGGTGCGATGCTTGAGATAGAGTATACCAATCTGGTTCCTACAATAACCTCGCTCTCTCCCTCGACAGCAATTAAAGGGAGCTCGACGCTGACCCTCAAAGTCACCGGTACAGGGTTCAGGCCCGGGACTCCAGGATTAGACCCAGGTGGAGGAAGTCAGGTAATATGGGATGGTAATCCAGCCAACCCTATTACAACTACGTACATCTCAGAGACCCAGCTTAATGCAACGGTTGATGCGTCATTGCTCGCAACAACCGGAAGTGCCAATATCACAGTATTTAACCCACAATCTGCTATTGGTGGTGATGGCGGCACCTCCAACAACGTGACATTTAATATTTTGAATCTTCCAGTTCCAACACTTACGAGTATCACCCCGGCTTCTGGGACGACCGGCACGACAGTCTCCATCACCAACCTTGCGGGGGCCAACTTCGTTTCGACACCCGTCCAGCCTACCGTCGTTCTGAACCGCACGGGTTATGCCGACATCATTGCAAGTAGCGTCAATGTCACATCTTCAACAAGCATCACCTGCACCTTCAACCTCGTAAGTGCCGCAACCGGGCTCTGGAATGTCATCGTCACGAACCCTGATGGACAATCTAGTACCTCTACAATCACGTTCAACGTCACCCCACCCACGGTGACCTCAATCACCCCCGCAAGTGGGACGACGGGAACCATCATCGACATCACAAACATCGCCGGTACAGGATTTTCCACGACAGGCACACTGGGTGTGAACCTCACCCGCACCGGTTATACTAATATCACCGCAACGAACGTGGCAGTGCCATCTTCAACGCAGATAACCTGCCGTTTCGACCTCTCGGGAGCAACAACGGGACCCTGGAACGTCGTGGTCACCAACCCGGGTGGGACGATCGGGATGCTTCCAAACGGGTTCACCGTGAATCCCCCGGCAGCGCCAACAATTCTTTCTCTCAATCCATCAAGTGCAACAGCAGGAGGCACGGACTTCACCATCTTCCTGACGGGACAGAACTTCACCTCGCAAAGTGAAGTGCAGTGGAACGGGGTGAACAGGACAAAGACCTACATCAGCCCGACAAACATGAGTGCCGCAATTTTCGCAACTGACATCGCGAGCCCAGGGGCCGCACTCGTCATGGTATTCAACCCAGGCGGAGGGGGCCTCTCGAACATCGTCGGGTTCACGATCAATTCAACGAATGCACCCATCATCACCAGCCTCTCCCCTTCGGGAGTAAACGCAGGGATGGGACCGTTCACCCTTGTGGTGACAGGGTCCAACTTCCTCTCCAACAGTGTGATCCGCTGGAACGGGGTGAACCGCACCACAACCTACATCTCGGCGTCTAACCTCACCGTACCAATAACCGCCGCTGACGTGTCAACGCCAGGGACTGCAATCGTGACAGTCTTCAACCCAAGTGGCGGCGGGCTCTCGAATGAGAAGACCCTCTCCATCAACCCCTTCAACTCTCCTGTCATCACCAGTCTCTCCCCATCAGGAGTCAATGCGGGAATGGGAGCATTCACCCTTGTCGTGACGGGGTCGAACTTCTTACCCAACACGACTATCTCTAATAGCACAGTCCGTTGGAATGGAGTGGATCGACCCACAACGTATATCTCTACCTCGAATCTCATCGCAACCATCAATACCGCTGATGTAGCAACTCCAGGCAATGCGACTGTTACGGTCTATAATTCGGGTGGAGGCGGGCTCTCGAATGAGAAGACCCTCTCCATTAACCCCACTGGAACTCCCGTGATCGCGAGCATCAACCCCACCTCCGCAACCGCAGGTGGCAGCACAGGGTTCACTCTTATCGTCACGGGTTCCAACTTCATCCCCAGCAGTGTGGTCCGCTGGAACGGGGCTGACCGCACCACCTCCTATACCTCTTCGACGAACCTCACCGCGACGATCAATCCCGCTGACATCGCCACGGCAGGGACTGGGCTCGTAAATGTGTTCAACCCGGGCCCAGGGTGGGTCTCGAATACGGTCCAGTTCCAGGTAACCGCACAGAACCCAGTTCCCTCCATCGCGGGGATCAGCCCAACCTCGAAGAACTGTGGTGACACTTCTTTCACCCTCACGGTGACGGGTACTAACTTCATCAATGGAAGCAAAGTCAGATGGAATGGCGTGGAGAAGACCACGACGTACGGGTCAGCGACCACGCTCACTGCACAGATCACTGCTGCAGACATTGCGGCGGCAGGGACTCCGGAAGTCACAGTGGTCAATCCCACGCCGGGAGGCGGGACTTCAAATGTCGTCTCATTCACGGTGAACTCCAACCCAGCCCCCTCCCTCTCAGCGATCACCCCGACGCACATCATGGCCGGAACTGATGGCTTCACACTCACCGTGAGCGGCACCAACTTCAACGAGAAGACGACCATCCGCTGGAGAGGTGTGGACCGCGAGACCACCTACCTATCAGCAACATCACTCTCCACCGAGATCTATACAGAAGACCTCACCGAGGATGTGACCATCGCGGTCACGGTCTTTAACCCACCCTGTGGTGGAGGGGCCTCTACTGCCATCACCTTCACAATCGACCCGGTCCCCGCACCAATACTCACCGTTATAGCCCCTGAAACCATCACCGCAGGGAGTGACGGCTTCATCCTTGAGGTGACCGGGTCAGACTTCGTAGAGGGGAGCTCGGTCCGCTGGGACGGAGTCGACCTCGACACAGTCTATATCTCGTCTTCGAGCCTCGAGGCTGACGTCCCGGCAGAGAACATTGGGTCTCCAGGTGCAGCCGACATCACGGTCTTTAACCCCCCACCCGGAGGAGGCACCTCTGATGCCCTCACCCTGACAATCTCTGCACCCCCCACATCAATAATTACGAGGGTTAGCCCGAACCGGGTCTATACCGGTAGCTCAAGCTTCACACTCACCGTGTACGGCACTGATTTCCTCGATGGGTCTATCGTCCAGTGGAACGGGATTGATCAGCAGACCTCCTTTGTCTCGGGTAACAAGCTCCTCGCCGCGATCTCAGCCACGGAATTGGTCAGTAAAGGAAAAGCTACAATAACCGTATTTACCCCATTCGGCGGAGGTACCTCAAACAAAGCGTACGTCACGATAGCGCGTGCAGTCAACCCTGTGCCTGAGATAAAAGACACCTGGCCCGGGGCATGGAAAGCAGGAGCTACCGGGTTTGTGCTCACCGTGACAGGGTCCGGGTTCGTCACAAAGAGCCGCGTCCGCTGGAACGGCATGAACATGTATACCACCTATCTCTCATCAGAAAGGCTTGCGGCACGGATCCCTGCAAAAGCAGTGATAGGGGCAGGGACTGCGAGGATCACGGTGTACAACCCCCCACTCGGCGGAGGAACATCTAACACCAGGTTCTTCCCGGTGCAAGTGATCAATAATATCGATCCCGAACCAAGGCATTTATAGTGAGAAAGGACCGATCTTTTCTTTTTTATCAGGTCTCCCTGGGAACCGTATAATTTCAGGAAGAACTCACATTTACATTACATACAGGCAAATAGAGCGATAGTGCACTTAAAGCACCGACCCCTTTCTTGAAAAAATCCAAAGTGTACTGAACATCGGATCTATCTCTGTGAATGGCTTACTCTTGGCATCAGGTTATCAGGCGAGAAATCCTGCCAGAAATGATTCCTCTATCCCCAAAACGAGTGCCCGTTTCATAGATATCATAAGAACGGGTTTTTAAAGTTCAGTTTGAAAAAGGTGGGATCATCAGCATACTATCATACTCTAGATCGTCAGGAATGTGCAATAGACACAATAAAGATCTCAACTTTCACTGGCGATCTCCCAAGTCCCAGAGAATGGCCACTCCTTTCCAATAGACCCGGTTTCCCTTTTAGAAGTGCTCTTCTGCCACGACGAAGACGAATGGATTCGTTCCTGTCTTCACTATCGACGGGATGATCTGTTGGATGATCAGTACTGCGGGACACAGGAGGGATCTGTAACGTACGTAAATACACATGTCCCGGTTGCAGTGCCATTGGGTGGGGTGAAGGCAATGTCAACGGCACCGTATGTATGGACAGACGTAGTCGCTATGATCGAACCGGCAAAAACCGAAAACACCGGTTGCAGGTGTGCCGCCAAAGGTTATTCAGTTTGCACCGCTTGCAGACCATAACCCCATCCTACCAATACGAGGGGACTTTCGGGTACATCTGTGTCGAGAGGAGACACCCCCAAAAAGTCATCGATGAAAAGAGGGTTCATAGAAGGCTTTGAAACACGAAATGTTTCATATCAGAGAATTCTAATGGAGTGAGGGTGTGAGCCGATATTGGGCTTTAAATCTTACACCTGAAGGGGATGATAATATGCTTCGAGCCTGATAGTTACCACTTAAGGAGTAATTATCTGAACCGCTATCTGCAGCATCGTGTGCTTTCTGAAAAAAGAATTAGAACCGGGGACGCCTATGACTTGGAAGGCAATCCTGACAATAGACAGGTCTGCCCTCAGTAGGCTTAAACGGTACTTCACATTCCTTTCCACAGTCTCCACAGACTACTTTTGTCATTTCACGGGGTCCGAAATTTCTCGGGCCACTAAAATTTGATTGATTCATGGTTCTACTCAAACGGTTTTTAAAAAAACTGCAACTACTATTTTGTTGCATGAGGTATTAAAACACCGCATCGTTCCATGAGAAAAATCTTTATCTCATTTCTCTAGTTGGTGCGACACCCCAAGTAGATTAAACCTCCTGATCATTCAACGAACGGGCTATCGCCGTATGATGTATCAACTGTCGTACTGCTTCTTTCAAATGATCACACGCTTCAAGAGAGGGGACCCCACAACATTCACGTCAAATACTATTGTGGGGAAGGGGGGAGAGAGGTTTTAGGACCCCGGGACCATGCGATAGGATATCTATTCCGCGAGTCTGGATTCAGGCCCTCTATCGCTGCACTACTCAAAATGTTCGGGGTGAAAGGTATCGCATGAAAGACCTGCAAGAAGCACGGTATGGAGGCCTATCAGCAAACCGGACCACTTAAACGTACATTTCTGCATCTCCAGTGGGCTTATGACCTCGGGGGACAACTTAGTCGTCAGAGATGGGGATAGTAAGATCGACGTTGAGAATAACTGACTGTATTTTTAGTTGTGGCCCTATCTGACTACAAACAATTCAGGAAAATCTTTGCAATCAATGTTTTCATTCTATTGCAATTTGAACAGGTTCTTACAGATAGGGCCATAAAACAGTAAATAATCACACACGTATACTTTGTAATGACAGAGAGTGAATGCGCAAGAAAAAGAATTCCGGTTTATCAGAGTACATGGGACGAGATCCATGGATTACGAAATACCGGTCAGACATTTCGATGATCTCATCAAAGAGTTGGTGCAAAAAGAGAAACTGAACCGTCTTGTAGAAGACACCGATTGGATTTGCAAGCGTGGTACTTTATGGAGTACCGACGTTGACTTTTGAGATCAAAATTGATATCGATGCACTCGCATTCATCGATATGCAGTCAACAAAAAGCCAAAGGATTCGTTGTGCTAAAAAACGGTTTCATCCCTGCTAACCACGTAATCATCGTACGAATGGAGCATTGCAACAGCGGATTATGTAACGATCTATTTGAGTCACATTCGGCCATGTTCCTGGTAATATTGTTGTAGAGCCCGTTTTGTTGAATACCAGACCCCGCCCGTCTTTGTCGCATCTAAAAGTCCCTTCCGTGCAGCGAGGACGAGATATTCCTGTGAATAGGGAGATAGAATTGATAATTCCCGCAAGGGGACGAGTTCATCCAGTCCACCCACAACTGTAAGTGTGTGGGAGAATGCATCATTTGCTGCACGGGCAATGAATAAGGTGAATGGTTCGTAGTTCTCTTCATCCGCCTGCCGGAGCGTATCATAATAATGTTGCCTTTCCTCCGTTTGAATAATAACCGGCGGATATCCATGCCGGATGAGATACAAATTTATCAGCAGCCGGGCCACCCTGTCGTTCCCATCAAAAAACGGGTGTACTTCTACAAATTGGTGATGAAGATACGCTGCTGTTTCCAGTACCTTCCGGTCAGGTGAGGTAATTGAAAGAAAGAGTGCATCCATCTCCCGGACAACGTTATGCCAGTCCGGCGGAGAACGGACTGCCCCCGTGATGCGGACGTTCTTCGTCCGGTATCGGCCGGCTGAATCAAGGATGCCACGGGTAACTGCCTCATGGAGCTGCTGGACGGCGATATGGTTGATCGGTTTCTCTGCCGTTGCCATCTGAACCATGAGATCGAAACCCTGTGCATTGTTTGCTGCTTCAAGGTGTTCGACAAGGGATTTTCCCCCTATCGTGATACCTTCAAGCAGGACCACTTTTGTTTCGGAGAGCGTGAGCGTATTGCCTTCAATCGCATTCGAATTGTAGGTATGAAGAATCCTCATTTCACTATGGAGCCGGCGCACAAGATCCGGTGATAGAGGACGCAACGCATCCAGATGTTCCTTTTTCCGGTTTATTCTCATTAGGAGGATCGGCAAACGCTCTGTCATATCGGTATCGGCATTTTTTTTACTTATCCGATATTAGCCCGGAGAGATAAAGAGTTTTCTTTAAGTCAGGAAAAATCCGGTTACTGTTCATCTTTGTGATAGAGCGCGAGTAACAC
>JAPKXQ010000049.1 GCA_026394765.1 Methanomicrobiales archaeon
GTCTGTCCGGCAACCCATACCTCACACTCCCCTTCAAGGATAGTAACCACAGCGTCATACGGGGCCGTGTGCTCAGAGAGTCCCTCATTCTCATCGAATGAAAAGATGGTAATACTCCCGGCCTTGTTGTTGATGATCATCGTGCTCGCGACCGTGCCCTCCCCATAGTCCACAAGCTCCGGAAGAGTGATGACCTTTCCTTTCAGTTCATCGCGCTTCTTGTAGTGCTTATCCGGATTTTCCTGTTTAAATTCCATCATACTATCCTCCATCCGAGTGCGTTTTTGATCCTATACTCATTTATTCCCATCAGCATTCCGTCGTTTATATATCAAAGCCCCGGGAGTCGGGCAGACATCTACACAACGCCCGCAGAGATAACATTCCGCTTTCCCGTCATTGCGTTTTGCTTCATCGGTCGGGCACGCCTTCTCACATTTTTTACATTCGATACAGGCATCGGTTCTCTGTATTATGAGAATGCTCTTCCAGGCACCGAGCGACAAAAGTGCTCCGTATGGGCAGACAAGGCGGCAAAATGGGCGGTACAATGTTATGGACAGCAACACGATGAAGGTAAAGACGAACGTCCCGGCAGTCAGGGAAAGGTAAAAGAAATCCCTGACCCCAAACCCGGCAAGCAATGAGGCCGAAAGGATGAATGCCATCACAAGAAACAAGACAAAGACAATCGCTCGCACTGCCATGAATGCATTCTTCTGGTGGGGATTGGTTTTAGGGACAGGGGTGTGATAGGCAATTTCCTGAACAGCGCCGACCGGGCAAAGATAGCCGCAAAAGAATCGCCCCAAAATCAGAGTCAGGAAAAAAACAAAGGTGAGCCCAATGACGCCAACAATGAGCGGAGCCCCCAGACCTTGTTCATCCCGCAGCACAATCTGCTGGAATTGCCAGGGGACTACCGGGGCGAAAATGAGAAAACCCAGTCCCGCAGAAACAACGAGGACCAGCCAACCGATCTTCTGTTGCCATTGCCCGGAATACCAGAGGTACGCAATGACAACGATCATTACCAGTGCGTAGATGAACCCAATCATTTTGGGGATCTGATCAAAGACCATTGCAATTTTCCTCCTTTTATTGCAGTCCTATTACGCCGAGCCGGGCAAGATGCCCAGATGCTGCATCAGCCCCATCAGTTTTAACTCGCCCCACAACTCGGCGATCTTCCCGTCCTTTATTCGGAAAATTTCTATGCCCGTCATCATGATCGTTTTTCCTGTGGGGAGATGGCCCATAAATTCTCCCTTGTGGATACCCCGTGCCGTGAAGCGGGCAGTCACTGTATCCTCATCTGCCATGATGTCATTGACCGTGACATTCAGGCCGTGAAAAGCAGCCCGGCATGTCATGCTGACATTTTTCATCGCCTCAATCCCGGGCCCGGGTGTCGGCAGTGGTGTGTGCAGAAAAAATTCGGGGTGGAGCAGTGCGTCGGCTGTCGCAAGGTCGCATTTTGATGGTCCCACCTCGAAAAATTTCCTGACAATTGCAATATTTGCTCTCTCTGCTCGTGTATCAGTCATGCAGTATGCTTGGTAGATAACTATTTAATTTTGTTGTCCCTATCAAAGTAACAAATGGATTCAGCAATTGAAAACCTTGTCCAACTGGGACTTAAAGAATATGAGGCCAGGATCTATGTCGCTCTAGTCGGACTTGGTGAAACAAATGTTCGCAGGATCCATGAAGTCAGCGGTGTCCCGCGCCCCCGGGTGTATGATGTTCTCAATGCACTCGATGAAAAGGGATTCATTGAGATACGGCAGGGAAGCCCGCTGATGTATCGTGCTGTCCGTCCGGACATTGTAGTCTCCTTTCTGAAAAAAGATCTCGATGCTGCTGCATCGGACAGTATCAGGACACTGGAATCTCTGTCAGTAGATACCAAGCAGGATTATTCACCGATCTGGTATGTTCATTCCGACTGGACCATCCAGCGGAACCTCGAGATGATGGTGGAAAGCGTCACCCGCGAACTTATCATTCTCTGTTTCGACAAGGATATTTTGGTTAAATTCCAAGAGCCGGTTTCGTCGATAACTTCGGATCGTGCGGTAAAAATCCTGTTTCCGAAAGGTGAGGCAGAAGGGGTTATTCCCTTAAAGGGCATCAAGTATTTTGAGGCCGGATTGCTTGAGGACTTCTTCAGTGAGAAAATTTTTAAAAAAATATTCTCGGCACCTATACGCCGGGGAGGAGCCCTCTTCAGGCTTGAATGTATTCTCATTGCCGATGATCAGGAATCCATGCTCATTTATTCACAGAATGGGAAGCAGATGGCTGTTATCATCACGCTCCCCTTCATAACCTGTGTTCAGAGTGCGTTGTTCTCCTGGATGATTGAACAGGCGAATGAGATTACCGGTGATAAGAAGAGCACCAGTGAATGTAAGAAAAGGACCGTAAAAAAATCCCATCAAAAAAGGATACCTATGGAGTCGTGAGGATCTATGACAAAGTCCACGGAAGGAGCAATCCTCCAGCGGGACGGAAGAGACCTATGCTGTTACTACCCGGATACCTACCGGTATCGTTACGCCTGAACAATTGGAAACTATTGCAAGAGTCGGACGGAAATACCATGTGCCGATCCTGAAGATCACCTCAGGCCAGCGAGTCCTGCTTGCCGGTCTTGAACCGAAAGATGGGAAATGACATGAACGATCTAGGACCGCTTGCGAAACCCGAGACCGCTCCCTGCGTCAAGTTAGTCCAGGCATGCCTCGGTACCACCTGGTGCAAGTATGGCAAACAGGACTTGATCGGGCTTATCTGTGCAATCGATGAAAAATTCAAAGACCAGACGTTCCCGGCAAAGATCAGGATGGGGGTCTCCGGTTGCCCCCGCTGCTGCAGCGAGAGTCATCTGCGGGATATCGGAATCATCGCAAACCCCAAAGGATGGACCGTCATCTTCGGGGGAAATGGTGGTACCCGGCCACGTCTTGGGGATCTCATTGCACGGGATCACAGTGCCGATGAAGCGGTGGATTGTGCGCAAAGACTCGCCGGGTATTACCGGAGCCATGCAAAATCGCATGAGCGGACAGCCCGGTTCATGGAACGCATCGGTATAGACTTGTTGAAATCGGAATTACTTTCGCTAATTCCGTACATTCCTCTTAAGAAGGTGAAATGACGATGAAAATCACTGAAGTTGCAAAGGTTGTTTCGGGCCCCAATCCGCATCATGTAGATGCCCGAAAGGTCTATGATACGAAGAACGCTATCGCTGTCGTGATCACGCTCCAGCCAGGAGAATCGCTGAAAAAACATATGACGCCGGTCGATGTCTTCTTCTACGTTCTGGAAGGGACAGGTATTGTCGAGATCGGGGACGAACGGGAAAGTTGTACGAAAGATATGCTCATTGAGAGCCCGGCAAGGATCCCACATCGCTGGATCAATGAGAGCAAGGGGATCTTCCGGGTGCTCGTGGTCAAGGTGCCGAAACCTACTGAAGAAACGAAACTTCTCTGAAGAGACAAAACCCTTTTTAGAGTCGGTCGCGGAGCAGGTGCGGGCATGGCGAAGTCGTGCGAAGCGGTCGGCGGGGAGTAGGCTTTCCGGCGGTGACCGTGTGGATGCAAAAGGGGTATTCTTGCCGAAATAGATTGCACTCGATATTTTTGCAGGGAAGCAGGACCGGGCTTTCAAACGGATCACTGAGGTGTTCTTCATCGGTAATATGTAATCCGCACCAGTGGAATACCATGATACTGGTTTTCAGCTCTGCAAGATAATGCGGGGATGTTTGGGACGGGGTGAAACTGTGCCTGCTCGGTTGTGCCGCAGACGCTCGGTCATGTTCGTCTCCACGGGCTTGTGCCAGTTCCGCTCACATGACCTCGCTGGATTCCGGAGTTTCCTGTTGGTAGGACGACGCCCCTGACTTGTCGCGATGCTCCGGTGCCAGTGGCTGCCCCAGCCCGCCTCTACAACGGCTCGGTCCGTATCGATGTAAAGACCATGCAGGCGGTTATCCCCGCCGGCGAGATCCGCAGGCTTGAAGACCACTGGCCCGCATCCGTTTTTGATATCTCCGATGTGATGAAAAACCCGGACGCGGCCTCGGTCGGGAAGGCATGGGGCACTCGGTCTGGCAAGGTCGTGATGATCTCTTTCAATGACTTGCAGTATGTCACTCCTCTCGCCCAGGTCAAGGGAATGATCAAAAGGGAGCGGAAATATGCCCACTTTGCAACGATGCGCACTGTTGAATCCAGGGCGGCATCACAGCCCGCAGGGGTGACGGCATGACCCCGACCATTTTTGATGCAATGCGATCAAGGCTCTCGAAGAAGTCGAACGCATCGAGATCGCGATAGCGGATATGGAACTCCAGGCATTATCTTTCCTGGCAAAGCTGGCCCACCCCGAAGGCTCACGCGACGGGCCCGCCTTGTGGTCCCGTATCCGGCTCACCTTCTCCCGCCCCCACTGCGCACGCTTCGTGCACCTGCGGCGCATTTTGCACATGCTCCACGGACCGGCTCTCTCGTGAAAACGGAATTTCCTGCCCTGATGTTGATTTTAATATCTCATGCGCAAAATGGAATAGGACAAATTTTCTTTATGGAAATTTGCCAAGTGTATTGGACTAACTCTCCATAAACCCCCGTAGTGTAGCGGTCAATCATGCAGGACTTTGGATCCGGCGACACCAGTTCGAATCTGGTCGGGGGTATAAGGTCAAATAGTTCGTACCGCATAAAAACTCATATCTTTCGTGATCTTGCAGGTTCACTGGTATCTGAATAACTCCACCACCTGAAAGGTCTGATCTATTCTACCTGAAACCCTGTTGGTGTCCATTTAACTGGTACTATAATAGCTGTGAATTTGAATACGAAACAATAAGGGCATCGTTATTTCAATGGTTACTTGTCTCCTCTAATTGCCAGCGAAGTGGGATCATATCCTGGTATGCCAGGCATTAGATCCTTATGGGGACCACTAGATCGTCGTGTTCTCTCTTCCAGTATGATATTGTCGATAAGAAAGAGTAATCATTCTGATCAGGCCCTGAAAGTCAATCTTTCACGAACTAATCATTTCACAATACTTATATTCCACAACCATGCACCACTGCTCCTCAACGGAGTAGAACATGGTTGATCGGGATCTCATTCTGCGTCGGATAGTTCTGGCGATTGCACTCATCGTGGTCATAGGGTTCCACGCGTCCGGTTATCCGGGTGGAGATACCGGTTCTGGTCAGGTCCCTGCTCCTCTGTATGCCGGGAATGAATCCCGGGGTGCCTGTGATACGTGCGGGGGTGCACAAGGCCAACCACCGGGGGTTTTGGTATCCCCGACCGTCTCGCCTGAAGAGGTGCGCGAGCAGGTCGATGCTCTCAATGCCTTGATCTCCATGGAGCATCTCAGCTGGACTGCGGGTGTCACATCGGTCTCGAACCTGTCAGCTGACGCATATAGTCGACACCTCGGCCGGGTCCCTTCTGATGCCGTGCCTGGGAGAAAGGCCGTGCAGAAACCTGCAGCTCCCCTATCCTTACCTCCCTCCTTTGACTGGCGGAACAACAGCGGGGACTGGACCACCCCGGTCCGCGACCAGCTTGACTGCGGGAGCTGCTGGGCGTTCTCTACGACATCAGCCTTTGAGTCCTACTGGGAGCGCCTCAAAAACGACCCGGGCCTCAACCCTGACTTCTCCGAACAGTTCCTCGTCTCTTGTGCTGCTACGAGTTACGGCTGTTCTGGGGGGTCCAATACCGCTATGGACTACTTCGTAGACCGGGCCGTCCAGAGTGCGGTTGGCACGGTGAATGAGGGTTCCTATGCCTACACTGCGCGGGACTCATCCTGTAGTGACCTCACCGGAATCTCCCGTTATAGTGTCCCGGCAGGTCAGGACTGGTATTATGTCGCCACCGGGGCGAACCCGGATTCCGAGGTCCCAACAGTAGACCAGATCAAGGCCGCAATCTTTACCAACGGTCCTTTGAGTTCTTATATCAATGCGGATTCTGCGTTCCAGCACTACCGGGGTGGGATCTTTTCAACTACCACCCTCTTCACCACGACGAACCACGCCGTCCTCCTCGTGGGCTGGGGGCATGACGAGGAGACCGGGAAGGACTTCTGGATCGCGAAGAACAGTTGGGGGACAGACTGGGGTGAGGAGGGCTGGTTCAGGATCTTTACGGGCTCAAACCGCGTCGGTGAGGGCGCTGCATACTTCACGATGCCGGCCTCCAGCCCACTACCCTCTGTCACAAGCATCTCTCCCTCCTCTTCGGTGCCAGGGGGCCCGGCGTTTGTCCTCACCGTAGTAGGAAGCGGGTTTTTTACCGGGAGCGTGGTGCGCTGGGACGGCATCGACCGTCAGACTGAGTACATATCAGCGACCCAGATCCGTGCCCAGGTCCTATCGTCTGACATCGCAGTTGCCGGGACCCATAGGGTGACCGTAGTCACACCCCCTCCTGGCGGGGGCTCTTCTAACCCGCTCACTTTCACAGTCGGGCAATCGGAAAACCCGGTCCCCTCGCTCACCCTGATAAATCCAACCGCAGCAACCAGGGGGGGTTCTGGCATCACCCTCCGCGTGACCGGGAACAACTTCATTTCAGGGAGCAGGGTCCGGTGGAACGGCGTTGACAAGACGACCTCCTTCTTATCTGCAACCTATCTCCAGGCAACGATCCCTGCTGTTGATATTGTCCAGGCTGGGACCGCCCAAATATCAGTCTACAACCCCGCACCAGGTGGAGGGACATCTGGGGCCCTCCCCTTCACAGTCACCACGCTTGACCCATCCCCACCTGCCCAGCCCGTCCGCCTCGTGATGGTCCACCATTCTGTCGGTGAGAACTGGCTTTCGGATGAGAATGGCGGCCTCGGCCTCTCGCTGATGGGGAACAACTACTATGTCTCTGATACGAACTATGGCTGGGGGCCGGAGAGTATCGGGGATTTGACCGACATCGGGAGCTGGTGGGATTGGTTCCGCAGCGGAAAGAGCCCTGAATATACATTAGCCCTCTTCCGGGAGACAGGGCAGTGGAGTGCCTACAGCCGCCTCCCTGAGGCCCCGTCTGGGGAGAACGAGGTTGTCCTCTTCAAGTCCTGTTTCCCAAACTCTGCCCTTTCCGGGAGTCCATCTGACCCGGTCCCCCCTATTGGGAATAATCCGCTCAGGGGGCAGAGTTCTTCATCTGAGTTCCATACCATTGCGAATGCAAAGGGGATCTACGTCGATATCCTTGAGTATTTCAGGACCAGGCAGGACCGGCTCTTCGTGGTGGTGACTGCTCCCCCATTGTCAGACCCGGCTTATGCTGCAAACGCACGGGCCTTTAATACCTGGTTAGTGAATGACTGGCTTGCCAACTACCAGTATAAGAACGTCGCTGTCTTCGACTTCTACAACGTGCTCACGAGCAATGGGGGGAGCTCATTCATAAATGACCTGAACCAGGAGACCGGGAATCACCATCGTTACTGGAATGGCGTGGTCCAGCACAAGACCGATGGTGGAGGCAACACTTTAGCGTACCCTTCAGGTGATGACCACCCGACCCAGGCCGGGAACCGGAAGGCTACCGGGGAGTTTACTCAGCTCCTCAACATTGCCTATCATGCGTGGAAGACTCAGCAGCCTGCCCCCGCCCCTACGGTGACTTCTATCACCCCTACAAGTGGGCAGACCGGGGCAGTGGTAGTGATCAGCAATATCGCGGGGACAAATTATACATCTCCGATGACTGTTCTCCTGACAAAGAGCGGATCCCCTGATATCGTTGCGACAAGTGTGGTAGTCGCATCATCAACCCGGATCAGCTGCCAGTTTGACCTTACCGGGGCTGCGGTTGGTAGATGGGACGTGGTGGTGCGAAACCCAGACAGTCAGGAGGGTCGTGGTGTGGGTCTCTTCTCCGTGACCTCTGCACCGGTACCTGCCCCTACGGTGACCTCCATCACCCCTGCAAGCGGGCAGACAGGGGCAGTGGTTGTGATCAGCGACCTTGCGGGGACAAATTATACCTCTCCGATGACTGTTCTCCTGACAAAGAGTGGATCCCCTGATATCGTTGCGACAAGTGTGGTAGTCGCATCATCAACCCGTATCAGCTGTCAGTTTGACTTTATCGGGGCTGCAGTTGGCACATGGGACGTGGTGGTGCGGAACTCAGACGGTCAGGAGGGTCTTGGGGCAGGGCTCTTCTCTGTGACCTCTGCCCCGGTACCTGCACCAACTGTGAGTTCGATAATGCCATCGACCGGTCAGACAGGGACGGTAGTGATTGTGAGTGACCTTGCGGGGAGAAACTTCATCTCCCCTGTGACCGTCCGGCTCACACGGAGCGGGTCTTCTGATATTGCGGCGACAAGTGTGGTTGTCGCATCTTCGACCCGGATCAGCTGCCAGTTTGACCTCACCGGGGCAGCCGTTGGCACCTGGGACGTGGTTGTGCGAAACCCAGACGGTCAGGAAGGGCGTGGGACTGGACTCTTTTACGTAGCTGGGACGCCGGGCACGATGCGGGCAGACTTTACTGCGAGTCCACGATCAGGCCCTGCCCCGCTCAAGGTCCAGTTCACCGATGCATCAAGCGGCAGTATCACGTCCTGGTGGTGGTCATTTGGGGACGGGACGATCTCGTCTGATCAGAACCCCACTCATACCTATCTGCGGGAGGGGACGTATACGGTCTCACTAAAAATTGCTGGGAGCGGGGGCACCTACCGTAAATCTGCGTCGCGCTACATCATAGTCGGAGGGGACCCCGTTCCACCAGTGGCCGAATTCTCGGGAAGCCCCAGGTCTGGGACCGCACCGCTCGATGTGCAGTTTTCTGACCTTTCAACAGGTGCACCTACTTCCTGGTCCTGGGACTTTGGGGACGGCGCAACCTCTCTGGAGCAGAACCCCCTCCATCGCTACATGGGTGCAGGGACGTACACTGTGACCCTCTCGGTGCGTACGGCTGCAGGCAGCTCAACGAAAATTAGGGACTCCTATATCACCGTCCTCGATCTCCCCCCCGGGCCGCCGGTGGCTGACTTCTCAGGTAGCCCGAGGTCGGGCACTGTACCCCTCAATGTGCAGTTCTCTGACCTCTCGACCGGTTCTCCAGAACGGTGGGAGTGGAACTTCGGGGACGGGACGTCAAACGGGACCTCTCCCTCTCCGATGCACAGTTATGGTACTACAGGGACTTTCACGGTAAGCCTCACTGTATGGAACGGTGGAGGCAGCGCGACAATGGTGCGGGTGGGGTATATCACCGCATCCTCGATTCCGCCGACACCAGGAACGCTTCGGGCTGACTTCTCCGGGACACCGCGAAGTGGTCCCTCCCCACTCTCTGTCGCCTTTACCGACCTCTCAACCGGGTATCCAATGACTTGGTACTGGACATTTGGTGATGGTGGGACATCTAGGGAGAGAAACCCAGTATACGAGTACTCTCGTGCAGGGACGTACTCAGTCTCGCTCCGTGTCTCGAACCTAAATGGGAGCTACCGAAAGACAATGGGGGGTTACGTAGTAGTAGGGTGAGGGGAGTCCTCTCTCATCAACATTTTCCTTGCTGTCCTGGTAGTATCCTGGAATTTGAAGGAGAACCTCTATCAGCCAGCGAAAGTATCGATCAGGGAGCAGAAGGAGCGATCCACCTGAATACCTTGTACCGTGATATTGCAGAATCGAGAAAGACTACTTTTACTATGCGTTTGAGGTGAGCAGGTTCACCTATGGGGAGAACAGGGGAACCCAGCAAGACCCTCCTTTACACTTACACTCTCATGGAAGGGTGATACATGAGATGATGGAGGGAGTTACTATGAGATTACCATATTTGACATGCAAACCTCTCTGATATGAAACACTTCGTGTTTCA
>JAPKXQ010000093.1 GCA_026394765.1 Methanomicrobiales archaeon
CTCGCATATTTCCATAGTAATATCCAAATAACCTGTTATCTCTCCTAGTACTTAGATTTATCGGTTTTTGGAGGTGATTTTAACAAAAAAAGCCTGAATATCGATAATAAAATATTCCTAAATTGTGGGCTGAATAGTTACGATAATTTTTACAAATAAGGATTTTATGGCAGGAATTTGCATTAAGTGATATAAAAAGTAAGTCATAAATCTACAAATTTAGGACTTATTGCTGTGGCAGAAATGACCATGAGTTGTGACCCAGCCTGATCTCTGCAATTACCCCTCACCGCTAGCGAGAAGGAGGTGGCTGGATATACTACCACTACCCCAACCCTGCAAGGAAGATGACCGTTGAGCAAAAGGTAAGTTATATGACCCCTGTTGATCAGGACAGGTGGCTCGGGACAGGAGTCTACCACCCGGACCGTTCCGGAATAATTGGCCCGGGTTTAACACTCCAGCCTACTGCGCCGGTTCAGACCACGTAAGATTTCTGTTTATGCAGGGATTTGACCACTTCCAGCACCTATTGCAGGCCTATGGATCCGGTCCTATGAGTAACAGGGAGATCCAAAACTGTAATGGTCGAAGCGACCTCAATAAAGGGTTAGAACGGTCACGTCGCCAGGTTATCAGAGGCATTTGAAAGAGAGGTTCATGGGGGCATCTCATTTCTGCGGAGCATCTCTCACCCAACGGAACTTTCCCCGGGGAACCAGCAGATCGAACCTGGCACCCTGGCCCGGAATGCCAGTCTCTCTGATATTCATGTCCATCGTGGTGAGGATTTCCCTGGAGATGAAGAGCGAGAACCCGTTTGACTTTGCATAGGTCCTCCCAAAGACCTTCTCCTTATCAGTGTCAGGGATACCTATGCCATCGTCTTCGCAGGAGATGGTGAGGCTTCCCTCTCCCTCATGGGTCGATATCCGGATCTTTGTTGCTGATCTACCGTGGCGGACCACGTTGTCGATTAAGTTGGCAATGACCTTTGCGATGATGGGGTCGCCACTCAGCTCGAGACCATGGACCGAATAATCGAGGGGTATTCCACTTAGGTCGGTCTGGAGTCTGATACCAGCCATCATCTCTTCAAGGTTGAGCCATTTCGGGCGGACTGTTCCATAGTTCTGGTAGCTCCGCGTCACCTCCATAATCCTGCGTATCCCCTGGGCTGCGTCTTCGACCTTTCCCAACATCTGGAGGGTTGTAGCGTCGGTGATATCTTCCTTAACGAACTCCAGGTACCCGCTCACCACGGTGAGCTTGTTTAAGGTGTCATGGCGTGCGTGGCTTGCCAGGCGGTTTAAGACCCCGGTTGCTAGGAGGGCTAATTCGCAATCTCCCCTGTCTGGGGTTATATCATACATTGTGAGGAGGGTGAGGTCACTATCTGAAGTGGCTAAATGGAGGCGACTGCCCTTGACCTCGACCCATCTGGTCTCTCCTGGGGGATGCACAACCCTGATGCTGGTGGTATGGCGTTCCCTGCTAATATTTGATGTATCATTGAGAAAGTCAAGGAGTGCATCATTATCGTCTGGATGTACTGTGGCTGTCAGGAATGCAAAGCCTTGTGATGTGGGGGTGGTCTTTAGCAAGTCCTGGAATGCAGCATTCCAGTAGACCACCTCTTGCCTTTTTGGGGAAATAATGAGGACCGCAACGGGAAGTGCAGTAAATGCCCTCTCAAGGACTTGCAGGTCGGCCTTGGGAAATTTTGAAGGTCTGCCCTCTGTCAAACTGTCATCCCCCTGCTCCCTGGTAATGTGCCATCTCTCCTGGCATCCTCATGTCACCATCCTGTCTTCCTTTATGGCTAAAACCCACTAGTACGAATAAGAGAACTCTGAATAAATTGTGAATTCCAGAGATCCTGTAGAACTGGAAGTGTGATAGGCGTATCGGTTTATGGCTGGGAATGGAAGTTATCGTATGCGACGAATTTACTCACCTGGCAATGAGTACATTGAAGGGCCCTGCAACAGGCTCCGGGAAGCACACGTGTTAAGGTTCCGGGTGACGGGAGCGTCTTTTGGGTGAGTCGTGTGGCATGAGCGCAGGTACAAGAGGGGTGCCCATTGTACCAAAAATTCGATTGTGGAATAGAATGAACTGCATTCGGGTGAACCTTCACAGATGATTGAGGATGAGAATTAACGGCATGCAAAGAAGCCGTGTACATGCGCTTCAGGGGTTCTATTACAATCTTGCAGCATACATTGTTATTAACGTCCTACTCTTCGTTATCAACTACCTGATCTCCCCAGGTTTCTACAGGTTCTACTGGGTCACGATCTTCTGGGGTCTCGGCCTGGTCTTCCACGCGATGAGCGTTTTTTGGAAACGGAATCTCTTTTCAAAGGCTTGGAAGGAACGGAAGATACTGGAGTATATGAAGGACGAGGGGGAGTAGACTCCTCCTCATCGCCAAGAAACGTTCTTCTCGCCTGCATTGCGACGTCCTCGTAGAGCGTCGTCATCACCTCATAAAAGTCCCTGGGATTGTCCCAGAACGCGGGTTTTCCCAGCCGCCTGATGATCCCGGCAGGGATGAGGGGGGGCGAGAGGTCATATACCAGAGGGGTCTTTTCCCCTCCTCCCCAGAACCCAATAATCGTGATTGTCATAGTCTTCTCCTCCGGACCTCCCGATGGTCCTGCAGGTGTCTTCTCCTCTGTCTCCACTTCGGAGTCAGCGGCACGCCGCGCAGAGAGGCCTGCCATCAGGTCATTACGTGGCAATCCCCTGAGGGTGAAGATCATGAATGGGTCCTGATCGAATGCTTCGGCGAGCACAAAGTGCACTGCAGCGATATGTTTGCAGGGGACTGCATAGTCAGGGCAAGAGCACGAGGCCCTTATCTCTTGCCTTGTTTTGGGAAAGAGCTCGATACCCGCCTCTGAGAAGGCGTCCCCAATGGTATGGGGGATCTCACCGGCGAGTAGTTTGGCGGCATAGAGGGCCTTTCCAGCCAGTATGTCGAGGATATGACCCCATTTTTCAGATGAGAATGGGCTAATCTGGATAGTCACCCTGTAAGGGGTCTTCATGGACCCCTGGACCCTGGCAGTGACCTCTCCAGGTGTGATCCGAAACTCCATCACCTGCCCTTTCCGTGCATACCGCTTTCCACGGTCGAGCCGGCTTGACCACCCAAAGGTGGAGAGGAGAGCGACCCATTGCTTAGACCACCACTGCTCTCCTATCGCACCGCGCCGTGACCTGACTCGTATCCCGTCTTTTACAGGGATCGGAGAGGTCTTAGGGTACCATGGGTAGTAGGATGTCAAGCACACTCACGCTTCCTCTATAGCCTCGTGCCGAAGGGCAAGGACCGATCGCAGGTCCTCTGTCGAGAGCTCGGTGAGCCACTCCTCGCCGGTACCAATGACCTCTTCAGCGAGCCCTCTCTTTCTGGAGATCATCTCGTCGATCCGCTCTTCAAGGGTCCCCTGGCAGACGAACTTGTGGACCATCACGTTTTTCGTCTGCCCGATCCGAAAGGCCCGATCAGTCGCCTGGTTCTCTACCGCCGGGTTCCACCACCTGTCAAAGTGGAAGACATGACACGCGCGCGTTAGGTTCAGCCCCACCCCCCCAGCCTTTAAAGAGAGGACGAAGATCCGGGGACCGCCCGGCGTCGAGAACCTCATCACCATCTCCTCCCTCCTTTTACGTGTGACCCCGCCATGGAGGAAGAGGACCTCTTCCCCAAAGACCTCCTGGAGGTAGGGGTGCAGGATCTCCCCCATCGAGGAGAACTGGGTGAAGATCAAGGCAGCGTCCCCCTCTGCGAGGACCTCTTCGAGGAGGGAGATGAGGCGAATGAGCTTTCCCGACCTCCTCGGGACTGACGATCTGTCGGCGAGGAAGAGGGCAGGGTGGTTGCAGATCTGCTTCAGCCTCATGATAGCAGAGAGCACAAGTCCTTTCCGGGTTATCCCCTCCTCACTCTCGATCCGGGTCAGCATATCACGGACCACTGCCTCGTAGAGGGTCGCCTGTTCTTTGGTGAGTGTGCAGGCATCGGTCATCTCGATCTTATCAGGCAGGTCAGGGGCGACGGCAGGGTCTGTCTTGAGCCTCCGTATCACAAAAGGCTGCACAATTGCTTTTAATGTGGCAGTCGCGGTCTGGTCATGGGACTTCTCCACCGGGATTGCGAAGCGGCGTCCAAACTCGCGCCTGGGACCGAGGTACCCAGGATTTAAGAACTCCATCAACGACCAAAGGTCGAAGAGCCGGTTCTCAACCGGAGTTCCGGTCAGGGCGACCCTGAACCCAGCATGGAGGGACCGTACCGCACGGGACTGTTTGGTGTCAGGGTTCTTGATGTTCTGGGCCTCGTCGAGGACTATCCCGCGCCATTCAACCTGGCAGAGTTCTTCTGCCTCACGGGAGACGACGCCGTACGTTGAGATTACGAGGTCGAATAGAGCGGCGTCATCAGCAATCCCGCCTCTTTGGCGTTCGCTCCCGTGATGGACCATTACTGATAGGTAAGGCGTGAACCGTGCAGCCTCTCGCACCCAGTTCCCCACGACCGAGGTGGGGCAGATGAGGAGGACCGGTCCTTCCTCTCCCTCCTGCTTTGCATGCGCCATCAGGGCGAGGAGCTGGACCGTCTTTCCCAGCCCCATGTCATCCGCGAGACAGGCGCCTATCCCGAGGGACTTTAAGAACGCGAGCCATGAGAAACCGGTGACCTGGTAGGGTCTGAGGGTCCCATGGAACCCGGAGGGTGCCGCCAGCAGAGTGACCTCGCGCTCACCCTTCAGCTCCCCGAGCACCCCTGCGATCTCTGGTGATGCACTGACCTCGGTGATGGGGAGTGCCGCATTCGGGACCTCCATTCCGGTTGCGATCCTGACCGCCTCCCCGAGTACCATCTCCCCCTCGTGCTGCTCTGAGAAGAACTTTTCAGCCGCGGCGAGTGCCTCAGGTGATACCTCCACCCACCTTCCCCTCACGTTTATAAGTGGCATCTTGAGGCGGGCGAGCGCCTCGAACTCCTCCTTACCGATGGTATCGTCCCCGATCGCGAGCTCCCATGTATAGGAGACCAGGGTGGTTAGGGTGAGGGTCCCGGTCCCGGCAGACTTCCTTGGAGAGACCTTCAGACTCATTCCCATCGCTGCCCTGAGGTTCCTGGCATGCCACCAAGAGGGGACGAGGACGCCAAACCCGCTCTCGCTGAGGAGGGGTGCACTCTCTTTGAGGAACTTGTAAGCCTGGGCAGAATTAAGGCTTATTCCAACCGGGCGTCTCATATGGAGGCTCTCCTCGATGAGGGGGGAGATCTGCCCGGCCCTGGATAGAGAGGTGAGGAAGACCTCCTCGTGGTGGGGTGCTGTCATGGCGAGGAGAGCCGCCGCTTCTCCCCTCCGCTTCCATATCTCTTCGGCAGGGATGAGGAGGCTAGGGTCAGCCACTGACTGGAGGAGGTAGTCCAGCCTCCATTGTTCGTCGTATGCAGGGTCCTTTGGCTCTTCAAGCCTGAAGCAGGTAATAAACCCCTTTGCTGGGATGGTAGATATTCCGTCTGCCCACCGTGTGGCACCGGACATGAACGTTTTTGCGATGGTATCTGGCAGGAGCGAGGGTTTTCCGGTCGTCACCAGACCAAGGAAGTGAGCGGCGGCTCCCTTTCTTATACGGGACCGGCAGGGGGTGGTAAATACCATCTCTGATACCCCTGAAGAGAGGAAGCGCAACAAGCTCTCGTTGGCAGTACGCGGCAGGCCGGTAGTGGCCCGGCACGCGGGGGGCATGGCACGGGTGAGCTGGATCGCCACCTGCGAAAACGCCGGGTCGTGCAGGACGACCTGCCACCTGGCGATCTGAGTGTCCTCGCTCCCCGTGGGCTGCTCCAGGGTCGGGTAGAACTGGTGTTTCAGAACGAGCTGAAGGAGAAAGAGAGAGGCACGGCTCCAGAACATGAGGTCAGGGCCGATGACGGTCCCTTCATTAGGTGGGCGGTTGGCAAGATCCCAGAGGAGAGGGACTGCCTCCCTGAGGGGGAGTGCAAGGCCCGAGAGGACCCAGGGGGCAACTGTCATGTCTTTTTGATCCGGGGGCTCTCCAAGGGAGAGAAGGGGGGAGGGCTGAGGCATCTTTGTGGTCGAAGGGATAGCTAGGGTGACTGAGACCTCCTCACCCACGGGGGCAGAAGGGACGAGGGACCTGAGTGCAGGGAGGAGTCCATTTGCAGGAATCTGGAACGGGTGGGGGAGTGGGGTATCACTGCGCCGTATGGGTGGGCGCCCCCGCCGTTTATGAGGAAGTGTGTCATGTTCACCCCAGATGAAGAGCCAGTCAGATCTCTCTTCTCCCCTCGGGGGCACCATCACGCCATGGAGCACATTCATACCTTGCTGCACCTCCCGCCACGCGACCTCCCCCTCGTAACAGCAAGGGGAGTGCGTCATAGGTACTTCTTACGCCCCCCTATTGATGCTACCTAAAACCATTTGGTCAGGGGAATCGATGCGTGTGAATACACACTCTGCTCTGGGCTGTACAAGTGCCTTGCTGATCAATCGCGTCGTCCATCCGGGAATGGACAATGGTTGATGCATGGCTCCACCCCGCATAATGGCCGACGTCCCTGTAACTCGTCCTGGAACACGATCTGGCGCATCCTAAATCATGGGGTGAAGCTTTCGGAGAGCCGAGATCGGTACCTGAAGTGCGAGTGGGGTGAGGCAGAAGAGTGAAGGGGCCAGGGTAGTAACCTCATGGCACAGCATGATAGTCCTCCATGCACTCTATGACCCCGGAAACCCCCACGAACTTCTCTTCTTTGGCGAGAGCCCTCCCGATGTGCAGGCGCAGACCTCATCAGCCCAAAAACAGCGGGGCCGCAAGTCAAAGACACCTCTCCCAGTTCTCCATCCCTTCGCAACTTCATCAGGGGTCCTTCGCACCCTCTTCTCCGGACTGATCGCAGAGAGGGACCGGACCCCAGAGAGCGCAGTAATGACGATCTCTATTCCTGTGCGCCAATCGGTCCCGGTAGGATCACCGTGCTGGCAGCAGGAATTTGGTCAGTCCGATGATCCCCCCGATGGCCTCAACGCATTCTCAGTCCCGGTGCTGAACTGCCCCCTCACCACCTTCCTCCTCCTGTACCCCCACTTTGCCGGTGGCCCTTCCCCACAGTTTGTCGCCGGGGGCACCCTCACCTTCTGGACTGCCGTTGCACGCCTCGCGCTGGATATTGTCGCGGGAGAACGGTTTATCCCAGCCTTCCGTATCGTCAGCCACGGGAACATCCTCATCTTCTGGGAGGTCGTGCCCTCGCATGAGGACGCCGAGACTTTCGAAGCCCTGGAATCCGCTATACCTCAGATCTGCATCCCAAGGACCGGATTTCGAGCTTTTGACCCGGGACCTGATCCTGTCCCGGTGAAAGAGATCCTCCTCTCCTTCGGTTCGGGGGTGATCCAGAGTTGTGTGGAACTTGGCATCCAGCAGGACCATCTCTCTATCAGGCTCACCCACTCCGTTATGGACCTCCAGCAGATCCAGTTCATGTACCTCTTCGCCCTTACCGGCCAAGGGAAGGTGTTAGGCTTCGAGCCGCTCCTGCCCGATAACTCCCCTGAGACACGGAAACTTGTCAACTGGATGAGTGCCAGGGATAGTGTAAACAATTTGCTGTAAATTTCAGGACGCCCTGATCTCTAATGGAAAAACAGGAGAACAGGGCTTATGGATATAGGCAACTTGATTAAAGAATACCTTGTCGATCAGGAAGACGGGATGAGAAAATTTCTTAC
>JAPKXQ010000075.1 GCA_026394765.1 Methanomicrobiales archaeon
TAGAGAGGAATTACCCGCCTCGGGCGGGCCAGGTTGTATTAATGCTTCGTGGTCTTATCTAATGAATAAAATTAATATGATCAACGGTCATTATTCTATCTATCAGTAGGAACTTTTAGCCAATGTTCTTACACAACCAAAGAATTGGCAACAAAGACATGGAAGGATCTCATATCGAAATCCCTTCAATTATTATTGAAACTCAAATTCCTTTATCAGATAGCGATAGGAGCCGGTCCGGCTTTGAAAAAGTACAAGAATTTCCGGCTGAAGATAGAGGCACACTAAATATTAAACCTCCTGAAAATCAAGAATTTGTCAACCCTCCCGAATCTGACAGTGTACAATGGCCTCCTCTAACAAATGCACTTGGAATGATTGGACAAGATCAAGCAGTTAACCAGTTAATCAAACAAGTGAATTTTTCGCGAGCATCGAAACGTCGATTTCCTGATAAGCTTCTCGTTGGGCCTGCAGGAGTTGGAAAAAGTAGTCTTGCAAGAGCTATCGCGCGTGGTTTACTGGGAGAGCAAGAGATATTGTTCAATGGTGCCGATCTTCGTCTGCCGATCATGATTGTTAATAGATTAAATGAAAATCAGAAAATACAAAGAAATCCACAAAATCCACATGCTCCTATCCGTGTTTCGAAATGTTTAATTTTTATTGATGAAGTACATGCAATTTCTTCAAATGTAGCAGCTACGCTTTTAAATGCAATGGACGATCAGCGAATAACAACTATTGATGGAGTTAATTATGATTTCTGTAAAGTAGTTTTTATTTTAGCTACAACAGACCCAGGAAAACTGTCTGAAGCATTCAACAGTAGACCGGATAAAACATATTTACGTCCATATAATTTACCCGAAGTCGCAGGCATCGTTTGGCTTCATGGAAAAGAAATTTTAAATGGATATGATTTACCACGCGATGTTTGTTATGAAATCGCAGCAAGAATACGGTGCCAACCACGAAGGGCAGTTCGTTCTCTTACTCAGTTGATAATTCCCTATTTCCATGGAGAAACCCATAACGGAGATGAACCTGTTGATTATGAGCGAATAGCCTCTGCATTAACCAGATCTGCGATTGCTTCTTGGTTTGATGAACAAGATATTGATATGAATGGCCTAGATCCCCCAGCACGAAATTACCTTGGGAACTTAAAAAGAACCGGGGCCATGGCAGAGAAGCGACTTCAGCAGGCGTTAGGTATCTCAAATCACACAGATTTTATAGAAGTTGATGAATATCTCATCCGTTTAGGTCTTGTTAAGATTTCAACTGGAGGGAGGATACTAACTTCCGAAGGTAATCGGTATATATCCAAATCTTTTGATTTACGAGAGCGTATATCTCGACAAATTTCATAGAGACCAATTCTTTCCCTTTTTTGGCTCAAATTCTTTAAATGCATTTAAATCCTTATCTTTTCTAAAAAGGCGATTACAATGGCCAAACCCACATTCGGCATTAAAAATTTCGCGCATAGTATTTTTCGAATCATGAGCCAAGTAGCCGCAATATCTGGGGTGATTCCTCATTAAAGTTTAAAATTCTGCAAACAGGACCATCATCAGTGATTTCTAGGATCTGGCGAACTCCCCTTAAGAGATATGTACATGCCGAGAAGTTAGTCATGAAGAACCACTTTTTCAAATGTGGTCATTTCGCCAAAGCCCACTCCTGCTCTGGTGGGAGAAGAACCAATCTGATAGCAAGCCCCTATTATCGCTTTCACCAGCCCGTACACTACCTGATTGAGTGGCAACACTCTCCCCCATATACGCGATATAACCTCTTTGCAATGGCACCCACTCCCCGCAAGGGGGGTAAGAAGGTCATGACGAAATAGATCCCCCAACTTGGTCGGGATCTGTCGCAGCCCTCAAGCAGTCCTCCAGGGTCCCAAGCCGGACGGCTGCGCCACAGAGCTCAGGGACATAAGCAGCGGCCTTACCGCTGTTTACCATCACCACCCCGAACTGCTCGGTCGCCGGAGAGACCACCATGCAGGTATCGGCAAAGACCTTTGCCCCACACCCCTCTATCACCACTACCGCTTCCCGGTTCTGTTCTATAACCTGCCGTGCAGCAAAGACCCAGAGCGGACGAGTCACCCGTCGCCCTGATAGCGCAGTAGCGATCGCTGCAAGTTCTGCTCCTGAGCAGTGAGGACACCCGATCGCGACCGCATCAACTGCTCTATCCGCAAAGAGGGGCTCGATATCGTCACGATGAACAGTGATACGGTCCATCTTCCGGACGTCCCAGGTAAAGATCCGGGCTTCAGGGGTGATCCCCTCAACATGAAAGAGCGCCACTGCCCCTGTCGCAGCCATCGCCGCACCAAGCGCCTTCATCTGTTCGCGAGTCGGGCGTATCCCCAAAAAGTAGGGGACCCGGTTCCCTACTATCTTCCCCACATGATATCCAATGGCCCCAAACTCCGCAGGGTCAGAAGGGGGCTTTTCCCATGCGACCTCTACGACCAGGTCCGGCCTACGGTTTGCAACGAGGTGGAGGCCATAGCAGGGAGTCTTTCCGATGATAGCCGCTGCAAGTGCCCCGGGTCCCCCCTCCCGGTTCGTCCGTGCACCGATCACTGAGTTTGCGTAAGAGACCGCTGAAGACTCTGCCCATGCAAGGTGGTCACCGTACCGGGTCTCACCAAGATAGTAAGGGGTGCAGGTGCAGGCCATCCTGACCCCGAGGCGGCTGTAGGCTGCGATAACCTCCTCCTGCTTCCGGGCAAAGTCCTCCCCAACCCCCATCTCACGCCAGCGTACCCGGTCCATCCCAACAGGGTTGAGGACCGTAGGGACCGCGACCCTCGCGTTAAGACTCGATAGCCACTCGAGACCATACGGTCCTATCGTCTTGTAGGATGCCCCACTCACCTGGGCACTCCGGATAGGGACGAGCCGCCGGGCAGAAAAGACCTTCCCCAGGGCGAGGAGGATCTCCATCATCTTCTGACTGGTCTCCCCCTCCTCACCTGCGAGGACCCGTTCGTCCTCATAATCGATCTCCATCCCCACTCACCAGACAGCCCGGCGGAACTCGTGCTCCCGCCCTAATGGCATCGTTGCGTCCACCCCAACCTTGACATTCGTCCCGTCCTCAGCCTGGCAGGGGTCAAGGGAAGATCCCCTCACCCCGCTGACTACCAAAATGTCACGATCCCCGCTGACACGGGTCGCGAGGGCAAACTCGACCTCCTCATATCGGGAGGGGTCGATGTCCTCGTCCACCACAATGACGTGCTTGAGTGAGGTGTGAGCGGCAAATGCCGCCATGATCGCGTTCTTCCCGTCCCCCTGGGTCGCCTTCCTGATCTGGATCACGGCATGGAGATATCCACAGCCCCCACGGGTCAGGACGACGTTTCTGGCACCCGTCACCGCTGATACCGCACGATAGATCGAGGGCTCGTAGGGAGCGCCCATCAGGACCTTGTGCTCGTTGCCCCCGGGAAGGATCCCATGATAGATAAAGTCCTTGGCAAGGTACATCCCTGAGAACTCGATAACCGGCTGTTCCCTAACCACATCATATGTCCCGGTGATGTCGACAAAGGGCCCCTCTGATGCTCTTTCAGGCCCAATAGACCCCTCGAGGACGATCTCTGCCCTGGGGACCAGGACACCGTTTCCCATTCTATGCACAAGCAGTTCTCCCCCCATCAGTTCAGCGGCATAGGCGAGCTCTTTCCCAGCCGGGACCCGGGTGCAGCTCGCAAATGTGACTGCCGGGTGAACCCCGATCACGACTGCCACCGGGAGTCGTTCCCCAGCCTCAAGGGCTGCATTGAGCATGGTATGGGTATGGCGCCCCTCGACCAGGCGGGCGGCAACATGGCAGCGGTCCAGGACAAGCATCCGGTGGATAGAAGCATTTTCGACGCCACTTAGGGATGAGAAGACGATCCCAGCCGTGATGTAGCGCCCGGCGTCCCCTGGGTAGTGGTGGAGGACCGGGAGCTGTGTAAGGTCCGGGGCGACGAGGGGGAGAGGGCCATCCTCAACCAGCACACCGTTATATTCAGCCTTTGAAAGCCGCGGCACCATCTCTTCGGGGGTAAGACCGAGAGCAAGTGCGAGAGACCCCCGGTCTGCAGTGAGGTTAGCTACTGCCTGGTGCCCCTCGAGGTCATGGAAGAACAGAAGGTCGTCTGTTGCAGCCGCCATCTTAGCCGCCTCAAACCGGGTGGAACACGGTGCAAAGACATCCTGTACCCTGCCCGCCTCCCGCATCGCACGAATGAACTCACGCATCAAGACCACCCCATCGGGAACCAAGGGTATGGACGACCCCCAGGTGGTCGAGGACTCGGGCAACGACCATGTCGACAAGGTCCTGGACCGAGGCAGGGCGGTGGTAGAAAGGCGGGCTTGCGACAAATATCCTCGCCCCAGCCTCATCTGCGGCGAGCATGTTCCTGATATGGATGCGTGAGAGAGGCATCTCACGAAGGACGAGGATGACCGGGCGCCGCTCTTTGAGGCAGACGTCAGCTGCGCGGGTGACGAGGTTTTCAGCATATCCCGCTGCGATCGCGGCGAGGGTCTTTACACTGCAGGGGATGACCACCATCGCGTCCACTGCAAACGACCCGCTGGCAATGACCGCGGTCAGGTCAGCAGGGTCATGGTACTGTACCGGGAGGCCCTCAAATGAGACCCCCTCAATCCGCGCGACCTTTTGGGCGGCGGGAGTGATGACGAGGTGCACTCTGGCACACTCTCCGAGGACATCGAGAAGGCGCCTCGCATAGATGACCCCGCTCGCCCCGGTCACTGCCACCACCACCCTGCGTGGCTCACCCCGAGAATTCTCCATGGTTACTCGCATGCATGGCGCTCCTTAAATGTGGGCCCCGGCACAAAGAGCCGGGAGTATCGCCCGATTCCAGATGAATGATGCGAGGCGTTCAGCATTAACGCTATTCCCCACTCACTTGTGCGGGGCGAGGGCCCCCCTCACTTTCGGGGAATGTAGAACCTGAACCTGAAACCTGATTCTACCATCTCTTTCGCGTTCCCTCTGTCGAGGTCTCTACGCACTTCAAGAACGAGCGTATTGAGGATATTGAGCGCCTTGAGCACGTCGTATTCCTCCTCACGACTCTCATTCAGGAAATCGAGGAGCTCGTTCACACCCTTCACCACATCCTGGGGTGCGACAAGGTTGATCCTGTTCAGAGTATGGGCAAGGCCAACTTTTGCCCGTTCAAGGCGATACTCGTCACCTCCCGCGACATTCATCTCGGTGAAGGCTGAAAAGAGGTCTTCGTAGACTTTCAGGCGGTGTCTCGCTTTAGCACGCAAAAAGTCACTATGGTGCATCTGCAGGAGTGCTGCAGCGAGAATAGCCGCCCCTGCCACGATCCCGATCGCCACCTCAAGCCCGCTCTCCAGCATAATCCCACCGATGTGTTGCGATGGTCTTCCGTATCACTCTTTCGCTCTGGCACTTGCGCCCCATCCAGCAGCCCACCATTTCAGTCCCATGCGAGTGGGAGGCGTTCCTGGCGCGTCGGCGGCCGTATCGGGAGGACCTCTCCTGCAGCAGCGAGGACATCCGGGACGTGCTCGGAAGGACAATAGACCCCTATCCGCCACTGCCACAGACGGGTCTCATTCAGGATCGATGCAAGGGGAGAGATCGTGGTGAGCGCAAGGAGGTTGTGGCGGTTCTTCACCTGGACCTGCATTGAGATCGGGTGCGGTTCAGAAGGGATGTCGACAAGAACCTCATGTTCAGGGATTCCGCAACGGGAAGCGATATCTGCTGCAACCTTCTGTTCCCCTGCAAACCCTGCGAGTTCGCGCACCTCGGAAGGGTGGACCCGGTCCCTTCCCATGTAGACCGCCCGTTTGTAGAGGCGCCGCTTGTAGATCCGCTCAGCAAGGTCCCTGGAGACTGTGCACTCAGAGGACAGGAGGGTGCGAAAGCAGCCACCGTCATCACTCCGCAGAAGTTCGGTGGCATGACGGGCAGACAGAGTCCTGAGGTGCTCCTGCATAGCAAGGAGGAGCATCGACTCTACGATACGGCTGACATGGTGGAAGTAGACTGCCGGGCGCATCAGGGTGCGTGCGATGAGGAGCGACTCTGCCGCATTGATCCCGCTCTCCAGAAGTACCAGCCCTTCGGGGAGGACACGGGTACTCCGGATGAGGCGGTGGGAGTCTACAGTGCCGTAGGGGACTCCAGTGGAGCGGGCGTCCCGCGGAAGGTAGTCCATCCGGTCCACGTCAAGGTCCCCGGCAAGCACCCCGGAAAGGGGATGGTCACCCCGCACCAAAGCAGAAACCTCTGCTACATCCACTCCCAGGTCACTAATGGCGGCGAGGGTCTCTTCATCACCGGTGAGGAGACCGTAAATCTCCTGGTGGCCATGTCCCATCATCTCTTCGATGACAGGCTCAGTGATATGGGAGAAAGGGCCATGGCCGATGTCATGGAGGAGCGCGGCGGCGAGGAGGAGATCGGCCTCTTCGGGTGGAAGTTCGAGCTGGCGGCACATCAGCCCGGCAAGGTGCATCGTCCCAAGAGAGTGCTCAAAGCGGGTGTGGTGGGCCCCGGGATAGACGAGGTAGGAGAAGCCGAGCTGCCTGATGTAGCGAAGCCTCTGGAGCAGGGGGGTATCAAGGAGGGGAATGAAACGGGAGGGGACCTCGATATCGCCATGGACCGGGTCCTTTATAGTCTTCATGCGAGCCCCCATCAGCCCTAAAGAGTCATGTGGCAGGGGGATAAATTGGTGTGAAGATGATCACATTCCTCTCAGGAGGTACCGGGACTCCTAAGCTCCTCCTGGGGATGCGGGACCTCCTCTCCGATGCCATGACAACCGTCGTGGTGAACACAGCAGAGGACATCTGGATGAACGGAGGGCACATCTCGCCCGATGTTGACACAGTGCTCTACCTCTTTGCCGGGACCCTCAACACAGCGACCTGGTGGGGAGTTGCGGGAGATACTTTTTCCACCCACGAAGCACTCATCAGACTCGGGACCGATGAGTACATCGCAATCGGAGACCGTGACAGGGCCATCCACCTCGCGAGGGCCAGGCTATTAGAGAGTGGTTCGTCCCTCACAGCGGCCACATCTGCCATTGCCGCTCGTCTCGGGGTAAGAGCGCAGGTCCTGCCTATGACAGATGAAGCGGTGGCAACAATGGTCACAACACCGGATGGGCCACTCCACTTCCAGGAGTACTGGGTCAGGCAGAAGGGGTCTGTCCCCCTCCTTGGAGTCTCATGGACCCCAATAGAGCCCCCTCCCGCGACCCCCGAGGTACTCGCAGCAATTCGGGGTGCTGATGCAGTCATAATCGGTCCGAGCAACCCGGTAACGAGCATCCTCCCCATACTCAGGTGCCGGGGGGTCAGAGAGGCACTCGCAGAGAGACCTGTCATTGCGATAAGTCCATTTATTGGGGACGCCCCGGTATCTGGCCCTGCAGGGGCCCTCATGCGGGCGATTGGGGCGGAGCCAGGTTCCCTGGGGACTGCTGCCCTCTATGGAGAGACCGTGCGACTCTTTGTGCAGGACATCCGGGACCCTGCCCAGGTCCCGGGGAGTGTGAGGCTCGACACCATCATGAAAGGTCGGGAGGAGAGCCGTGCGCTCGCACATGCCCTCCTTGGACTGATGCGGGACCTCGGGTGCGCGATACCTATTTGAGGGGTATCCACAGATATTCACTCATACAAGTGAACATATGGGGTTTTTCAGCAGGTTTCGGGCTCGGAAGGATACAGGGGAAGGGTCAGGGAACACCCGTTCACCCGATGACTACGTGCGTGATGTGCTGAGCGCACTCACGTACGGAGACGTTGACGCCCGCTGGGCCGCAATACGGGCAGTAGGAGAACTTGGAGAGGGTTTCATCGAGCCCCTCGCACGAGCGCTCCATGATGAGCACTGGGTCATACGGCGCGGTGCCTCAAACACACTGGGCGGGATCGGCGCCCATGCCGTAGGCCCCCTCATACGGAGCCTCACTGACGAGGACGAGGACGTCCGTGTCGAGGTTATCCGGGCACTCCTCCTAATCAGAGATCCGGCAAAGGCCCCCCTAACCGAGGCCATCCGGGACCCTGACCCCCTCGTGCGCCGTGGGGTGATAGAGACCCTCGGGCGGATGAAGGTGGCCGAGGCTGTCCACCCATCTCTGACCAGCGTCCTCGCAGACGAGGACCCCTGGGTACGACAGGAGGCAGCGGTAGCTCTAGGCAGGATTGGAGACCCTGTTGCAGTCGAACCGCTCGTGGCCCTCCTTAAAGACTCCTTCGGATTTGTAAGGATGGCTGCTGCAACCTCCCTCACCTCTATCGGAGACGCTGCCATCCCACCCCTCATCCGCTCGCTCTCAAACGGGAACAGTGACCTCCAAAGGACTGCAGCGCTCACTCTCGCCTCATTCAGGGCTCTGGCGGTCCAGCCCCTCATCGCCGCACTCGCTGATGCCAACCCTTCAGTCCGCGCGGGGGCTGCAGGAGTTCTCGGGCAGGTGCGTGACCCCACCTCGGTTCAGCCCCTCGTAGGACTCCTGGGAGATCCTGAACGTGCCGTGCGGCGGGAGGCCGTAAATGCCCTCTCTGATATGGGGGGCGGCGCAGTCCAGGCCCTCATTCCGGTCTTCCAGGAAGGAGGGCCCATCCCGAGGAACAGCGCGATGGAAGCGCTCTGGATGATCGGAACACCAGCGGCCCCCACCCTCACCTCGATGCTCAAGGACACCCGTATAGACGTCCGCAGACGGGCTGCCCTCCTCCTTGGCGAGATCGCAGATAAAGCCTCTATAGAGCCGCTCAGGGGGGTTCTCACCGATAGCGACACCGGGGTGCGAAGGGAGGCCTTCGAAGCGATCGAGATGATCAAGCGACGCGAGGGGTTTTCAGGGGCCTGAACCACCCCTGGCCACATCAGTCCCGGGTCAGAGGATGGTGCGGCCGATCCCTGCGATATGCGACTTCAGTGCCCGTGCCATCACTTCAAGGGCCTCGTCCCTGCTCCCGCCCTTCCCTTCAACTGCCCCCTTAAGTCCGATGGGATAAGCCCTGTAATTCCCCCCGACCTCCTCAATCAGGACCATTGGCTTGTGGGAGGTCCGGGAATCGCATACCACCTTACCTTTATGCGACCTGTCGGTCCCTGCGATCATCACATACTTCCCGGGGTAGAATAGAGAAGAATTTGTCCGCTTCCGCGGTACCTGGGGACATCCAGGCCAGTAATAGTGACGAGGTACGTGTCTGGTGCAAACCCTGTGGTGTTTAAGGAATATGACCAGCGGTTTGGCCCTCCACCTGGAACACCCCCAACGGTCACCACTCCTGACCCCCCACCCTCCGGGTCTGAAGAGCCCTTGGGCTGAGGCCCAAATGTCACCGGGTACACCTCGACTAGGATTCGGTTCCCGGGCGAGAGGATGGTCAGCCCGCTTATCGTCACCGTCTCACCCACCTTGACCTCACTCCCGGGTTCGATCCTCACTTCATCAGCACCTGCAAGGAACGTGGTTGTGCGGGGTACAACGGAAGTGACCTGGGGAACTGGAGTTGTTATGGGAAGAACTACCGGTTCGGTGACTGCCGTGGGAAGGGGCGGAGGGAGAGGAGGCTGGACCTCCCCGCGAAGTGGGCTCTCATTGATACAGCCTGCACAGATGACGAGAGCGATTGCGATGATGATAACACCTTCTGCACTACTCCCACGGACGAGGTCGCAAGGGTGATCCCTGCGATCGAGGCGTGGCGCGAGCCAAGTCCCCTGGGGATCCTCACCCGGCTTGTATCAACCGTGATATAACGCCCTGCAGCCTCCACGGTCCCGTCTCCGGAGATAACAAAAGCACCGTCAAGGAGGGAGAACTCCTTGATGTTCTCCCATGTCCCGGGATTTTTGATGTTGCGATCTGCTGCGTCATGCCCCTTGAAAGGGTTGAGCACGAACTGCTGGGAATGTTCAAGGACATGGTCCGTGTCCCCGATGACAAACGCCGTCCCGACAGGACTTCCCTCCCGGCCATCACGGGCGATCTCCCGTGAGACCCGGATGACCGCCTCAAGGACCGGGGGATCGATGTCGGTCCCGGCGAGAAACTCATCTGAGTCCTCATCAAGTAGGGCGACCGTATCCCGCTCAGGGTGGAGCACACCCCTGTTCAAATGGACCGCTTCATTCTGCTCCTGAACTGCGCTCCTTGCGACAGCCTCCCATATCTCGGCCTTCTCGAGGTACCGCGTCCTGATGTGGGGGCGGGCCCGGGCGAGACGCCGCAGGAGGACGGCACACTGCGATGCACTCCGCCGGGCGGCTCCCATGTCACCGCGCTCGCGTGCCACCTGGTATTCGTCCACCTTCTGCCTGATAGCACGTGAGATCGAGGCCCCAGACTCCCAGCCCCCCCGCTTCAGAACAGTTATCACAACCGCTGTCACCACCCCGATGATGAGGACTGCGAGGATCGCGAGGGGGAGAAGGTCAGCCCATAACGTTCTGCGGGTTGTCCCGGGGGGAGGGGGCATGGGGGTGGTGAGGATGGCCAAATAGACCTCCTCTGTTGAGTACCTCCCGTCGCTCTGAAAAGCGACGACCCGAATTGTGAAAGATCCCCCTTCCCGGTAGCGGTGCGTCACAGGGAGTGCAGAGACCTCGCTCACCAGGCCGTCCCCCCAGTCTACCGCGATCTTCGCAACAACGGTCCCTGGGCTTCCGGGCACTACCTGACCCATAATGGTGACATTGAGCCCTGATACTTCAGGTTCGCGCAGCGTGATGATGGGGGCGGCACCCGCTGACGGCGAGGGCACGATAGTAGGTGTCAGGAGCGGTGGGCTCACTGTCACTTTAGGCGTCTTTGCCTGGGTGAGAGTTGCTGGCGCCATGGTCCTGTTCTGGGGGCTGGGCCCAGTCGTTGCCGATATCAGGACATAAGTCGCGTTTGATGCCGAGAGACCGTCACTCTGAACCGCAGTCACCCTGATGAGGAAGGTCCCGGGATTTGAGTACCTGTGGGTCCCGGGAAGAGGCCCGGTCGCATTTGTCCCGTCACCCCAGTCCCATTGAACTGCAGTGATCGAACTCCCAGGTGTGCCTGGGGTAACATCTCCAGATATGGTCACATTGGCGCGCGTGATTACGGGGGTTACAAGGCTGATGACAGGGACCCTGTGGACCACACCGGTCTGGGCAGTGGGTTGTCCGGAGGTCTGATTTGTAATTACGGGAATTACTGCGGTCTGTGGGGTATTGGTTGTAAAGACGGGGGATAGATTCGCCGAAGTATTCATGGTGGTATTATTTGCGGCTGCCGCACCAGGTGCTGCAAGGAGGAAAAGCAGGAGCAGAGTTCCAAAGAATATGGCGCAGATACCGTGCATTCGCCTTGCGGCAGGGATTCCGGGCATATCCTGGGTAAGAGAATGGCGCGGGGACGCTAATTAAGATATAGGTCACCCTGATGAGCAGTCACCCGGTTGCTTTCAATATCCCTAACTACAATTGGGGTACCGATGGAGAAGCACTTCGAGGGAGACGACAGCGCACCGGAACCACGGCCTGCCGGTTCAGCAGGAGAAGAGGTGATCCTGGCCCTGACCGGAAAGTTTCCAGTCGTAAGAAAGCTCTATGGCGTACTGCGTATAGGGATTGCAGGCCCCCTCGCGCGGGGAGAGGAAGTGAGGAATGGACCTGCCATTGAGTTGGTAGTTACATTCTGTGAGAGAGAGGCGACGTTTGAGAACTACCACGGTCTTATAATGTACCTCCAAGAACTCCTCAACCAGCCTGTCAGGCTTATCCCGGAAGGCAGTAGTGAGATAGCAGATGATGAGTGGGACGTCCGGGTCCTGGCTGTGCTCACCGAAGAGGCAAAGTTCCTCGAAACCCTGATAACGGGCGTCCCGACAGGAGGGATCGCGCGGGACCGGATGCGACAGCATGCGGTCATGGGGGCAGTTCGTCGCATAGCACAGGCTGCTGCCCAAATGCGCCCAGTAGCCCGGGCCCGTCACCCTGCGGTGCCATGGGAGGTAGTATGCGAGATGGAAGAGGCCCTCTTTCTTGCACCATACCCCCCTGCATGGGGGGTCATGGAGGACCTGGTGAGGTCATGGATACCCCGGGAGATCACTGCCCGCATCGCTGCCCCATCAGTCCGCCCACATAAGAAATAACTTGTATTTCGAAATTTTTACAGTTTACACAATTTTAAAGATGAAGCGACGTATTTTTGGAATGAGATTTAAGACAATGGACCACCAGGCAATCCTGTGCATCCCTCTCCTCGCAGGGATCTTCTGTTGGGGGGTGCATATCCAGGCGTCTCCAACTAATAGAGGTCCGTAGCGTCTCAAAAGCGCCCTTCACTGGGTCTTTCGGGGTGCTTCGACCATGGGACCGACCGGGTTTGCCGCCCTCGCCCAGAGAACTGTCCCCTTGCAGTTGCACGGGTGCCCCTGGGGAGGGTAGAGTGTACTCCCGTCATCAGAAGGGTAGTACCCCAAACCTTTTTCCCCCCTGATGAAGAGATCCGCTGACGTGGTCCCTGGGGTACACATCGGGAGGTGGGTCGCCATCATCGGGTTCCTCCTAGTGGTATGGGGGTTCCTCCTCACCATCGTCGAGCCGGGCCTCATCCCCTCAACGCTCTTCCTTGAGCAGGCAAGTACCAAAGACGGGACACACCTCTTCCTGGTAGGCCCCCTTGTCATCGTCTACGAGGTTGTTGTCTTTATCTCCAGCCTCCCTGCATGGGTGATCCTCATCCCTGGTGCAGTCCTGTTGGTAATTGGGCTCATTCCGGGTGACAGGAGAAGAGAGAGCGGAACGAAGATGCGGGGCGGACTCCGACTCAGGGGATGGAAGGACCCAAGAAACCGACTCCTCGATGACCTAAAACGGGAACTCCGAAGGTACCGGTAAAGATGAGAAGTAGGGATAGACAAGGGTGGAAAGAGAAGGGCTGATATGGAGGAGGGGCAAATAAAGTTCCAGGAACAGGGGGGTTGCCACCCGCCCCACATTGTACTGATGGTCAGTACCAGATTGGTACTGATAAGGATAGTTGGAGAGATCAGCGTAGAACCGCCAAAAGATGTGTAAGTATGTGGAAGACCTACAACCTTTCGCCCGACCTGCGATTGATGATTCGCAAGGCCGAGAAGATGCTCGGGTCTGAGGTGAACCTCTCCAGGAAGAACGATGCCCCCCGCCAGGGGATCTTGATAGACGACTACTCCTACGCAAGCGGCCGTAATGTCATCGTATTCCCGTCCTCGATCCTTGGGATGCTGAAAGATTATGTCATCGCTGAGAACCTTCAGCGCCTCATCTTCAATGGCCTCGCCTCCAAGGCAGGGAAGTTCCGGGTCCTCTCGTTTGACGTGGCAAGCGCGTCAAAAGCGATGGAGCAGATCTACTACGACACGCTAAAGGACGAGAACACCCGGAACATGGAGTTATGGCGGAAGAAGAAGCTGCTCTTCTACCTCTATGCCCTCTTCATCGAGACCCTCGCCGAGATCCCCTGGACGCTCCTCTCCAACTTCCTCATCATGAAACGGGTCGCGGTGATGCGAAACGCCCAGGTATACTTCCTCATCAAGGAGAGCATGCGGGATATGCACGAACTGGTCACCGTGAAGGACTACATCCCGCAGCGCTACTTTGTGATGCACAACGCGATGTATTATGCCCGTGACAATGTCCTTGCCTACCTCCTCGAAGAGCACAAGCTCAACCCAGTCATCAACATCCCCGAACTCCAGCGTTTCAAGAACCTCGACTTAAAAGAGATGATGACGTTCAGATGGAGCCGGTCCCCCTGGTACCACACCAAGATCGTTGGAGACGCGATGTCAAATGCCTTAAAAGCTGAGATCACGCTCGACCCAATGAAGATCGCTGAGCCTCAGGACTATCTGGAAGTCTATGAAACAGGGGTACGCATCACCGAGCGCTGGATGGGAATGATGGCAATGGACAAGTGGTACCTCTGGGAGACTCCTGAACACCGGCAGAAGGCCTTCGCATCCCAGGACAAGATCGAAGCAGCAGCTCGGCGCGAGCTCTTTGCCGAATAAGCATTCGTTAGTAATTGGTGAGGGGATAGGGAAAGCCCCAATATTATCTCCCGCACATTGGTACAAGATTTCATATGCGGATACCAATCAGGGAGGTGACCCCTTCCACACCCAGGGCTGAGGTGTACGGGTGGGTCCACGAGATCCGTGACCTTGGAGGCCTCGCGTTCCTCCTGGTACGGGACAGGACCGGGATCATCCAGGTGACGGTCCCAAAAAAGGGGGCCAGCGAAGAGGTCCTCACTACAGTAAAGGAGGTCTCCAGGGAGTCTCTGGTCAGGGTCAAGGGGGTCGTAAAAGCGATGGCAAAGGCCCCGGGCGGCCGCGAGATCGTCCCTGACCTCATCGAGGTGGTGGGTGCAGCAGCGAGCCCTCTGCCCCTTGATGTCGCAGAAAAAGTCCCTGCAGATCTCGATACCCGCCTCGATGCACGCTTTCTTGACGCAAGGAGACCACGGGTGAGTGCTGTATTCCAGATCCGAAGCGCGATACTCCTGGCGGTCCAGAACTACCTATCAGCCGAAGGGTTTCTCCAGGTCACTACACCCAAAGTCGTGGCAGCAGCAACTGAAGGGGGGACTGAACTCTTCCCGATCGCCTACTTCGAGAAGGAGGCGTTCCTCAACCAGAGCCCCCAACTCTACAAGCAGATGCTGATGGGGGCCGGGTTCGAACGGGTCTTTGAGATCGGCCCCATCTTTCGGGCCGAGGAGCACAATACCACCAAACACCTGAATGAAGCGACCTCGATCGACGTGGAGGCCTCCTTCATGGACCATGCGGGAGTGATGCACCTCCTTGAGGACATTATCGCAACCAGCTACCAGACTGTGGCTGCCACCTGTGCGGACCAGGTCGCAAACCTCGGACTTACCGACTTTGATGTCCCAAAGACACCATTCCCACGGCTCCCCTACACCGAAGCGATCGAGATTGCGGCACGCAGGACTGGGGGGGATATCAAGTATGGTGATGATATAGGCACAGCAGCAGAGCGCGCGATAGGTGAGGAGATGAGGGAGCACTACTTCATCACCGAGTGGCCAACAGCGATCAAGCCCTATTATGCGATGCCCTGTGAGGACGACCCTGCCGTCTGCCAGGCCTTTGACCTCATGCACCCCAGGATGGAGCTCTCGAGCGGGTCCCGGCGTGTTCACATCTACGACGTCTTATTGAAGCAGATGCGGGCCAAGGGGTTGTCAGCAGAGAGCTTCTCCTTCTATCTCACCCCATTTCGGTACGGGATGCCCCCCCACGCAGGCTGGGGCCTTGGTGCAGAAAGGCTCGTGATGACGATGTGCGACCTCTCCAATATCCGCGAGGCGGTCCTCTTCCCACGGGACCGTCACCGGCTCGTCCCATGACCGGTCTGCAGGGGCCGAACTTCCCCCTCCCCTGCCTCCTCCCCACGACCGTGGTGGGGAGCTATCCGGCCATACCACGCCGGGGTCTCTCATCCCTCCTCGACCCCTACCGCGCTGCTGTTGCGACTGCGGTTGGGGACCAGATGCGGGCAGGGGTGCACATTATATCAGACGGACAGGTACGGGGCGAGATGATCCAGGCCTTTTCGTCCCGTCTCCCTGGCGTGCGGGGCCAGGAAGTGATTGGCCCCATTCAGCCCCCGGGAGTCCCGATAACTCTCCATGACACACGCGAAGCACTCAAGTCATCCAAGTGGGTGAAGGGCATCCTGACCGGACCTTCAACTATTGCTCACGGACTGAAGATCGCGACCCCGATCTACCGGGACCGAGGCGACCTTGCCCTCGACCTTGCAAGAGCCCTCGCCCCCGAAGCACGGGCACTCCAGGCAGCGGGGGTCTGCCTCCTCCAGGTGGACGAGCCGATCTTCTCAACCGGGGTAGCCGACCTTATGATGGGCAGAGAAGCACTCGCCGTGCTCACCGCCAGCCTAAATGTCCCGGTCTGTCTCCATGTCTGTGGAGATATTGGTGCAGTGATAGACCACATCCTCACATTCCCTCTCACAGTCCTCGATATTGAAGCTGCAAATAACCCGGACAACCTCAGCACTCTCTCAAGGAAGGACCTTGCAGGCCGTCTGGTAGGGCTAGGCGTCGTGGACACCGCCTCTGCTAACGTAGAGGGGGGCGGAGTTATCGAAGAAAGGATCCGGAGGGGTCTAGAGGTCCTCTCGCCTGAATCGGTCCTGATCGACCCTGACTGCGGGATGCGGATGCTCTCACGGGACGTAGCATTTAAAAAACTATGTCACATGACAAAGGCTGCTGCAGTGGTGCGGCATGAGATAAAGGGGACTTAAACCACCCGCGAGGTGGTAGAGAGCTCGATCCCCTTTTCGGTGAGATTGAAGGGAATAAGCCTTTTTGGGACCGCAATCCCCCGGACTTTATGAACTGCGAGCTGCCGTTCGAGTTCGTTCATGAAGACGACCTCCTTGAGCTCGATATAGATATCAGCCGCACGCTGAACCCGAATCTCCTCGATAGGCTGGTGGATCTCAGTATAGAACGTTAAGAGGGCGTTTGCCCCAGTCTCGTGGAGATGCTTTTTTACAGAGGTGAGGAATGTGCACCCCGCGTCGATCCCAAAACGAATGATAAGCGTGGAGAGAGAGTCGACCACGACCCTCTTCCCCCCCAGGAGGGAGATAATGGCATCGGGAGAGAGGGCAGAGGCATCGGTCATCCCTTCCTCTACATCGCCATCGATCATGAGATAGGGGCCCTGCTCCCCTTCTATCGACCAGAACTGTCGGGCCATCTGGTCCAGCCCCGCAAGCGGGGAGCCTGCGACGATGACAATAGACCCATGGGGGAAACCCCCTTCGAGGGGGATGTCAAGACCGGGTACACCAGTTGTCCTCATCGTCGCCTTGGACATCAGATATGACCTCGCTACACCTGGTTAGTACGTGTCCTCAGTCCTTCTTATAAAGGTGTGTCCCATCGACATTTACACAGAACTCCTCACCAAGCCGCCCCCTGTTCAGACACACTCAGGTAAATGGTCCTGCGGCGATAAAACTTCGGTTGAGGATGGGCTCACTGGGAGGTGTCACAGCCCCTGACCCAACCACGACAGTCTCGTAAAGGCCTTAGGCATTCAAAATCGAGATCTCAAAGATGGGTTATTTGCTCCCCAGAGATGAAGGGAAGACGGATGCACCGCATATCAGCTGGCCACACGGACGTGTATGAAGATGCTTCAAACCTGAACAGCGTAATCTGATCACTACAAAACAACGCATTCACAAAATAATCTTTCAATAACCATCAGATTGTTAAATAGAGACTGAATCAATGACTAAAAATTTATTAAGTGTAGTGTTCAATTGGTAACTACAAGATAAG
>JAPKXQ010000048.1 GCA_026394765.1 Methanomicrobiales archaeon
TTCTCTGGTATATTAAATACCAAATGCACATACGTGTGTACTTCCATGAGTGTTTCTTCCCTCCTTTTGTGTGATTACTTCAGTAGGGTTGATCCTCATGGGATCTTATACTTTTAGCCAATCATTTGACACAATCAAAAAGTTGTTCTCCAGGTTACTGAAAAGTTAGCGATGAACGAAGATTCACTCAAGGCTATGCAACACGAAGTGTTGCATATCAGAGAATACCTCAAACAAGAAATACTTCCTGTACCTAACTCCTCGTTCACCTCGTGTATCTTATGGAACAATACGGCATCAATAGCATAGGAGAGAATTCACAGATATTTGAGAATGTGATCCTTGGGTTCCCATCAAGGCAAAACATTGATCGAACTCATTATAAAGGCGTCATAATTGGAAAAAACGCTATTCTTCGTCCAGGGACTACCATATACTGTGATGTAAACATTGGAGATGACTTTTCCTCTGGGCACAACGTGCTCATCAGGGAGAATACGACGATAGGCGATCGTGTCGCAATCGGGTCAGGGACTATAATCGAGGGACATATATCCATGGGGTCAGACGTTCGCGTTCAAAGCGGAGCTTTTATCCCCATCAACACCGTCATAGGCGAGGGCGTATTCATAGGACCCTATGCCGTGCTGACGAATGATCGCTACCCCCCAACGGGTCTTCCTGCACTGGTAGGACCTATTATCGAAGACTATGCAATAATTGGTGCAAATAGTACGTTGCTCCCCGGAATTCGGTTAGGACGGGGATCAGCGGTTGCAGCTGGCGCAGTGGTGACACGTGATGTCCCGGCAGGTACGCTTGCAGTGGGGGTCCCGGCAAGAATCCAACCCCTCCCGGATGCGATGCGGAGGATTGCATGATCCCTCCTGCACACCCTTTAATAGGGGATATTGAAGTAGACGCTGTAGCAGCAGTCCTCAAGTCAGGCAGCCTTGCACAGGGCCCTGAGACTGCTGCGTTTGAGAGAGAATTTGCGGCTTACTGCGAGGTAGGTCACGCGATAGCTTGTAGTTCAGGAACTTCCGCCCTCCATGCAGCTCTCCTCTCACTTGGGATCGGACCCGGTGACGAAGTGGTCGTTCCTGCATTCACCTTCTTTGCCACCGCAAGCAGTGTTGCCATGACAGGAGCACGACCGGTATTTGCCGATGTGAACGAAGAGACATATACACTGGACCCGGATTCCGTAGAACTCTCTATCGGCCCGACGACAAAGGCAGTGATCGGGGTCCACCTCTTCGGTATGCCCTGTGATATGGTAAACCTCTCTCGAATCTGCCAAGATCACAATCTCTTCTTCATCGAGGACGCGGCACAGGCGCATGGTGCCCGGTATAGAGGGTCCCGGGTGGGATCACTCGGCACACTGGGGTGCTTCTCATTCTATGCGACGAAAAATATGACTACCGGCGAAGGCGGAATGATAACCACGGGTGATCCCTCGTTTGCAGCGCGGTGCAGGAGGATTATCAATCATGGGCAGGAGGAGAAGTATTACCATACCGTCCTGGGGTATAACTACAGGATGACTGATATAGCTGCGGCAATCGGAAGGGTCCAGTTGCGGCGGCTTGATGCATTCAATGAGGCCCGCAGACAGAACGCACGATGCTACGACGCAGGCCTCTCTCATCCGGGGGTAATCCAACCCTACGTTCCAGAGGGATTTGACCATGTCTATCACCAGTATGTCGTGCGAATAACCGCGCAGTATCCCTGCTCCAGGGATGAACTCAATACTCGCCTCCGTGCACAAGGGATAGGCTCTGCAGTCCATTACCCTGTCCCACTGCACAACCAGCCGATCTTTCGCTCTCCCAGTAGTGCCTCCATCTGCCCGGTCGCGACCCGCTTGGCAGGGGAAGTACTCAGTCTACCTGTTCACCCATCTGTTCGCGAAGAAGATATCCATACCATATGCAGTTACATGAGTGAGGTGAACTGAATTGGATGTGGGCGTTATTGGCACCGGTGCCATGGGGTATCACCATGTGCGGGTGTATTCAGAGCTGAAGGAGGTCGACAACCTCTATGTCTATGACACCAACCACGACCTCGCGAGGACTGTCGGACACCGGGTCGGGGCAGTAATTGTTGATACTCTGGATGCACTCCTCAAAAGTGTTGATAGTGTGAGTGTCTGCGTCCCCACACCGGGTCATGGGACAATTGGGAGGGAAGTCCTCTCTGCAGGGGTGCATATGCTGATAGAGAAGCCCTTCTGCAGTACGGCAAAGGAGGCTATGAGCCTTATTCCCTGTATCGAAGAGGGTACTGTGGTGGGAGTCGGTCACGTGGAACGGTTCAACCCGATAGTTCCTGAGATCAGAAGGATCTGCAAGAAACCATTGTATGTCGAGATAAACCGGCATAACCCGGCCTCTGGACGGGTGAGTGGGAGTTCAGTGGTAGAGGATCTGATGATCCATGATATTGATATACTGAGTAACGTTCTCTTCAAAGGGAGCTCTCATCAAACCTATACTCTGACCTCATCAGGGACTGATGACATAGTATGCGCACTCTTCAGTTATGGGTCGACACCTGCTATCCTCTCTGCTAGCCGCAAATCGTCAAAGAAGGTCCGAAAGATCTATGTCGAAGAGGAAGACCTCACTCTTGAAGCAGATTTCATGAGCCAGGAGGTTTATGTCTACCGAAAACCTGACAATTACAGGATTGAGAATGAGCGCTACCTCCAGGAGAATGTAATCGAGAAGCTCCTGGTCAACAAGCTCGAACCATTAAAGATCGAACTCAAGACATTTCTGGAGTGTGTCAGGCACGGGAGGGAGTTTCCTGTCTCACCCAGGCAGGGTATCGAAAATATCAGAATATGCGAAGAGATACGGCAGAAGTGTGCATGACCTCTCTTCCCTCCCGCAGGGATCTTGCTGCCATCCTCGCTGAAAGAGGTCCTATAAGGAAGATTGGAGTTGTGGGGATGGGATATGTGGGTGTCCCATCTGCCGTCCTCTTTGCCAGTCTCCCCCAATATTCCAAGGTAATAGGCTTTCAAAGGAACTCAAAGACCTCTGGGCACAAGATAGATCTGTTGAACCAGGGCATAAATCCATTCGCAGGGGAAGAACCCGGACTTTCAGCACTCCTCGGCGAGGTCGTCAGCAAGGGAAAGTTCTCCTGCAGCCCGGACTTTTCACAATGTTCTCACCTGGATGCTGTCACGATTGCGATCCAGACACCGTTTTTAAGTCCCAGAGACCTTGAACCCGACCTGGCCCCCTTATTTGATGGCCTTAAGATGGTAGGGCGAAACATGGGAAAGGGGGCCCTGGTCTCACTTGAGTCTACAGTCACTCCCGGGACTACGGTTGGTATCGCACGAGAGATCCTTGAGGCAGAGTCAGGTATGGCTGCCGGGGAAGACTTTGCCCTCGTGCATGCCCCCGAACGGGTGATGGTCGGCCGTCTCATCAGGAATCTGCAGGAGCATGACAGGATCGTTGGCGGGATCGACGAGGTGAGTAGCAGGCGCGGCACTGAGCTCTACTCATCCATCCTCACCAAGGGAAGAGTCATACCGATGTCTGCGACTTCCGCTGAAGTAGAGAAGACTGCGGAAAATGCCCTCCGTGATCTCCAGATTGCAGCGGCGAACCAGCTAGCCCTCTACTGTGAAGCGATGCAGGTGAACTTCTTTGATGTGCGGGAAGGTATCGCGAGTTTGAGGGAAGAGGGGGTCACCAGGGCTATTCTCTGGCCAGGGGCGGGAGTTGGTGGGCACTGCCTCACCAAGGACAGCTACCACCTGGAACGGGGTGCATCCGGGCGAAACATTCATCTAGACTTCCCAAAACGTGTGAACTCACTCTTCCAGTCAGCACGGCAGATCAACGACTTTATGCCCAGGCATATGTGGCACCTACTGTCAGAAGGACTTGCCCGAATTGGGAAGGTCCCCGTGGGTGTCAAAATCGCTATCCTTGGGTGGGCTTTTATTCCTGACTCCGGAGATTTCAGGAACACTCCATCAGAGTTGCTCTGGTCCCTTGCCAGGGATTCGGGCGCCAGAGTGAAGGTTCATGACCCATATGTGGGGGGTTACGCCGGGGTGCATATCTCACACGATCTGGAAGGGGTCATTCAGGATGCAGACGCCATCGCCATTGTGACTGCACACCAGATGTATCGTGCCCTCACCCCGGAATCAGTTCTGAATCTCTCTGGAGTACCTCACCCAGTTCTCGTGGACGGTCGTAATATTTTGGACCCTTCCCGCTTTATTGCGCAGGGATTTGTGTACAAAGGGGTGGGAAGGGGAGATCAGAACCACCATCTCATTGAGGATCGGAGGATTACCTGACTCACTACCCCCTCTTCGGGTGCAAATGATGGTGTGTATAAGTTTCGCAGAGCATGCGCTACCCTGCATTGTCTCCTCGTTTGTTCTGTAAGCGGGTAGTCTCTTGGTGGTAGAAAATATCAGGGGCACCACTCCTCTTGACTTAATGAAGTACTCCTGCGAGAGACCGGGGCAGATTCTTGCAGTCCTGAGCTCTCAAAAGATCTTTATCAGGCAGAACTCTCCAAAAGAGTGTATGTCCTGTGGTACTATCACCCGGATGTAACCAGGTTCTCTGACATCTGACCCTGAATTTGGCGTTTGGATGGCCGCGCCCGGGTGAGATGAACGATTTCCACATATGATTTTTCGGCTGCTGGATGGAGGACCGCGCTGCATATGTAGGGCATCTCTTTCTTCAAATCCTTCTCACTTAATCATTGTTATCCATTTTATAGAATTACCGTATTGTGCTAATAGATCCCTATCAGCCCTTCAGATTTATTTAGAGATGTGAAGTCCTTAATTTCCCCCGCGATACTGGGAAAAAATAAGGATTAACAGACAATTTCGAAAAAATTGATATTATTGGGTAGGAGAAGATTTTAATAGGGATTTGTCAATTGCATCCCTTGATGCCACTTTCATAACACTCTCGTTTCATGCAATCGTAACAATACTGATATAGGCGTATCTCCTCCATTCAGGTACGCAACATCTGCACATCAGAGGGTCTTTCTGTATGATATCCGTTCTCCTCGTCGATGACGACCCCGGCATCCTGGATCTGAGCCGTCTCTTCCTTGAAAAAGATCGGGCCATAAAAGTTACGTTATGTGAGTCAGCTGAATCAGCCTTCAAGGAACTCGCCCAGCACCCGTTTGATGTGATCGTATCGGACTACGGGATGCCTGAGATGGATGGCATCACCTTTCTAAAGCGCCTCAGGTCATCTAGTATCACCACCCCGGTCATCATCTTCACCGGGAAGGGCCGCGAGGAGGTCGTCATCGAGGCCCTCAACAATGGCGCCATGTTCTACCTTCAAAAGACCGGAGAGTTCACAATACAATTTGCAGAACTGAAGAACATGATCGTTCAGGCCAACCGGTGGAAAGAGGCCCATGAGGCGCAGTCACTTCTCGCAGCGATCGTCACCTCGTCTGATGATGCAATCATCGCCACTGACCTCACCTCGCATGTCATCTCCTGGAATCGTGCAGCCGAGCGGATCTATCATATCCCCCGTGAAAAGGCAATAGGGATTGAGATCTTAAAGATTTTTAAAGAAGAGGCACACTCTCAGGTTACGGAGTCTTATAATAAGGCATGGACTGGCAAGGCAAGCGAACACTTCGAAGTGGTATGTGTGCGGGCCGACCAAAACACCTTTGATGGTTCAGTCAATATCTCTCCGATCACTGCCCATGATGGAGGGGCTATTGGAGTCTCCTTTGTGATCCGTGACCTCTCCAAACAACGTGAGATAGAGCGGGCAGTTGTTTCTCTCATCACCGAGACTGCGCTGCGCCTCAAAAATCCCGTAGAGTTGGTGAGGGGCCGCCTTCTCGATATCATAGAGCAGATCGGGGGCGATGACATCAATGACGAGGAGGTATGTCTTCAGTTAATGACGCAAGTCAGAAATATCGAGCAGATCGTTGTCAACCTCCGTGACCTAAACAGGGCGATTATGATGAGCTCACGAAACATCCCTGAGGCCTACCGGAAGTATCTCTCCCAGTAACGAGGGTAATCTGGATACCGTTCCATCAACTACATCCTCATGACATTCAGCATTCAGAACTTCGAGCATGAAAAGATTCTCCTCCTCCTCACTGGGAGCAGGGACCTGAAGATCACTCATATGCATGTGGTCAAGGAGATGACAAGGCGTCGCTATCACCTTGTTCTGATCACCGCGACCCTCCCCTACTCGGTCCTCTCCAAAGTCTATGACCGGGAGGGGATCGACATGCGAATGATCCGCGTCATCGACCTCGTCACACTCTACTCAGGTGGATCGATATCAGTGCCGGGTACAGCCTGCAGGTTCCTGCCAAATCCTGGAAACTTAACGAGCATCGGCATTGCCGTGACTGATATTTTAAACGAGGTATCGGGCAGCAAAGTATGCCTGGTGTTTGATGAAGTCTCGACCATGCTCCTCTATGCACCCTCAATTACCATATCCAAATTCTTCCATTTCCTCTCGAGTAAGCTCAGGATAAGAGATGACAATGGGATCTTCCTTGCCGTGGAGCGTGGTATCGATCCCACCCTCCTCGCACAACTATCCACGTTCGTGGACCGCGTGGTTCCAAGTTCTGAATGAAAAATGAGCGATATATAGCATAGGGGGTGCATGCACTTCTCCATGATATAGCATCAGGCAACGGGGTCTCATCAATACTTTTAATTGAGAGTATTGAGCACACACTTCACTGAGCAATCCAGCTGGTGGTAGACAGGACGATAAATTCCGGTGTCTTCTGCCAGAATCCAGAAATAAGGTGGCATTTGGAATGTGGGCGAGGTGTAGATCAAGATATAGCCGACGGTACAACAGGCTAGCATCTCTCGTACTCCTCTTCTTGCTTCTTATGGTAATTCCTCCTGACAGAAAGCGAAAGTTCAGGGGGGACCTCATGAACCAGGGGGCCTTCCAGGGGCCGTGTCTTGGACCAGATGTCCAGGTTCTCTGGAAGTTTACGACCGGGGACGTCGTTGAGTCATCCCCGGTGATTGTGGACAACACCGTCTATGTGGGAAGTCTTGACGGGAATGTCTATGGCCTTGATGCGGCAACCGGAGAGAAGACCTGGGAGTATACCACTGGCGGGCTTATCTTCTCCTCGCCGGCGGTTGACGGGGGTGTCCTTTATGTGGGATGTGATGATGGGAATCTCTATGCAATTGTTCTCTCCACGCGCAGGAGACTTTGGGGGTTTCCTACCGGTGATTGGATAGACTCTTCGCCTGCCCTCGATGGGGGCCGGGTCTATATCGGGAGCAGGGACGGTCACGTCTATGCAATCGACGCTGCAACAGGGGCAAAGATCTGGGATCTTGCGACCGGGGGCGTGATCTCGTCTTCACCTGCCCTCGATAGGGGCCGTCTCTTTATTGGGAGCTGGGACGGCTGTCTCTTTGCGATCGATGCATTGACTGGCACGGTCCTCTGGAAGTTTGAGTCTGATAAGGCCATCTCCTCTTCTCCGGCTGTGGAATCCGGGAGAGTGTTCTTTGGAGGGAGGGACGGAAGGGTATACGCGCTTGCTGCAGTGAGTGGAGAAAAGATCTGGGAATTTGCAACCGGGGGGGCCGTCTCTTCATCCCCAGCTATTGCAGCCGGACGCATCTTCATCGGCAGTGATGATGGTCTGATCTATGCCCTTGATCTGGCATCCGGGGAGAAGTACTGGGAATTCAGGACAGGGAGAGCAATAGTCTCATCAGCAGCAGTCGTAGACGAGACCGTGGTGGTGGGCTGTGATGACGGGAAGATCTATGCCATTGCCGCACGCTCTGGGGAAAAGATGTGGGAGGTCCCCACGGGAGATATGGTGGTCTCCTCACCAGCGATCGAGGGAGGAGTGGTGTATGTGGGGAGCAATGACCATTCAGTCTATGCCATCGGCGCTTTGGCACCGGCGCAGATGCCAGCTTTGGCTGAACCTGTTATTGGCATTCAACATCAAACGTCAGTTACACTCCATTCAATTCCCTCTCATCAGCATGAAATGGCAACTATACCAGTTATTTCCCCTGAAGTTGAACCAGCCCTTCTTACTGCCCCCCTTCTCCTACCGCGATCTATCACCCCACCGCCTGTGTCTACGGAGCCCTCAATCGTCCTGCAAACAGATGTGGCGGCCCTACCTGAGATCTCCAGCCCACCTGTCCCACCCATCATCACCGGTCTGGAACCAGTAGATGGGAAGACAGGAGAGGTCGTGCATCTCACGATTCTCGGGTCACATTTTACCTGGGACCATGTCGGTGTCGCACTTACCAGGTTGGGTCAGGAGCCTATCAATGGGACAGAAGTACGCATACACTCTGCCAGCCAGATCTCCTGCCAGATAGACACATCCCATGCTGCACCTGGCCTGTGGGACCTCGTAATAACTCCCGAAGCTGGATTCCCAGTCACATTCCCTGCTGCCTTCACCGTTGCCTTCTCACCATATGTCGTGACGAGTGTATCACCTGTTGCTGGAACTATTGGTGATCGCATCATTCTCACCGCCACCGGGATGCACCTACGTGAGGGCATAACGGTCGCACTCGCCAGGGAAGGTCAGGCTTCCATCAAGGCGACCTCTGTCCAGGTGGTTTCACCCAGGCAGCTCACCTGTTTCATCGACCTCACAGACGTATTAGAAGGAACATGGGACGTTGCGCTCAGCACCGATGATGGTCTGTCTGTCACGCTACCTGCCACATTCACCGTTGCCTCACCTCCATATGTCGTGACAGGTGTATCACCAGTTACTGGAACTATCAGTGATCGCATCATTCTCACTGCCATCGGGATGCACCTACGTGAGGGCATAACGGTTGCACTCGTCAGGGAAGGTCAGGCTCCCATCAAGGCGACCTCTGTCCAGGTGGTTTCACCCAGGCAGCTCACCTGTTCCATCGACCTTGCGGGGGCAGCAGAAGGGACCTGGGATGTTGTTGCTTACGGCGAGCGCAATGAAAGCCTGCTCTTCAGAACCAAGTTTCTGATAAGTCCCCTTATATTGCAACAAAAACCCCAACTTATCAACCTAACACCACCCTCTGTCGAAGCTGGAGATGACATCCAGAACCTCATCCTGATCGGGACAGGAGTCCCTGATGATGCCGTGGCGCTCTGGAATGGTGCTCCCTTGACCAGCTATTCGGTCTCATCATCCATGATCTTTGCAACCGTGCCAAGTCACCACCTCGCCCGGGAGGGTACTGCGGAACTGATCATTCATTCACCTTCCCTTGGCTCTTCAGATCCTCTCACCTTCACCATCACGCCCGGGACTTTACAAATACCAAAGATACCCTCGCCCCACCCCGAAATTCTTATCACCCGTGTCTGGCCGGAGAGCGTTGTTATCGGTAGTGGGACTGCCATTCTTTCTATCGAGGGTACCAACCTCGCATCCATCTCTTCAATCGCACTCACTCAGGTCAGCGGTGGGCACATCGAGGCAACAGAAATCACTCACTCAGGGCCATCGCGTCTTACCTGTAGCATTGACTCAGAGGGGGTATCTCCTGGGACCTGGGATCTCATCGGGACCTCACTGGATGGGACCCCTGTTATCTTCAAAGGGGCTCTATTGGTGCGAGCACCCTGCCCCCACATTGCATCAGTCAGTCCTGCGACCTGCACCACCAGCGAGGCCGAAATAAGTCTCACTATCAAAGGGAAGTATTTCAATGAGGACACAGCGGTTCTCTTGAGAATCGCTAGAGGCACCGATACCCTCACCCCCCTGGTCAGGGTCATCTCTCCTTCATTACTTGCCTTTGATCTTGATCTATCGGCACTCGCCCCTGGACCGTGGGATATCACGGTTATCAATCCCGACGGCCAGGAAGAGACTGCTCCCGCGTCTCTCATCTTGCTTGCCCCGCCCCCATCAGTAGGTGGGGTCTCACCCCGGGAGGTATATGCAGGCTCTGCACCCTTTGACCTGATGGTTACTGGAAGGTTCCTCCACCCAAGAGCTAATATCCGCCTGGTGCACTCGAATGGCTCCGTCTCCCTCCTTGATCTGCCACAGCACACTGGATATGGTAAGATCACACTCCTGGTAGACCCTGGTATGATGGAAGCTGGGAGATGGGACCTGGTGGTCACCAATCCTGATGGCCAGTCTGGAACCCAACCGGGTGCCCTGATCATCACCTCACGCACCCCCACAATCACCAATGAGGAACTGTTGGATACATTGGATGGGGAACTCGAACAGGAGGTCACCCCAATGGAACAGCACCTCCTTCCGAGCGAATTGGCCATCACCTCACGCACACCACCTGTCCATGTCCCAATACCATTAGTCTCTCCCGGGCCTCCACCCGCCCTGCAATCAGTAGAGGGGGGACTTCCTGAACTCTTCATCTCACCTGTAACACCCCGCATCACCGGTCTGGAACCGGCAGATGGGACTATTGGAGAGATCGTTCACCTCACCATCAGGGGTCTGCACTTCACCCGTGACCTTGTCGTGTCACTTATTCAGGGAAAATCGGTTCTGGAAGCAGCCGAAGTCCACTTGGTATCAGAATCTGTTATAACCTGTTCAATCTCTCTAGAACAAGCAACTCATGGGTCATGGGACCTTGCAATCACTTCTCGGAACGTAGTGCAGGTTCTTCTTGAGAAGGCGTTTTCTATAAGTTATCCACAATTTGTTGTTCATTCGACTTTGCCTGACATGGGGACCTCGGGCTCGGTTGTCAATCTTACTGTTATCGGCTCCCACTTTAGGGAGGGTTTTTCTATCTCTCTCCTGCGTGAGGGAGAACAGAATGTGGAAGCGACTCGTATCCGTCTCCTCTCACCACGCCACCTCACCGGTCGATTTGACTTATACGAAGTTGCACCCGGCCCATGGCAGTTGAGGGTCACATCGCCTGAAGGGTTTGTACTCATAGCCCCCCAGATATTCACAGTAAGGATAGCTTCCAGCATGGTCCACACGATTGAGTCGCCTGGGGGTAGAGAAGGCAAGGTGATTGCGATCACCTTTACAGGAGTGCAGTTCAGGGGCCATGTCCATGTCACCTTTACCATGCAGGGGGAGGAGCCCATCGAAGGGACAGAAGTACGCATAACCTCTCCCAGCCAGATCACATGCCAGATAGACACATCCCACGCTGCACCGGGCCCATGGGATATCGTGATAACTCCCGAAGTGGGATCCCCCACCACATTTCCTGCTGCATTCAGAGTGATTCCCAGGCCGCTCCTCCTGACGGGCGTCACCCCAGACACCGCCTCAGCGAGTGGTCGTGCCACGATCAGTATCACAGGAAGAGGTATCAGGGATGGGACAGTTGTTGCACTCGCCAGGGAAGGTCAGACCTCAATAGAGGCAACCGGGGTCCAGGTAGTATCACCCGAACAGCTCATCTGTTCCGTCGACCTCATAGACGTAGCGGAAGGAATATGGGACGTTGTGCTCAGTTCCGCCATCGGTGATCACATCACCCTCACCGCAACCGGTTTGTACCTTCGGGACGGTATAGAGGTCGCACTCGTCAGAGAAGGTCAAGCTACCCTCAAGGGGACCGCTGTCCAGGTAGTATCACCCGAACAACTCACCTGTTCCGTCGACCTCACTGGGGTAGAGGATGGGTTATGGGACGTTGTACTCAGTTCCGATGACGGTCAGTCTGTCACGCTACCCGCCGCATTCACCGTTGCCTTACCACCATATGCCGTGACGGGTGTATCACCTGTTACTGGAATTATCGGTGATCGCATCACCCTCACCGCCACCGGTGTGTACCTTCGGGACGGTATGGTGGTCGCACTCGTCAGAGAAGGTCAGGCTACCATCAAGGCGACTACTGTCCGGGTAGTATCACCCGAACAGCTCACCTGTTCCATCGACCTCACTGGAGTAGAGGATGAGTTATGGGACATTTTATTCAGCACCGTTGATGGTAGGTCTGTTACGCTACTTGCCGGATTCACCGTTGTCTTACCGCCATATGTCGTGATGGGTGTATCACCCGTTACTGGAACCATCGGGGACCAAATCACCCTCACCGTCGCCGGTTTGCACCTTCGAGATGGTATGGAGATCTCACTCGCCAGGGGGGGCCAGATTCCCATCAAAGCGACCGGAGTTCGGGTAATATCACCCGAACAGTTGATCTGTGCCTTCGATCTCTCTGGAGCAATAGAAGGGTCATGGGATGTCATTGTCTATGACGAGCACAATGAAAACCTGCTCTTCAGTAACGCATTCGTCATCAGTCCCCCCGCATTGCAACAAAAACCGCAACTATTCGGTCTTGTTCCACCATCAGTCGAAGCTGGAACTGATGTCCAAAACCTCATCCTGATCGGTAACACGATCCCTGCTGATGCGGTGGCGCTATGGAATGGCACTTCCCTGGTCAGCTACCCGGTCTCATCATCCATGGTCTTTGCAACAGTACCACATCAATACCTTGCGAGGGAGGGTACTGCGGCACTGACCCTACATTCCCCTTCCCGTGGTTCTTCAGGTCCCCTTTCATTCACCATCACATCCGGTAGCTCACGTATACCGTATATACCATATACACCAGTGCCCTTCCAGCCAGTACCTCTCATCACCCGCATCCGACCTGAACACTTGATGATTGGCAGTGGAAAGGCCATACTTTCTATCGAGGGTTCCAACCTCGCGTCCATATCTTCAATCGCACTCACCCGGAGCAGTGGTGAGTGCATTGAGGCAACAGAAGTCACTTATTCTGGACTGTCGCACCTCACCTGTAGCATTGATCCTGAACTGGGAAGTCCTGGGACCTGGGACCTCATAGGGACCACCCTGGATGGGACCCATGTTACCTTTTGTGAAGCGCTCCTGGTGCGGGCACCCCGCCCCCGTATCGTATCGGTCAGTCCTTCGACCTGTACCACCAGCGAGGCTGAGATAAGTCTCACCATCAGGGGGAGGCACTTCAAAGACAAGACATCCATTCACATGAACATCGATGGTGACACCGCCACTCTCAACCCCCAGGTCAGAGTGATCTCTCCTTCAATACTCACCTTTGATGTCGATCTATCTGCACTCACCCCGGGACCATGGGACATCACGGTTACCAACCCAGACGGCCAGGAAGAGACGGCACCCGCCTCGTTCATTGTACTCGCCCCGCCCCCTTCCTTGAGTGGGGTCTCACCCCGGGAGGTATATGTGGACTCCGCACCCTTTGACCTGACCATCACTGGGCGGTTCCTCCACCCCCGAGCGACCGTCCGCCTGATGCACCCGGATGGTCCTCTCACTCTCCTCGGCTTGGCGCAGCACACTGCACATGGTCAGATAACCCTCCTGGTAGACCCCCGGGAGATGGAACCCGGTAAATGGGACCTGGTGGTAACCAACCCCGATGGCCAGTCTGGCACCATGCAGGGCGCTCTCACTCTCACCGCACGTGCCCCTTCACTCACCAGGGTAGTTCCTTCGTATGCCCTCGCCGGGGAACTCATCCGGGACCTCACCCTCCATGGACAGCACTTCATTCCGGGTGCATCGGTCATCCTTTCGCGTCCAGGATCAGCTGACCTTGTTCTCCAGGGGTGTCACGTCATCTCTCCCTCCACCCTCACCTGTGCCCTGGAGGTCCCTGAAGGTGGCTGCGGGTGGTGGACAATTAACATCATCAATCCCGACGGTCTCTGGGGCAGACTGCATGATGCCTTCGAGGTGCGATCTCCACCACCAGTCATTGTATCAGTCGTACCTCGGATGGTCCAGAGCGGTGCTCTGCAGACCCTCCACATCAGGGGGAGAAACTTCGTCCCAAATTCTTCGCTTATCCTCACCCGGGGGAGATCGTACAGTGCGGTCCCCCTGCAGATTCTGGACTGTTCACCTACCCACCTGGTGGTTCAGTTAGATCCTTCCCTGGTAGCTCCCGGTCATTGGAGCCTCACTGTCACCGATCCGTTTGGCCAACAGGCGGTCTTACCATATGCTGTCCTGGTACACCAGCCCCTTCCCTTAGTGAGGGGCATACACCCGGTCGGTATCGAGATCACCTCGCAAATTATGGCTTTGCAAGTCACTGGGGAGCACTTCCAGCCCGGTGCTCTGGCGGTCCTCTCCCGGGAAGGGATGAACAATCTTGTCTGCCCTGAAAGCCAGGTCATCTCATCCCACTTGATTGTTGCCTCCCCTGATCTTCGGCAGAGTCCGCCTGGACTATGGACTGTAGGCGTCGTGAACCCTGATGGTGGCCGTGGCGATGCCTCCCAGCCCCTCGTGGTCCGTAACCCTTCGCCAATCATCTCTCATCTCACACCCGCAGTCGTCTCTGTCGGGCAGGGTGGGACGACACTTATTGTGCATGGAAGAAATTTCTCACCGGGAATGACGATTTCGCTGGTACAAGACAAGACTATAGTCCAAGGCGAGGTCGTGGTGATGACCCATTCCCATATCACAGCAACATTTGACCTCGGAAGACTCTCCAAGGGGGTATGGGACTTGATCGCTGCTTGTGGTGAAGGACCAATTGAGCCTTTGCATGATGCCCTGACTGTCCATTCCATACCACCCACCATCTCATCGATCACTCCCAGGACCGTCCCACTCGGGACGATCGCTATAAAAATTGTTCTTACCGGCTCCAACTTTCAGACCGGTGCCGTGGCTCACCTGGTCTCTGAAGAGGGGGAAATGCTCCATTTGGTGGACCTGGAAGTTATATCGTCCTTTGAAGCCAGAAGTCATGTTGAACTGACCAGAGCCCGGCCTGGTATCTGGTCTCTCTGCCTTACCAACCCTGACGGGGCATCTGCCACCCAGCAGGGGGTATTCAGGGTGAACGAGCAGGCACCTGCAGTCCAGGCGATTGCCCCGGCATGTATCTCTGCAGGGGTGCCTTCAGCTGACCTGACGATCAGAGGGAGAGGATTCCAGGCTGGATCTCGGGTCTTTCTGGCGAGGATCGAAGAGGCAGAGATAGCAGCAGTAGAGGTACACCGGATCTCTTCCAACCTGCTCTCCTGTAAGTTCGATATGAGTGAAGCAGCACCAGGGCAGTGGACTGTTGCAGTCAGGAACCCGGATGGTCAGGGGGCAATGCTGCCATATGGGCTAATGGTGAATGCCAGGCAACCCCTGATATCAGGCATGGTCCCAGACCATGCCACTGCAGGTGATAGGGTCGTCACTCTCACGCTTACCGGGGATGCATTCCAGCCCGGTGCAATGGTCACGATCCGCACCCCCGGAGCACCGGACCAGGTATGTGATGCGGTTTTAGTGATGTCTGATGCCAAGATCGCCTGCGAACTCTCAATTGCAGGGCTTTTACCAGGACTGCGCACCGTCTGCGTCACCAACCCTGACGGTCAGCAGGTCACGCTTGAAGGTGCATTCAGGATCCAGCCCGATATTGGGGGGCATACAACTATGAGAGAGATCGCGGCCCCAGGGGGTAGAGAACTTCCTCCAGGCATATTACCCACTTCGGATGCCAAATCCAGAGAAAGGGACCGCATCGAGGTATCTGACCTCATTGATAAGTTCTCCTCCTGCCTTGGGAAACGGGAGATCCAATCTATCGCTGCACTGGTGAGCGATGACTTCACTGCCATCGGCCCCGATCCCCACCACATCATAACAGGCAAGGCGGATCTGCTTGCTTCATTAGACCACCTTTTTTTAGTTTCCTCACCGATAGGGCTCACAATACTGGAGATATCTGCAAATGTAACCTTTGATGTCGCATGGGTGAGCGGCCGCATCTCCCTCGAACTTCAAACGGGCGGCAATACAGATCCAGACCTTGTCGAATTTCTGGCAGTAGCCCGACTGCTAGAGGGGAGTTGGCGACTAAGCCTCTTTCATGTGAGACCCCTATTGACAGACAAGCCTGCAACGTTCTATTCTCCAGTACTCTGGTGAATGAGGGCAGTCACATGGGCGTGATATGGTGACTGCAGGAGGAATTTGGAATCTACTCCTCGCCTTTATGTTGATTCCTTTTTGTGGGTTACTGGACAGTCATCTTTGAGAATGTGACTGGTTGTATGCGTCGTTGACATCGGTACTATTCAGGGTCTCTATTCGGCATTTATCAGCGTCTTATGTGTAAAAACTCTTCTGCAGTTTGGAATGACCGCTCAGCCTCGATATGGCGATTTAACTTTCGCAGTGCCGCCCCCCGGTTCTTCCAGGCATCGATGCCATCGGGGACCAACTTTATCACCCCATCGAAAGAGGCCAGAGCTTCTTCATAGCGACCAAGCTGAAAGAGTGAACACCCACGCTCGTTCCAGGTATCAGGGTCACCTTGATTGCATACGATGAGGAGGTCACACCAACGGAGCGCACCGGCCGGGTTGTTCGTATCGAGTGACCTGGCAGATGCTGATCGGATGGCATCGATAATCTCAAGGTCATGGAGGCCGTGTCCGAGGGCAGATGCTTGTTCGAAAGCCTCCAGGGCATCCCCGTCCTCACCAATGAAAATGAGCGCCACAGCCTTGTTGTACCATGCCTCGGCGCACAGGGGAGCGATCGCAATGGCATTCTCGAAGTGGCGTATCGCCTCATCGTAGTCCCCTAACTCCATAAGGGCAGCACCCTTGTTGTTCCATGCCTCAACATATGTGGGGTCTGCGGTGATCGCAGACTCGAAGGCCACAACGGCCTCTGAAAAGAGGTCTTTGGATGCGTAGGTGAGCCCCTGCCTGAAATGCTCACTTGCTGGAGTTTCTCCTGTCATTGAGAGTGCCTCGCGATGTCGTGCCCGAAGGCCGTCCCTGACGCAATTATAAGAAAAACGCTCATCCAGTCCCCCGGGGAGTTCTTTTGATGGTGTTCCTGGCATAAAGGAGCTTTCCTACAGCCCGGAACGCGTCTTCAATATCGCCGTAGTTGGGGACACCGTGCTCACGTAAAAACCGCATGCCGCTCTTCATCGAATCGCCTCCCAGGATGCAACCTACCACCATGTTCTCGGTATGACGGGTGAACCTGACAATCTCCTGCGCTATCTGGTTGGGGTCCAGAATTGCTGATGGTATTGCGATGACAAATGCTATGTCCCATGCCTCACTACGAGCGAGGAGACAGTCAAAGACTCTTGCAAACCTGTCGGCGCCCCCATCCCCGATAAGGTCCATGGGGTTGTGGTGGCTCCAGAGGGGTGGGAGGAACGTGTCGAGCTGAGCGAGGAGGGCATCGTCGAGAGGGACCATCTCGATATTGTACTGCTCCGCATAGTCAGAGCTGAGCACCGCAAATCCCCCGGCTGTGGTGACCACAACCGCTCGAGGTCCCCGCGGGTACCCTTCGCTCGAGAGGAGCTCGGCGACATCGAAGGCCTCTCGCAGGGAATACACCGGAATAACTCCTGATTGGAGGAATGCGGCCTGATAAACCTCATACGATCCCGCAAGTGACCCGGTGTGGGATGATGCAGCCTGCTTTCCCATCGATGAAGAGCCGGATTTAAGGCCGATTATTGGGACCCTCTCTGTCACCTCTTGGGCAATTGACATAAATGCCGAACCATCAGTGATCTCTTCGATATAGAGGATGATCGCCCGTGTAGAAGGGTCCTGTGCAAGGTAGGGGAGATAGTCGGTGAATCCGAGGTCAGACTGGTTCCCCACACTTATCACTGCAGAGAACCCTATCCCCTCAGGGATACTCCAGTCCACAATGGTGGTAATTATTGCCCCGCTCTGGGAGATGAAGCCGATCCTCCCGGGCCTGGGTGAGACGGGGTCGAAGGTTGTGTTAAGGCCGATGTGGGGGAGCATGATACCAAGGCAGTTGGGGCCGACCAGACGGACACCTGCACGCTGTGCGGCAGCGACGAGCTTATCTTCGAGGGCAGCTCCCTCCTGGCCAGTCTCACGGAATCCTGCCGAGAGGACCACTGCAACCTTCGCCCCCTTATATCCTATCTCCTGCATCAGGGTGGGAGTGAGGGGAGCAGGCACTGCGATCACTGCCATATCAATTGGGCCGGGGAGTGATGCTAGGTCAGGATATACCTTCCTTCCCATAATGGTGGCCCGGTGAGGGTTGACAGGGTACACAGTCCCTGGGAACGCGAGCAAATTGCGCATCACCGCATAACCCACCTTGGTGGGGTCTGATGACGCACCGATAACTGCGATAGCCCTGGGTGAGAGGGCACCGGGAGAGAGGAGGGCGCGCGACACACGGGTGAGTACAGGATGGAGTTCCTCGTCACCTCTTCGCTGGTAGATCCTCGCGTCGACCGCAAAACACCCGCTAGGAGTGAGTACAATAGGGTTGATATCAAATTCTACCAGGTCTTCCTCTTCCTGAAACATTTTGGCCAGGGTACTGATTGCATCGATAAGTGCGTCTTTTGCAAGGTGTGGCCCCCCCCGGTAACCATTCATCAGCGCGGCGGCCTTGATAGATAGAACCATCCCTGAGATCTCCTCCCGGGTGAGGGGCAGGACCCGTGTCACGACGTCCTTTATCAGTTCGACCAGTACGCCTCCAGACCCGAAGGTCAAAACTTTTCCAAAGGTCGGGTCAGTTTTTCCCCCTACGATCATTTCAAGCCCGGGCCTGATCTGCTCTTCTACGATGACTCCCTGGATTGTCCCGGCATAGGGTGACGCGCTGATGCGCGCCATCATCTCGTCCCATGCGGCCCTTACTGCATCCCTGTTCGTGAGGCCCACCATAACCCCCCCCAGATCGCTCTTGTGCACGATGGCAGGGGAGACCACCTTTACCACAACAGGGTAGCCGATCGCATCTGCGTGCTCCATTGCCTCTTCTTGAGTCGAAGCTAATCGAAAGGCAGGTATGGGAACGCCATACTTCTTTAGGAGGGCAAGTCCCTCGGGTTCGGTAAGCAGCTTCATCCCTACGATCACTCAGCAATGGGTTACCCGGCCCAGACATGAAGGTAGTGGAGATCAATAAGGTCACCCTTCGTGGGGTGTGAACGTGTGAGGTGAGAAATGGTAAGAAAGAGATACTTTTGGGAACATCGAATTGGCAGCAGCGTGTCGGTAGACTCACCTGGACCGCATCAAAATTGAGATAGACCAATTTATGTCAGATCAGGTGTAATTTTTTCAATCTCTCAAATTAAGCGAGTATAATAATTATTTCTCACTCCCGGGCAGATTCTCTGCAGTTGCCTTGAACGAATATTTGAGTGAAACGCTGACTAATTCTTGATGGTGGGTAGCGTTAACTCTGGCTTACTGGAATCACTACCCTGAAAGGGATCTATTATTGGGGGTATCCCAAACATTTTTATACCGAATCTCTGATTATCAAGTGATCTATACATACAGTCTGGATGAGGTCACCGGTAAAGAGTTACGTGGTGCATCGTCTCTTGGCTCATGCAAGATCTATCCGAGAGTTTTTACCCCATGAAAAATGAAAGGAGTGGTTAGTGTATGTTAGAGTTGTTGAGCTGTGACCAATGTGGGAAGATGGTCCTGATCGTTAATGAGGGTTCAGGGACTCTCTCCTGCTGTGGTCAACCTATGACCTGGTGTTCAGAAAAGACGGTTGATGAAGGAAAGGAGAAGCATGCACCGGTGGTTGAGAAGATACCAACCGGGACAAGGATTAAGGTCGGAGCTGTACCTCACCCAATGGAGGCTGATCACCACATAGTTTGGATAGAAGTGATGGGAGATACGTTCCTCTACACGAAGACACTGAAACCCGGTGACACTCCTGAATCTGACTTCTGCATTGACCCTGACCAGGTCAAAAAGGTTCGTATCTACTGTAATAAGCATGGGTTCTGGAAAAAAAGTTAAATTATGCAGGGGACTAATCCTCTCTCCCCATTATAGTTGGAGATCTGAATCCAAGTGCATTGCTCTCTTATCACGTCGATAGCATACGAACCCCTCAGGTCTGCTTGAGTCCAAAGTTCAGACAATACAGGAATCTCTCTGTAATTGAGGTGAGATAGAACAGAAAAGAAAAAGAAAGATTGAAAGACAAAGATTTATCGGAGAAGTAATTCCTCGATGAAACGATGATTTTTTCAAAGTTTGGTACAATCAGGCTCCCATTAATTCCCGTAGAATAGGGACCATGGAAAATAGAAAGGTGGGGGATTTATTATTTTCCAAAGTAGCGTTTCACATTCTCCTGGAAGAGGTACCAGAGGATAATTGCCGGGATAATAACCCCGATCACCAGAGGGGGCTCAACAATCCCTGAAAAACCGCTTATTGCCCACCCTCCGATGGACATGATAATATTTAGGATGCTGACGATGACTGCAAATGTCCAGACCCACCCCCAGCCCATGAAACATCCGACACCAAGTACCAGGCTGATAATGCCCAGAATTGTTGCAGCAATTCCGAATATAGTGCTTATTGGTCCAAGTCCCACGAAATCCATGATTGCAGATCCGACAATACTTCTAGAGAGGGTGATGAGTCCACCAAGGATGTAGAGGATTCCGATGATCGTGACCCCTAGGGGTCGTGATTTATTCTTCATCACAGTGGGTATTCGCCCTTACTATTTAACGGATGTGAATTGAATTGGGCCAGGTTTTTTATGGGAACTGGTGTTATCTTCTCAATTAGTCGTAACAGAGTGGGTAAGATAACTTTATTCAGTAAATTGAATTATTTATCAATTTTATACTTCACAATTAAAAATTCTAATTCCATGGATAACTCGCCCGCCGAATAAAGCATTTGAGGGGTGGTCTCTCATCAAGAAAGATAGGGGAACCTTTCGCTTCTCCCTCTCCAGGAAAAGGGAAACTTAAAGATGGTCTATTATGACGTGGTTAGGGTTACGATATCCCACACGACCCACCAAGAAAAGATGAAGTCTTCCCTCTGAACGAAACCCACTCATTGGGTAATTATTATCCAGGACCTCTGTGCAAGTGGCGATCAATTGCATCGGCGTATTATGATAGCATTCTAATAACCAAGTCTAGGTGATGCGATAGAACCAAAGATTGATCTCGTGAAGATGTCTGACAAGACTTTTTACAAAAATCAGATATCCAGTTAAATACTCGGCTATCTTTCCCTAGGACTGCACCTTATAATTGCCCACATGTGCTACTCAAACGAGGAAGTATGCATGTGTCATGGGACATTGGGTGGCCTTTTCCGCATGTAATGAGAAAGATGGCTCTATAGCAGAGCAATCTCTCTATCGAACCATAAGAGTATTAGGGGGCGGCCTCAGCCTGGCCCTAATGACGGGACTTTATCGAGAGATCGCGTCTCGAAGTAGCCGACTCATCAGTGGTTCCCCCTAAAAGGGCTATCTGGCTATCTCCAGAAAGGGAGATGGATGTATGTTTAATATTTTTATAATTACTTGGGATGAATAATGTTATTCGAAAGAAAATGATCCTGGTTATGAATTGGATAACAAAACGCTGTCTAGACGTAGATTTTTATCCGATTTACTTTATTGAGTATCTGATAGATACTGGCAGATAATATCGGATTTTTTGTATCAGGCTCGATTAATCAGATCAAAAATACGTCATTGAAAATTCTACACGCATCCAAATAATGAAGAGAAAAGGGGTAAGTGTGACCCTATACTGAATCAGGGGATGTTCTTTGCTATCTGCGTTGCTATCGCTGCGGCTTCTTCCATCGTTGCCTTTCCATTCTTAACAATATAAGTTACCTGCGCGAGGATGGTCTGCTCCCGGATGTCAGCGCCGCTCGTAGTCACCTGGCGCTGCCATGCGAAGGACTCGTCACCTGTGGTCAAGTCCATAGTCCTGTCTCCTGCATGGGCTGCCTTATCAGCGAGGTAAGCGGTGTGCGCTTCGTCCCCGGATGCATAGTATGTGGTGGTGATGGTGAGGGTGTCGTCTGCGGTATTGACGAACTGGCCGGTACAGGACTTGTCGGTGCAGGTGAGTCCGTTGGCATCCCACTCGGCCGAGAGCTCTGTGGCTGCTTCATAGATTGCTGTGATGTTCTGCGAAATCGACTGAGGAAGGGTTACCGGTAAGCTGCCGGGCAGTGTTGAAGGCACCGTCGGCCTGACTGATGGTATTGAACCAGATGGCCGCGTGGGAAGCGTTCGTTGCCCTTCACCCGATTGCGCAATGGTGGGGCGCTCTCTCTGGTCCATAGAAACAGTTTTTTGAGGCATTGTAACCTGGGGCCCACCTCCCTCCTGGCGCTGCGTTGAGCACCCGGCGAGGAAGACCGATGCGAGGAGGACGAGACCGACCATAGTGAGAGGGGTGACAAACCTCAAAGTCATAGATCCTCATTTTTCTGGTTATTCTACTTAAGGTTATCAAGAAACATCCCCGTATTCCTCCATGCTCATATCGCCATGCATTTCTCATGGTGCTTCCTATCGATTGGGCAGGAGGAAGGCTCAGGTGGGCAAAAAAAGTCAGGCAATACGAAATAACTCTTCGGAGGATGAAAAATTGGGCCCTACGGGCCCTGGCGGGGGGGGTCAGTCTCTCTCCCCGAAAGATCCCGGGGAAGCATTGCCTTCTTCGCAGTGCCCTGTTCCGAGTGGTGAGACCCCTGCGATGGCCCAGTACTCCTCCTTCAAGCGGCAGTACCCCGATGCAGTCCTCTTCTTTCACATGGGGGACTTTTATGAGACTTTCGGTTCAGACGCTGAACTGATGGCACGGGAACTCGGTCTGACGCTCACTTCACGCTCCCGGGACCGTGAGGGAAGACGTATCCCCCTCGCCGGGCTCCCTTACCACGCCGCAGAAGGGTATATCACCAGGTTGATAGCCCGTGGTTACCGTGTCGCGCTCTGTGACCAGGTAGAGGACCCCCGCCAGGCTAAGGGTGTGGTACGACGCGATGTTGTCCGCGTGATCACACCAGGGACGGTTATCGATGCGGGAATGATTGGGGGTGCAGATGCGCACTACCTGATGGCAGTTGCTCCTGTCACACATACACTTGCAGGCATCGCACTCCTTGAGATCTCCACCGGGGAGTTCTTCGTGACAACATGCCCTCTGGACCAGGCCTATCAGGACATTCTCTCATTTGCTGCCCAGTACCGGACCCCAGAGTGTATCGTCTCTCCATCGTGTCCTGAACAACTTCGCCTCGTCCTCTCAGGCCTCGGTATCATGGTGACACCATATCGTGAGGAGGCTTTCAACGAGACCTCGGCAACCCGGGTACTCCTCGAACACTTTGGAGTTGCAACACTCGATGGCTTTGGCTGCACTGCGCTCGCTGGTGCGGTATCAGCTGCCGGTGCGGCGATCTCCTATGCCAGGGAGATGAAGAAGGCCCCCCTGATCCATGTCACC